>NZ_JBHVVN010000019.1:0-72582 GCF_042882685.1 Pseudarthrobacter sp. NPDC058196
CTCACTTATGGCCGTATTTACGGCCATAAGTGAGCGGGCGTTTCGAGTAAGGCGGCCATAGGTGAGCGGGCGTTGTTACGGGAGCCGCAGTTCGCCGTCCACACGGCGCGGGATCCCGAGCGGATTGTCCTCACGCAGCGCCGGGTGCAGGACGCTTTCCGGGGCGTCCTGGTAGGCCACGGGACGCTGGAAGCGGCGGACCGCCGTCGCACCCACCGAGGTGAACAGCGAGGTGGTGGCGGGGTATGGGCCGCCGTGCTGCTGGGCCCAGTTCACGGCGACACCCGTGGGCCAGCCATCGAACAGGACCCGGCCGGCCAGGCCCGAGAGCTGCTCCACCAGGGCGGCGATGTCCTCGCCCGGCTGTGCGTGCACCGTGGCCGTCAGGCTGCCGGGAACCTCTGCCAGGACAGCAGAGAGTTCCTGCTGGTCCGCGTACTCGATGAGGATGGTGGTGGGCCCGAAGCATTCCTCAAGCAGCTGCTCAGGCCGCTCCAGGACCTTGGCCGCGCTGGTGGCGAACACCACCGGAGCCGCCCCGTTGGCCGCCGCGTCCTGGTCAACGCTGCCGCCCACCACCTCCACGCCCTCGACGGCCGCGAAGCTGCGCAGTCCCTCAGGGTAGGCCTCGGCGATGCGGCTGGTCAGCATGCCGGCCGCGGGCTTGTCCTTGCTGGCCTCGGCGACCTGGGCTGCAAAGGAGGTTCCGGCAGGGATGAACACCAGGCCTGGCTTGGTGCAGAACTGGCCCGCCCCAAGGGTGAAGGATCCGGCCAGGCCGGCGGCCAGTTCCGCCGGGCGTCCTTCAAGTGCTGCCGCCGTGATGACCACGGGATTGAGGCTGCCCAGCTCTCCGTAGAACGGGATGGGCTCGGGCCGTGAGGTGGCGAGGTCGAACAGGGCGCGGCCGCCGGGGATGGAGCCGGTGAAGCCCACGGCCTTGATGGCGGGGTCCTGGACCAGCGCCGTTCCCACCTCGCGGCCGCTGACCAAGGCGAACAGGCCCTCCGGAGCACCCGCACTGCGAAGCGCCTCCGCCACAATTGCTGCGGTCCGCTCGGAGAGCCGCAGGTGCCCTGAGTGGGCTTTGACAACGACGGAGCAGCCGACGGCGAGGGCCGAGGCCGTGTCACCGCCGGCCACTGAGAAGGCGAACGGGAAGTTCGACGCCGAGAAGACCGCCACTGGCCCGATGGGCCGCAGGATGCGGCGAAGGTCGGGTTTGGGCGGCGTGGCGGCGGGGTCCGCGTGGTCGATGATGGCTTCCAGGTAGGAGCCCTCGGTGATGACGGTGGCGAAGAGGCGCAGCTGGCCGGTGGTGCGGGCTACCTCGCCGGTCAGCCGGGGAACTCCCAGGCTGGTTTCGGCATCGGCGATTTCCACCAGTTCGGCCGCGTTGGCGTCCAGGGCGTCCGCCACCGCGTGAAGCCAGGCGGCGCGCTCGGCGTCGGTGGCGGCGGCGGCGGCCCTGGCGGCTTCCGTCGCGGCAGCTGTGAGCTCGGACAGGGAAAGGGTTGCAGTTGTCACGTCGGGTACCTGTTCTGTGGATGTGCGTAGGTGGTTACGGTGCGTCCCGGAACCGGAATCCCAGGCCGGGCCGGTCCGCCAGGGCCACCCGGCTGTTGCTGAACCGCACCGGCGATGGCCCGTCCAGGATGCCCAGCTGCTCGAACGACGCCTCTTCGACGTCCTCCACCAGGGTGGGTTCCGCCAGGGTCAATGCCAGCTGCCCGGACAGTTCCGGCAGCAGGTGCGGCATGACCTTGATGCTGTGGGTCCGGGCCAGCTCCACGATCCGCCGGAACGGGGTGATGCCGCCGACCCGGATGATGTTGGGCTGGATGATGTCCACCGCCTCAGCTTCTATGAAATCGCGGAAACGGTAGATGGTGTGCAGGTTTTCGCCCAAGGCAATGGGCACCGGGGAGTGTTTGCGGAGCCGGCGGTAGGCCCAAAGGTCGTCCGCGCGGATGGGTTCCTCCAACCATTCAAGGCCGAATTCAGCCAGGACGTCCAGCGCCCGGAACGTGGTGGGCAGGTCCCAGCGCTGGTTCGCGTCGATCATGAGCCGCCGGTCCGGGCCCAGCACGGACCGCACGGCCGCCACCCGCTCCGCGTCCTCGCGCAGGTCCGGTTTGCCCACCTTGATCTTGACGGCCTGGTGGCCGGCGGCGACCCAGCGTTCAGCCTGCGCCACCAGCTCCTCCAGGGTGTAGTGCAGGTTCACGCCGGAGCCGTAGACCTCGGCTGACTCGTGCCGCTGTCCCAGCAGGCCGGTGACGGACGTGCCGGCACGGCGGGCCTGCAGGTCCCACAGTGCAAGGTCCACACCGGCCATGGCGATGGTGGTGAGCCCTCCGCCGCCGGCCTCGTGCAGCCGCTTCCAGAGCACGTCCCACACCCCCTCGGGGGTGGCGGGCAGCCCGGCGACGAAAGGGGCGATGTCGTGATCCAGCAGGGCCTTTACCGCCCGGGGCCCGATAGTGGGGGTCCAGGAGAAGCCGTACCCGGTGCCGCCGTCATCCGTGTGGAGCTCGGTGGCGATGACGTGGTTCTCCGGCGCTTCAGCCCCCCAGCTCCGGCGCAGCGGCACCGTGATGAGCCGCGTGGAAAGGCCCGTGATGCGCGGGACTGTAACGGTCCGGGTCGCGAGGGCGCCCATCAGCGGCCGGCCAGCTCGTAGCCCCTGGCGAGGATGGCCTTGAGCTCCACCAGCTGTTCCTCCGTGGGATCCACCAGCGGCGGCCGCACCGCGCCCACCGGAAGGCCGCCCAGTCGCAGGCCGGCCTTGATCAGGGAGACGCCGAACCCGGGCGTTTGGTCGCGCAGGCGGACCAGCGGTGCGTAGAAGCCCGCCAGCAGGGCATTGCGGCGGTCCTCGTCCCCGGATACGTAGGCGTCGTAGTACGCCTTCGCGATCTCCGGCGCCATCGCGAAGGCTGCCGACGAATACAGCGGGATCCCCAGGCCGCGATAGGCGCCCTGGGTCAGTTCCGCGGTGAGCAGGCCGTTGAAGAACGCAAAGTCCTCCCGGCCGGCAGCCTTGACGGCGGACACGATCTCCTGGGCCAGGCCAACATCGCCCAGGCCGTCCTTGAAGCCGATGACCTTGGGATTGGCCGCCAGCTTCGCCATGGACGCAGCGGTGAACTTTGCGTTGCCGCGGTGGTAGACGATGACCGGCAGGCTGCTGGCGTTGGCGACAGCCTCGATGTAGGCCACCAGGCCGTCGGTGGGTCCCGTCACCAGGTAGGGCGGAAGCACCAGGAGGGCGTCGGCGCCTGCTTCCTCGGCAACCCGGGCGGCGGCGAGGGCGTGGCCCAGCGGTCCGCCCGCCCCGGCCACCACGGGAACCTTCCCGGCGACGACCTCGACGGCGGCCGCCACCACCGTGCGGACCTCCTCGATGCTGAGGGCATGGAATTCACCGGTGCCGCAGGCAGGGAAGACGCCGCCGGGGCCAAAGGGCAGCCGGGAACCGATGTGTTCCTTGAGCAGTTCCACATCGACGGCGCCTTCGGCCGTGAACGGGGTGACGGGGAAGAACAGTACGCCGTCGAATTTCATGGTGTCTCCTTGCTTCCGCCGCCGGCAGTGACCAGCGCGGAAGCCTCGTCGTTGAGGGTGGGGCGGGACGTGAGTTCGGTGCGCCAGCTGCGCCGCGGCTGCCAGCCCAGGAGTTCCTGTGCCTTGGCGATGGAGAAGGCGGGGCTGGTCCCGGTCAGGCCTGCGCTGATGCCTTCACTGCCCGGCAGGAACCGGGGCATGAGCTCCGCCAGTGGCGCGGTGGCGAGGGCGTCCGCGGCTCCGACGAAGAAGGTTTCCCCGTTGGGAATGTCCGTCATTTTCCGGAGCAGCAGGTCAAGGAAGTCCGCGACGTCGCGGGCGTCCACGTAGTTGAACAGGGCCGGTGCGGAAAGGGCGGGATCGGCCAGGCGTTCAGCCAGGGTGTGGCCCTGCTGCGTGGGCGCCCCCTCCCACTCCTCCGGGGAGATCACGAAACACGGGCGGAACGCCGCGTACCGGATCCTCTCCCCCTGGGCGGCGGCAAACATCTGGACAGTCTGTTCGGCGATGAGCTTGGAGAGTGCGTAGGCGTTCCAGGGCTTCGGCGGCGTCCGCTCATCGAGCGGGAACGACGGCGGCAGCCAGCCCGCGGGCGAGCCGTATCCGAGCACGGTGGGGCTGCTGGCGGTGATGATCTTGGGCACGCCCAGCTCCGTGGCCGCGCTGATCACGGCGAAGGCGAGCCGGGTGTTGGTGCCGAAGATGACGTCCTCCGGCGCGCTGAACGGGACGGCGATCGCTGCAAGGTGGATGACGGCGTCGGGCCTTGCCTCCCGGAGGAGGCGCAGCGCCTCGCCCGGCGCCAGGAGGTCCGCGGTTTCCTGCACGACGCCGGGCGGCAGCTGGTCGGCGGGCACGGCGTCGCGGTCCACGGAGACCACCTCGTGGCCCGCTTGGGCGAGCCCCGCCACGACGCTGCGGCCCAGGCGGCCGGAGCCGCCGGTAACGAATATCCTGCTCATGGTTCTTCCTTACTTGCCGCGGCGGAGGTCGACGCCGAGGTCCAGGTCCTCCACGCGGATGGGCAGCGAGGTTTCGAGCGACTGGTTGCCGGCGATGCCCACGGAGACCGACCGCAGCCCGTCGAGGTAGCCGGAGGGACGGCCCAGCGGGTCTTCACCCGGGCCGTTGAAGAGGTCCGAGAGCAGGAGTTCGTCGCCCCCGCCGTGCCCGCCTTCGCCGTTGACGATCGGCACCTCGTACGCGGCCTCCCAGTGGCGTTGGACCACCAGCCGTTCGCCGTTGCGGCGGACGGCGTCCTCTTCCTCCACGGGGGTTGCGCTGGGGTCCACCACGGTCTTTTTGTCCGTGCTGTGCAGGACGGCGGCGCGTTCCACCACTTCGAGCTCAGCGCGGCCCTCGGTGCCGTTGACCGCCACCCGGTAGCCTTCCCAGGGGCTGTGCGCGTTCAGCGAGTAGCTCAGGCGCGGCCCGCCCTGGTACTCCACCACCAGTGCCAGGTTGTCCTCGATGGTGATCCCGCCGGTGAAGACGTCCTGGTCGCGGCGGTAGCCGTCGTAGTGTTCGTTGTCCAGGAAGAGCGCCTTGAGCCGCTCGTCCTCCCGGAGGTCCAGCGCGAACGGGTCCTTTTCACCGGCGGGCGCACCGGCGTCGGGCGTTCCGCGCTCGGGGCGGGGGCCAAGCCCGCGTTCGGCGGCGTTCTTGTCGCCAAAGAATTTCAGGCCGCCGGAGGCGAAGACGCGCTCCGGGACGTCGTCGATCCACCAGTTGACGAGGTCGAAGTGGTGGGACGCCTTGTGGATGAGCAGGCCGCCGGAGTTCTTCTTCTCGCGGTGCCAGCGGCGGAAGTAGTCCGCGCCGTGCACGGTGTCCAGGACCCAGCTGAAGTCGATCGAGGTGACCTTGCCGATCACGCCGCTCTGGATGATTTCCTTGAGGGCGCTGTTGCGGGGCGAGTAGCGGTAGTTGAACGTCACCACGACGTTCCGGCCGGTTTCCTGGACCGCCTTGGTGATGCGGCGGCAGCCCTCGGCATCGATGGTGAGGGGCTTTTCCACCACCACGTCGGCACCGGCCCGGAGGGCTTCGACGATGTAGTCGGCGTGGGTGTAGTCGGGAGTGGTCACCACGACGCGGTCGATGTTGTTGCCCTGGATGAAGGCCGTCAGGTCCGCGGGATCGAACGAGGCAATGGGGCCGGGGGCACCGAGTTCCTGGATGAGGTTCTGGTAGAACTCCACGCGGCCGGGGTTCACGTCCGCGAACGCGACCAGTTCCGAGGTGTCGGCGTGCTTGCCGAACACTGCGCGGATGTACATTTCGGAGCGCCCTCCGGTGCCGACCAAAGCAAGGCGCGCCTTGCGGCCGTCGGAGGTGGCGCTGCCGGCAGCCGTGTGGGGAGCAGCTGCGGCCGACGTCGTCTCGGCTGTGTTGACCATGTGGGGTACCTTTCGAAAGCTCGTTGCCCGGCCGCCGGGACGGCCGCTGCGGTTCGGCGGTGGCACTCTGCTGCACCTGCCTGAGAAAGCGTTTTCTCAGTTCGCTATAGCAGTTCTATCAACCCGTCCGCCTATCCGTCAACCACTTCAGGCGCTGACAGAAAGCGTTTTCCGGCCAAGCGCGCCGCGCTGGCGCCCTCCCCGACGGAAAACTGTCGGGAAAAGGGTAGAAATCGCTTTCCGACTGCCGTATATGCTGTCTTCCAAAGCACCAGCCTCCCGGGGCTTGTTCGCCGGACGCCGCCGCATCCGGCAGCGTCCGTCCGGGTGGCGCGAAAGAAGGGTTCCCCATGGCCAGGAAATCGGCAAGCGGCCGGATCGGCATCGCGGATGTCGCCGTGAAGGCAGGAGTCTCACACGCCACGGTTTCGCGTGTCATGAACGGGAACTTCACGGTGGACCCGGACATCGCCGCCAGGGTCCGCGCCGCCGCCGCAGAACTGAAGTACCAGCCCAACCCGGTGGGCCGCAGCCTGGCACTGGGGAAGACAGACACGATCGGCATCGTGGTGCCCGATCTGGCCAATCCCACGTTCCAGGCCATCCTCCGCGGCCTGAGCCGGGCCGCGGCACAGGACGGCTACCGGGTGCTCATCGCGGACTCGTTCGAAGTTTCCAGCGAGGAGTCCATCCTGGCCGGCGAAGCGCGCCGCCGCTGCGACGGGCTGGTCCTCTGCGCCCCCCGCATGACGGATGCCGAACTGACGGAAATCGCGCCGTCGCTGCACCCGCTGGTACTGATCAACCGCACCACGGCCGCACCGGACGTGCCCAGCCTCGTGGTGGACTACGGGCAGGGCGTCCAGGACATCGCCGGACACCTGGTGGAGCTGGGGCATACCCGCTTGGCCTTCCTGGCAGGGCCGCCGCGGAGCGCATCGAACGGCATGCGGCTCAAGGGCCTGGAGGCTTTCAAGGCCGCCCACCCGCAGGTGGAGGTGACCATGCTCGAGGGCGGCTCGGACTTCGACACCGGGCATGGAGCAGTGGACGCGGTCCTGGCCAGCGGGGCCACCGGCATCCTCGCGTTCAACGACCTCGTGGCCATGGGGCTGATGAGCGGACTGCATGAACGGGGCCTGGACGTGCCGGGCGACATCTCCGTCACCGGCTTCGACGACATCCCCTTCGCCAAGTACACGACGCCGGCACTCACCACCGCGGCCGTCCCCATCACCGAACTGGGCGAGCAGGCGTGGCACCAGCTCCGGGCATTGATCCGCAAGGAAGGGAACGAGGCGCCCGGCAGCCGCTTCCAGCCCCGGCTGGAAGTCCGGGCCAGCAGCGGTCCGGCCAAGGCGTCACGGAGCGCCGTCCACGGCTAGCGTTCCCGGAACTCCGCCCCCAAGCCTGCTTCCTGGTAATACCCCTCAATGTGGGCCGCCACCAGTTCTGCCGCCCGGCCGCCGTCGCCCCTCCGGACCGCCGCAAGGATGGCGTGGTGTTCGGCACGCAAACGGGATGCTGTGGCGTCCCAGTCGGGCAGGTTTGACGTCAGCTCTGCAGCGTAGCCCTGGATGGATTCCCGGAGGGACCCCATCATGGCGCTGACCACCGCGTTGCCGGCGGCGTTGGCCAGAGCAAGGTGGAAGCGGACATCGAGGGCCAGGAAGTCGCCGACCGGCAGGCCATCCGGCCCGTCCATGCCGGCCAGCAGGGCAGCGGCCTCATCGAGTTCGGGGGCATCCGGCCGCGCCTTGCCCACAGCCCAGGACTCCAGCAGGACGCGGGTCTCCACGATGTCCGCCACGGGCAGGTGCTGGGTGGCAACGTGCAGGCGGAGGGCCGAGCCGAGCGCCGCGGTGGGGTCCGAGATGACCACCGTCCCCGCATCGGGGCCGGACCCGACACCCGCGCGGACCACCCCCATCGCCTCGAGGATCCGGATGGCCTCCCGCACCGATGTCCGGGACACCTTGAGCTGCTCGGCGAGGGTCCGTTCGGCCGGCAGCCTGCCGCCGACGGCCAGCCGTCCGGCAGAGAGTTGGTCCTCGATCCAGGCAAGGACCAGCTGGTGGGTTCGCATACGGCCAATGGTAGTTGATGTGGTTGGACCACATGGCCTACAGTGTGGTTGGACCACAGGAGGACGCCATGACCCACATCATCCAGCCCGGCAACCCGGAGGCCGCCCCGGCCCCGGACGCCACTGACATTCCCGCAGCGCCCGCACCCGCCAAGGCTCCGGCGTCGTCCGCCGTGCCCCCGGCCCTGAAGCGCCGCGTGCCCAAGTACTCAGACCTCGCTCCACTGATGCAGTTCAAGAAGCCGGAGTTCAGCAAGGACGCGCGGCTCAAGCGGGCCAGCACCATCCGGGAACTCCGGGACATCGCCAAACGGCGTACCCCGCAGGCCCCCTTCGACTACACGGACGGAGCCGCCGAGGAGGAAATCACCCTCCGCCGGGCCCGCCAGGCATTCCTGGACATCGAATTCCGGCCCGGCATCCTGCGGAACGTCTCTGCCATCGACCTCAGCACCGACATCCTCGGGAAACCGTCCCGCCTACCCGTGGGCATCGCCCCCACCGGGTTCACCCGGATGATGCAGTCCGAGGGCGAATACGCCGGGTCCCGCGCCGCCGAGGCAGCGGGCATCCCCTATACGCTCTCCACCATGGGCACGGCGTCCATCGAGGACGTGGCAGCGGCCGCACCAAACGGCCGGAACTGGTTCCAGCTTTACCTGTGGACGGACCGCGACCGCTCGCTGGAACTGATCGAGCGCGCCGCCAAGGCCGGCAACGACACCCTCATGGTCACCGTGGACACCGCCGTTGCCGGCGCGCGCCTCCGCGACGTCCGCAACGGCATGACCATCCCGCCGGCACTGACCCTGAAGACCGTCCTGGACGCCTCCTACCGGCCGGCCTGGTGGTTCAACTTCCTCACCCACGAGCCGCTGACCTTCGCGTCGCTCTCGCGCTACACCGGCACCGTGGCGGACCTGATCAACTCCATGTTCGATCCCACGCTCACCTTTGAGGACCTGGACTGGCTGCGCGACACCTGGAAGGGCAACCTGGTGGTCAAGGGCATCCAGACGGTGGAGGACGCCCGCCGGGTAGTGGACCACGGCGCGGATGGCGTAGTGCTCTCCAACCACGGCGGCCGCCAGCTGGACCGGGCCCCCATCCCGTTCCACCTGCTCCCCGAGGTCAAGGAGGCCTTCACCAAGGACAACACGGACGCGGCCATCATGCTGGATACCGGCATCATGAGCGGCGCGGACATCGTGGCCGCGCTGGCCCTTGGCGCGGACTTCACCCTGATTGGGCGCGCCTACCTCTACGGGCTGATGGCCGGCGGCCGCGCCGGCGTGGACCGCGTCCTGCAGATCCTGGAAAAGGACATGGCACGCACCATGGCCCTGCTGGGCGTCAGTTCCGTTTCAGGGCTTACGCCGGACCACGTGCGGCTGCTGGGCACGCACTGAGCCGGGAACCGGCGGTTGGAAGCTCGAAACCCGGGTTTCGAGACCTCAACCGCCGGCGTCCAAACTATTTCTTCCTGCCGAATTTAGGCAGGTTGGGGAGGTTTGCCAGGAGGTCAGCGGCTTTGGTGGCCGCGCGGCCAACACTGCGTCCGATCTGCTGCGGAACACTGTCATCGCTCAGCGGGGCGGCGGTTCCGCCGGGAATGACGACGGCGGGGCTCAGTTCGGCGCCCTCCCGCACCAGGACGGCCGCGGCGGCTTCCTCCTGGCCCTGCGGCACGAGGCCCCGTTCGACGGCGGCGGGTGCTTCCGGCAGGCCCGCTGCGGCGGTGCCCGCCGCAGACCGGCCCTTCGTCGCTGATGCGCTGCCGGCCGCTGCACTGTTGGCGGGGGCGTTCTTTGGCGATGCGTTGGTTGGGGACGAGGCAGCCGTGCCGGCCGGGCCGACGTCGAACGTCTCCAGCCAGCTCGCAATGCCTTCCAGCGGACCCCGGTTCAAGGCGTAGTACCGCTTTTGGCCCTGGGCACGCATGCTCACCAATTGTGCCTCCCGCAGGACCTTCAGGTGCTTGGAAATGGTGGGCTGGCTGGCGTCCAGTTCCTCCACCAGCTCCCCCACGGCTTTGTCCCCCGTCCGGAGGGCCACCAGGATGTCCCGCCGGGTGGATTCCGCTATGACGGCAAATACGTCGTCTGTCACCATGCCTCCCACCCTAGCGACATATACGCCGAAAGGCATCAACTATTTCGGTGCCTCCGTGTCCCGGTGCGGCGCCCGGGCCTGCTAGTCGAACCAGGGGTCCAGCCCATGGAGCGGGAATACCGCCTTGCGGGTGGCCATGACGGTGCGGTCCACGGCGTCGTTGGGGTCGAAGCCCACTTCCCAGGAGCGCCACCACAGCTCCACGTCGTCCCCCATGAGTGTGGGGGCCACGGTCCCGAATTTCTCCGCCACGTACTGCCGCCAGTCCTCGGGCACGGCGGTGCGCAGCGGCACGGGCCGTCCGGCGGCGATCGCCACCAGGTGGCTCCAAGCGCGCGGCACCACATCCAGGACGTTGTAACCGCCGCCCCCGGTGGCGATCCAGCGGCCTCCGCAGAACCGTTCGGCGAGGTTTGCGACGGCGTTCGCGGCCTCGCGCTGCCCGTCGACACTGAGGTTGAGGTGCGTGAGGGGGTCGCTGCGGTGCGAGTCGCAGCCGTGCTGGCTCACGATGACCTCCGGTTCAAAGGCGCCCACCAGTTGCGGCACGATGGCGTAAAAGGCCCGCAGCCAGCCGGCGTCCGCGGTGCCGGCCGGCAGCGCAACGTTGACGGCCGTCCCCTCCGCCGCGGGGCCGCCGATCTCGTTGGCGAACCCGGTTCCGGGGAAGAGGGTCAGTCCCGTTTCGTGCAGCGAGAGCGTCAGGACCCGGGGGTCGTCCCAGAAGATGTTCTGCGTGCCGTCGCCGTGGTGGGCGTCGACGTCGATGTAGGCCACTTTTCCGACGCCGCCGTCGAGGAGCCGCTGCACGGCAAGGGCGGCGTCGTTGTAAATGCAGAATCCGCTGGCACGGTCCCGGGAAGCGTGGTGCATGCCGCCGCCGAAGTTGACCGCATGCACGGCCCAGCCCTCCAGCACACCCTGGGCAGCCATCAGGGATCCGCCGGCCAGCCGCGCCGCGGCCTCATGCATTCCCGCGAAAGCCGGGTCGTCCTCGGTGCCCAGCCCGCGGGACTCGTCCGGCCGCGAGGGGTCCGCGCTGACCCTGCGCACCGCCGCGACATAATCCGCCGAATGCACCGCTTCCAGTTCTGCATCGGATGCCGTCTCCGGCGCCTGCACGTCCACGTGGTCCAGGTCGAAGAGCCCCAGGCTGCGCGACAGGCGGGCCGTAAGGTCCATCCGCTCCGGCGCCATGGGGTGGCCCGGGCCGAAATTGTAGGCAGTCATGTCGGGGCTCCACGCCACCGTCGTCGGCGGCGCGGGCTGGCTTAGACCGGGCAGATATGTCATCAATCACAGGCTACCCGAGCCCGCCGGACCCGCAGCCAGGCCATGAAGCGGGGCTTTAGTGGTTTACTACTGGGGGAAGCAGTTTCGACCGAGGAAAAGCCACACATGACGCAGAGCCAGTCAAGGCCCCGGACCCCGGCCAGCTGGCACCCCCCGGCGCAGGAGCGGGAGGGCCTCTGGATCTTCACGCGGCTTCGCGACTTCATCGACGACATTGCCAACACCTCCCCCGCCAGGCTTGCACTGACTGCGTTCGCCGCCGTCTGTGTGGTGTTCACGTTCCTGCTGTCGCTGCCCGTGGCTTCGGCCGACGGAACCGCCACCCCCATCCACCAGGCCCTGTTCACCGCCGTGTCGGCCGTCTGCGTGACGGGACTTACGGTGGTGTCGACGGCGGCGCACTGGTCCTTTTTCGGCCAGCTGGTGATCCTGGTGGGCATCTTCATCGGTGGCTTGGGCACCTTGACGCTGGCCTCGTTGCTGGCACTGATGGTGAGCAAGCGGCTGGGAGTGCGCGGGAAGATCATTGCCGCGGAATCCATGAACAACGCCGGCCGCCTCGGTGAGGTGGGCACCCTGCTCCGGATCGTCATCACCACCTCCGTGGTCATCGAGGGCGTCCTGGCCCTGGCGCTCGTTCCCCGGTTCCTGACCCTGGGCGAGCCCTTCTGGCAGTCCGTGTGGCACGGCATCTTCTATGCCATTTCGTCATTTAACAACGCCGGTTTCACCCCGCACTCGGACGGCATCGTGCCCTACGAGACGGATTTGTGGATCCTCATCCCCCTGATGGTGGGGGTCTTCCTGGGCAGCCTGGGCTTCCCCGTGGTGATGGTCCTCCAGCAGAACGGCCTGAACTGGAAAAAGTGGAACCTGCACACCAAGCTCACCATCCAGGTATCGCTGATCCTCCTGGTGGCCGGGGCGTTCCTGTGGGCGCTGATGGAGTGGGACAACGTCCGGACCATCGGCACCATGGATGTGGGCGACAAGATCACCCACGCGCTGTTCGCCTCCGTCATGACGCGGTCCGGCGGCTTCAACCTGGTGGACCAGAACCAGATGGATTCCACCACCATGCTGCTGACCGACGCCCTGATGTTCGCCGGCGGCGGCTCCGCATCCACGGCAGGCGGCATCAAAGTCACCACCATCGCTGTGATGTTCCTGGCCATAGTCGCCGAGGCCCGCGGTGACGCGGACGTCAAGGTCTACGGCAGGACCATCCCGCAAGGAAGCATGCGGGTGGCCATCTCGGTGATCGTGGCCGGCGCCACCCTGGTGTCCGTGTCCGCTTTCCTGCTGCTGGCCATCAGCGGCCAGTCACTTGACCGGGTGCTGTTCGAAACCATTTCCGCGTTCGCCACGGTGGGCCTGAGCACCAACCTCAGCGCCGAGATGCCCCCAGCCGGCGTCTACGTCCTCGCGGCCCTGATGTTCGCGGGCCGCGTGGGAACCGTTACCCTCGCAGCCGCCCTGGCCCTGCGCCAGCGCAGCCAGTTGTACCACTACCCCGAAGAGAGGCCGATCATTGGCTAGTTCCACAGACGCCCCGCGGCGCCCCGCCCACAACGCCCCGGTGTTGGTGATCGGACTGGGCCGCTTCGGATCATCCACGGCAGAGCAGCTGGTCAAACAGGGCCGGGAGGTGCTCGCGATCGAACGCGACCGGAACCTGGTGCAGAAATGGGCTCCGCTCCTGACCCATGTGGTGGAGGCTGACGCCACCAACATCGACGCGCTGCGCCAGTTGGGCGCCCAGGAGTTCAGTTCCGCGGTGGTGGGGGTGGGTACGTCCATTGAGTCCTCCGTGCTGATCACCGTCAACCTGGTGGACCTGGGAATCGAGCACCTCTGGGTCAAGGCCATCACCCCCTCGCACGGCAAGATCCTGACGCGGATCGGGGCCAACCACGTCATCTACCCGGAGGCCGACGCCGGCGTCCGTGCAGCGCACCTGGTGTCGGGCAGGATGCTGGACTTCATCGAGTTCGACGACGACTTCGCCATCGTAAAGATGTATCCGCCGCGCGAGACCGTGGGGTTCACGCTGGACGAGTCGAAGGTCCGCTCCAAGTACGGTGTGACCATTGTGGGCGTGAAGTCCCCGGGCGAGGACTTCACCTACGCCCGGCCCGAGACCAAGGTGTCCTCGCGGGACATGCTCATTGTTTCCGGGCATGTGGACCTGCTGGAACGGTTTGCCGCCCGGCCTTAGAGTCCCCCGGTGGTTGGGCCTGTCGAAACCGGATTTCGACAGGCCCAACCTCCGCTACCCGAGCTGCTTGGTGATTTCCGCTGCCCGGTCCGCTGCCGCCTTGGCGCCGGCGGCGATGATGGCCGGGATGCCCTGTTCGTCGAACGTGGCGATGGCCCGCTCCGTGGTGCCATTGGGGCTGGTGACCGCTTTGCGCAGCGCGGAAGGGTCCGCCCCCGGTTCGGCGAGCATGAAGCCTGCGCCGGCCACCGTTTCGCGGGCCAGGAGCAGGGACAGTTCGCGGTCCAGCCCCAGCTCCTCCCCCGCCGAGGCCATGGCCTCGGCCAGGTAGAAAGCGTACGCCGGGCCCGAGCCGCTGATGGCTGACAGCGCATCCACCTGCTCTTCGGGCACTTCGACCACAGTCCCGGCGCCCTGCAGGATGTCCTTGACCTTCCGGAGCTGCTCGGGAGTGCAGTGGGTTCCTGGCGAGACGGACACCACGCCGCGGCCCAGCTTTGCCGGCGTGTTGGGCATGGTCCGGATGACCGGCTGGCCGGCGGGGAGCGCGGCTTCAAGCTGGGCGATGGATACTGCCGCGGCCACGCTGACCACCACGGTATCCGGCGAAAGGGCAGGGCCGATTTCGCGGGCCAGGTCAGCAACGCCCACCGGTTTGACGCCAAGGATGACGACGGCGGATCCCTTGGTGGCCTGTTTATTGTTGTCGGGTTCTTCCTCGCCGGCGATCGCGGTAATACCGGGGTACCGTTCGGCGAGTTCCGAGGCGCGCTCCGCGCGGCGGACGGTGGCCACCACATCCCCGGGGTCCGTCCCGGCCTCCAGCAGGCCGCCAAGAATGGCTTCGTTCATGGATCCACAGCCAAGGAATGCAATTCGGTTGCTCATGCCTCCATCATTGCAGTACGCATGCATTCACAGGCAACTCCCATGTTCAGCGCAGGCAGCGCACAACTTGGGGTCCTAACGTAGTTATTACCTCATTGAGGGTGCGAGTGATGCGGCAGGCATGGGGATGCCTGCCAGGGCACCGGCGGCTTGGCAACAGGTTTTCCCCCATTTTCCTGTTGCCGGCCCCGGTGCTTCCGCTTTTAAGCGCTGCACCGCTGGAGGCGCTGCCTGGCACGGACGAACGCTTGGTTGCTAGATAATAGCTTCGACCGGGCGTGACGCTGCCACGTGGGGTGCCGGTTCCAGCGGCCCCGCGAAGACCAGCTGGTCCAGGCGGCGCAGGATGAGCCCTTCGCGCAGGGCCCACGGGCAGATGCGCAGCTTCTTGAATTTGAACATCTCCAGGGCGGCCTCGGCCACCAGCGCCCCTGCAAGGAGCTGGCGCGCCCGCGCTTCGGAAACGCCGGGGAGATGCAGCCTGTCCTCCGAGCTCATGGCCGAGATCCGCTGGGTCCAGATGCCGAGATCGGAGGCGTGCAGTTCGCGCTTGACGTAGGGTCCTTCAGCGCTGGGCGCGGCCCCTGCGATCCGCGCCAGGGAGCGGAAGGTCTTGGAGGTGCCTGCCACCACGTTCGCCCGGCCGAGGCCGTCAAATTCCCGGACAGCAGGTTTGAGGGTGGCCCTGATGTAGCGCCGGATTTCCTTGACGCTTTTGGCAGACGGCGGGTCCTCCGGGAACCAGTCCCGGGTGAGCCTGCTGGCGCCAAGCGGCACGGAGGTGGCCACTTCCGGAAGCTCGTCCTGGCCGAAGGCCATTTCAAAGGAGCCGCCGCCGATGTCCAGGTTCAGGATGGGGCCGGCGCCCCAACCGTGCCAGCGCCGCACGGCGAAGAACGTCATGGACGCTTCCTCGCTCCCGGTGAGTTCCTGGAGGGTCACCGTGGTCTCGTGCTTGACCCGGGCAAGCACGGCCGGGCCGTTGGTGGCTTCGCGGATGGCAGACGTACAGAACGCCAACAGGTCCTCGGCGTTGTGCCGGGCCGCGAACTCCCAGGCCTCCAGGACGAAGTCGGTCAGCTCTTGCTGGCCTTCGTCGCTGATGCTGCCGTCGGGTTCAAGGTATTGGACCAGGGACAGCGGCCGCTTGTGGGACGCAAACGGGACCGGCTGTGCACCGGCGTGGGCGTCCACCAGGAGCAGGTGGACAGTATTGGACCCGATGTCGAGGACGCCTAGACGCATGGGGACATTATTGCTCGTCGGCGCGCTTGAAGTCGCGCCGGATGTTCGCGACACCTTCAGGATCGATCTCGAATCCGTAGGCGGCACCGGGGTTGATCACCATGCCCAGTTCGTCGCCGATGTTGGCGATGATGGCCGCTCCCTGGGTGCCCAGCACGTTGGGGGCGGCTTCCAGGTACTGCTGGTCCACCCGGGTGGGGTGCGAGAACACGGCGAGGACGGGCCGGCCGTCGGCGTTGGCCAGGACCAGCGGCTCAACCTGGGAGTCCACGCCCTCCGCCGTGTCCGAGCTGATGATGTAGACCTCGCTGTTCAGGAAGGACAGGATGACGTCCACAGGGTTGGCGTCTTCCTGCCCGCCGGTGGCGAGCTTCTCCTCAAGGTCGTTGAGCGGCTGGAGATCCGTGTGCGCGGGCTGTTCAGTCATACCGTCTACCCGATCACGATCCGGTGGCCGGCGCAAACGCGCCGGCCAGGCACTACTTCTTGGCCGTTGCCTTCTTCTTCGCCGGTGCCTTGCGGGTGGCCGTCCGCTTGACCGGGCCCTTGGCGCGCTTTTCGGCCAACAGTTCCACGGCCTGTTCCCGGGTAAGTTCCTCCAGGGAGGTGGCACGCGGAACCGTGATGTTGGTGATGCCGTCGGTGATGTACGGACCAAACCGGCCTTCCTTCACCACGATGTTCTTCTCCGACACCGGGTCCGGACCGAACTCGGCCAGCGGCGGCACCGCGGCACGGGCGCCGCGCTGCTTGGGCTGCGAGTAGATCTCCAGCGCCTGCTCCAGGGTGATGGTGAAGATTTCCTCTTCGGATCCGATGGAGCGGGAATCCGTGCCCTTCTTCAGGTACGGGCCGAACCGGCCGTTCTGGACCGTGATGAGGTTGCCCTCGGCGTCCTCGCCCAGCGCGCGGGGCAGGCTCATGAGCTGCAGGGCCTCATCCAGCGTTACGGACTCCACGGTCATGGACTGGAACAGCGAACCGGTGCGCGGCTTGGCCTTGACCGGCTTCTTGGGCGGCTTGGGCTTGCCGTTCTTGTAGTACTCCACCGGCTGCTTGGCCAGCTCTTCGTCGGTCATCTCCGGGATGATCTCTGTGACGTAGGCGCCGTAACGGCCGTTCTTGGCCACCACAGTGTGTCCCGTGTGCGGGTCTGCACCGAGCACGCGCTCCTCCGGCGCCGCCGTCTCCATCAGCTCGATGGCTTTGGCCGCGGTCAGTTCGTCCGGCGCCAGGTCCTCGGGCACGTTGGCGCGGGCCGACTCAACGATCTCGCCCGTCTTCGGATCCACGACCGCTGCCGAACTTTCCAGGTACGGGCCGAACTTGCCCACCCGCAAGGTGATGTCCTCGGTGATCGGGATGGAGTTGATTTCGCGGGCGTCGATCTCGCCGAGGTTGTTGACGATGCTCAGCAGCCCGGGCTCGGAATCCGCACCAAAGTAGAAGTGTTTGAGCCAGGCCGGTCCGGCTTCCTGGCCGTTGGCGATCTTGTCGAGGTCCGCTTCCATGTCGGCCGTGAAGTCGTAGTCCACGTAGTCGTGGAAGTGCTGCTCCAGCAACCGGATCACCGAGAACGCGATCCAGCTGGGCACCAGCGCGGAGCCCTGCTTCCGGACGTAGCCGCGGTCCTGGATTGTGGAGATCGTGGACGCGTACGTCGACGGGCGTCCGATGCCCTTCTTTTCCAGCTCGGCGGTCAGCGACGCTTCCGTGTAGCGCGGCGGCGGCGAAGTTTCGTGGCCTACCGCCAGGATGTCCGAGGCGGTGAGGGAGTCGTCCTTGGCCACGTTCGGGAGCCGGCGTGCTTCGTCGGACTCGTCGTCTCCCCGGGTCTCGTCCTTGCCTTCCTCGTAGGCGGCCAGGAAGCCGGGGAAGGTGATCACGGTGCCGGAGGCGGAGAACTCGGCGTCCCGCCCGTCGGCGGCAATGGCACCCAGGCGGATGGTCGCCGTCGAGCCCTTGGCGTCGCCCATTTGGGACGCCACGGTGCGCTTCCAAATGAGCTCATACAGGCGGAACTCGTCCCCGGAGAGCTGCTTGGCAACCTGGGCCGGTGTGCGGAAGGAGTCTCCTGCGGGGCGGATGGCCTCGTGCGCTTCCTGCGCGTTGGCGGCCTTGTTGGAGTAGACGCGCGGGGACTGCGGAATGTATTCCGGTCCGTAGAGCTCCGAGGCCTGCCGGCGCGCGGCGGTGATGGCTTCGTCGCTCAGCGCCGAAGAGTCCGTACGCATATAGGTGATGTAGCCGTTTTCGTACAGCCTCTGGGCCACCTGCATGGTGCTCTTGGAGGAGAACCGCAGCTTGCGGCCGGCCTCCTGCTGGAGCGTGGAGGTAGTGAACGGCGCGGCCGGGCGGCGGGTATACGGCTTGGTGTCCACAGAGCGGACGCGGAAGTCTGCATCCTGGAGCCCGGCGGCGAGGGACGTTGCGAGCTCTTCGTTGAGGTGGGCCACGTTCTTGCCGGTGAGCTCGCCGTTGTCGTTGAAGTCGCGGCCGCTGGCGACCTTGGCGCCGTCAACGGCGGCGAGCTTGGCCTTGAACGAGCCGGAGTCCGCGCCGAACTGGCCGGTCAGGTCCCAGTAGGAGGCAGCCTTGAAGGCCATACGTTCGCGTTCGCGGTCCACCACCATGCGCGTAACCACGGACTGCACGCGACCGGCTGACAGGCCGCGCGCCACCTTGCGCCACAGCACCGGGGAGATCTCGTAGCCGTACAGGCGGTCCAGCACGCGGCGGGTTTCCTGCGCATCCACCAGATCCTGGTCCACATCGCGCAGGTTGCCCATGGCGCGCTGGATGGCTTCCTTGGTGATTTCGCCGAACGTCATCCGGTAGACCGGGACCTTGGGCTTGAGCACTTCGAGCAGGTGCCACGCGATGGCTTCGCCTTCGCGGTCCCCATCGGTTGCGAGATAAAGTTCGTCGGCGTCTTTGAGCGCAGCCTTAAGCTCGGTCACCTTTTTCTTCTTGTCCGGAGACACCACGTAGTAGGGCTTGAAGTCGTGATCGATATCGACGGCGAACTTGCCCACCGACGTTTTCTTCAGCTCGGCAGGGAGTTCCGACGGTTGCGGCAGGTCGCGGATGTGACCAATGGAGGCCTCTACGATGAAGCCCTCGCCGAGGTACTTGGCGATGGTCTTGCTTTTGGCCGGAGACTCCACAATCACGAGTTTCTTGCCGGTTTTGGCCTTGCTTGGCACGGTGCTCCTACAGAAAAAGGTTGCTGGGGCAGATGAGCCCATGTTCGCCTAGTTCACCATATTTTGGGGAATCGTGCGCATTCATGTGGAAAAGACGGGGGCATAAGGGGGCTTACTGTTCGGCCGGAAACGCGGCCGGAATGAGGAACCCGTCCCGCACCAGGTTGGCCACGTCGGCAAGCAGCGCGCGCTGGAATGTCCCGGCCTCTCCGCCCAGGAGGGCCTCCAGGGCCGCGGCGATCTGCCCGGCGGCCAGGTCGCCGTCGCACGCTGAGACGAACCCGGCCAGCTCGGTGCTCATCAGGTTGGTGCGGCGCAACCCGGCGCCCTGCCGGAGCAGGATCACGCCCGGGTGCTCGGCGCCGGGGCGCTGGTGGCGCTCCTCCGTGACGTCGTCGGCGACGAGCAGGTGCGTGCCGGCGAGTTCGTGCCCGGCCAGCCAGTCGCTGCGTTCGACGGCGGCGCCCAGGTGGGGTCCGATGGGCTGCTCAATGGGGTACGTGATTTCCTCGAAGCGGCTGATGGCTTCCTGCCCGGCCGCAGCGCGGCGCCTCAGCCACACCATGCCGAAGCCGATCCCCGCGACGTTCCGGGACCCGAAATCCGCGAGGTACGCGGCGTATGCGTCCCGGTAGTGTGCCCGGTCCCGGGATTCCGAGGCGTCCTGCAGCCAGGTTTCCGCGTATTGTTCCGGACTGACTTGCTCCCGCTGGATGAACCAGGCATCGGTGCCGGCCCGAACCCAGGACTTTGGCCGCTCATCCCAGGGGGCGCCAACGGGGACTTCCCAGTTTCCCAGCATCTGGGCCACGCCGCCCGGCGCCAGGATGCCTGGCAGGTCCGCCACCACGGACGCGACGATCTCATCGCCAGGCAGGCCGCCGTCGCGGTAGGTGAACTGGCCGGCCGCGTCCTCACCGGCGCTGCGCGGCGTGATCACGAACGGCGGGTTGGACACCACCAGGCCAAACTCCTCGCCGGCCACCGGCTCCAGCAGCGAACCCAGGCGCAGGCTCACCCGGTCATCGAGGCGGTCCGGGTCCACGGAGAGCGCCTCGGCGTTAAGCAGGATGTTGAAGCGGGCATAGGCCAGGGCGCGTTCGGAGATGTCGGTGGCGGTCACATGCTGGCAGTGGTGCAGCAGATGGAAGGCCTGTACTCCGCACCCCGTGCCCAGGTCCAGGGCGCGTTCGGTGTGCTGCCGGATGGTGGTCTGCACGAGCGTGGTGGATGCCTGCCCGATGCCCAGGACGTGATCGTGCCGCAGGACTCCTGCCTGCTGGTGGGCCGCAAGGTCGCTGGCCACCCACAGTTCTGCGCCGCCGCTGCCGTCGGGGTTGGCGTCCCAGCCGTAGGGGCGCAGGTCGGCTTTGGCCGTGACGTGGGGCGTGCCGGGGACGGGCTGCACCAGCCCCAACTCCAGGAGCCCTTCCACGCCGATGCCCGGCAGCGCGGCGTCGAGCGTTTCCCGTTCCTGCGGCTCGGCAAGGAGCCACAGCCGGACGACGGCGGCAAGCGGCGCCGCCGCTGCGGTGCGCTGCACTGCCTGCCCGGTTGCCAGCATGGCGGGGATGACCTGGTCCCGGTTCAGCGCCGCGGAGGCCGTGGGCCCCAGCAACCGGGCTACGCCGTCGAGCGTGTAGTCGATCCCGCGGAGGTCCGCGGCGAGCGCGGCCAGCAGCCCGGGAAGGTCGCTGCGGGGTGCGTCGGGGGTGTTTCCGGCGGTGAACTCGTACGGGGATTTAGGCACCGCTCAAGTTTAGTCCGGCCCGGCCGCGGGGTACGGTGGAACCATGCCTTCCCGCCTGCCCTTCCTTCCGCGCGCCCGCACCGCCGCGGTACGCCGTTCGCTGCCGGCGGTACTGGGTGCCGCGGCCCTTGGCCTCACCGTCGCAGGGTGTTCGCCGGCGGGCTCGGTGGAGGCCGCGGACGTTCCGCAGTGGCGGGCCACGGCGCTGCCCACGGCCCCGGCGGACGTGGCGCTTCAGGATTCGGGAAAGATCCTCAACCGGGACCACCTCGTGCAGGAAGCAGCTTCCGTACATGCCGGCAGCTACACGCTTACGGCGGTGTGTGCCGGCACCGGCAAGGCGTTCTTCGCGGTGTCGGTGGACGGCAAGGCGGTCACCGAAGCCGGGGCGGCCTGCAACGGCCGTGCCGAGACCACCAGGATCAACCTGCCCGCCAGCGGCCGGGTCCAAATCAGCAGCTCCAGCGTGGACGCCCCGCTGCTCTACGCGTACCGGCTGGTCCCGGCGCAATAACGCCGGTTTCCGGCTATGGCCCGCCGCCTGTCGCGGGCATACAGTCGGATTATGCCCAGCGTGCGGAGGATCTCCGCGCTCCGTCCGCAAGGGACAGCACGGGCGGCCATGGCACCGACGCCGGCGGCCGCCGTCGCCCTTGGGCTGGTACTTGCGGCAGTCGTCCTGGCGGGCTGCGAATATACGTACGACGACGGCCGGGCCGGCGCCGTCCAGGGTGGTGGCACCATCGCCCCGGTTCCGGCGTTCACCCGCGATCCTTTGCAACAGGACCCGGTCAGCCGTGCCGACCTCGGTGATTGGGTGTCCCGGGCGCTTCCGGAAGGCACGGGAGCCGACGTCCAGGCCGATGCCGGCTTGTTGGGTTCCGGCGAGGTGCGGACCGTGTCATCGCCGGCCCTGGAAACCGGGACCTACACCCTGGCCCTGGCCTGCCGGAGCCAGCGCAGGGTGACGTTCACGGTGAGCACCGAAGACCTGACGCTGGTGGATCTTGGCCTTCGGTGCGGCATTAACCGGGAAAACGTCTTCTATCTCTCCACCCGGAGCGTCCTGACAGTGCGGCTGGAAGCCGGCAGCGCGGCGAACTATGCGTTCCGGCTGCGCAGGCTTTGACGTGCGGGCTCAGGCAGCCGCGCAGCCTTCGGGGCAGCGGAGGGTTTCCGGGCTGGAGGCGCACTCGGCGCAGTACAGCGTCAGGGTCCGGCAGCTGGGGTTGGAGCAGTTCTCGAATTTGCTGGTGGGTGCCGAGCAGCGGGTGCACTGGCCGATCGTCTTGGCGTCCTCGCTGAACTCGAGGTGCATGCGCTTGTCGAAGACGTAGAGCGAGCCCTCCCAGAGCCCCTGGTCCTTGAATGCCTCGCCGTAGCGGACAATACCGCCGTCGAGCTGGTAGACCTCTTTGAAGCCGCGGTTCACCATCAGGCTGGAGAGGACCTCGCAGCGGATACCGCCGGTGCAGTAGGTGACCACCGGCTTGTCCTTGAGGTCGTCGTACTTGCCCGAGTCGAGTTCCTTGATGAAGTCGTGCGTGGTGGCCACATCGGGGACCACGGCGTCCTTGAACCTGCCGATTTCGGCTTCGAAGGCGTTCCGGCCGTCGAAGAACACCACGTCCTCGCCGCCCTGCTTCTTGGCGTCCACGAGTTCGTGCAGTTCCTCGGGCTTGAGGTGCTTGCCCCCGCCCACCACTCCATTGGCGTCAACGGTGAGTTCTCCGGGCGCGCCAAAGGAGACGATCTCGTCCCGCACCTTGACGCTGAGCCTGGGAAAGTCCTCTGCGCCGCCGTCGGACCACTTCACGTCGATGCCCCGGAACCCCGGGTACTCGCGGGTGGTCTTGACGTACTGTTTGACCGCGCCGATTTCCCCGCCCACCGTGGCGTTGATGCCGTCCTTGGAGATGAGGATGCGGCCGGTCAAGCCGAGCTTTTCGCAGAGGGCGCGCTGCCAAAGCCGCACGGCGTCCGGATCCGCGATGGGGGTAAAGCCGTAAAAAAGCACAATTCGGTTCAAAGCCACGTATTTAAGGGTACCGCCGGCCCGAAGTATGGATGCCGGCGGCCCGGAAGCGGGCGCGCATCACAATTCCATAATCACTTGGTCACCCCCTGTTGCTGGCGTTCCGGCTGGAATAGTCTTCATGCCATGAGTCAGGAAACCCTGGTTGAAGACATCACTGGCCTGTTTCACGTGTGGGTTGCGGGCTGGGCCGGATGTCGCGGCTACCGGACCTCAACGCAGGGCCGGTTCCCTGCAGTACTCCGGGCTGATACCAGCGGCGACTGGGAAGTTTTTGCATCCGAACCCACTCCTGAAGAATTCGCGGCTCTGGCGGCCACGACAGCCGAATCGCCGGCACGCGTGCTGACCATCCTGACGCTCGATCCCGCCCGGTTCACTGGTTTGGCGGCCAAGCACGGGCTGAACGTCACCTCGGATTCGCAGACGATGATGATCGTGGACATGGACACCCAGGATGCCGAGGATCCGTGGCTTTCCGACGACGACCTGAGCCTGTCCACGTTCGAGCAGGACGGCGTGCACTACGCCGAGGTCCGCTCCGGGGATGATATCGCGGCCAGCGGAAGGGTGTTCGTGGTTGGCGATACCGCAGTGTTCGACAAAATCATCACCGAGCCTGCATTCCAGCGCAGGGGCCTTGGCAGCCTCATCATGCGCGCGCTGGCGGCGCAGGCCTTCGGCCACGACGTGCGCACCGGGCTCCTGTTGGCGTCCACCGACGGGCAGAAACTGTACTCGCATCTGGGCTGGACCACGGTGGCCCGCGTCCTGATGCTTTCGGCGTCCCATGACGGAGCGGATCTTTCGCTTAGCTGAGGGTGCCACCGCCCGGTTGTGCGCTTGGCGAACCATTGCCCTCCGGCTTGGTGCCTGGTGAAAGAATGGTGCGGTGACCCCCCATGACTCCCTGATTCCCCTCCTGGGCCGCGGCCCGGAACCGGAACAGCTGCGTCATGTCCGCACCATCCCGGCGCGGGCGGCGGTCCACGAACCCTGGCCTGGATGGATGCACCCGGACCTCGTTGAGGCGTACGGCTCGCTCGGCATCCGGGAGCCGTACCGGCACCAGGTGGAGGCGGCCAACGCAGCCCATGCGGGGAAGCATGTTGTGGTGGCCACCGGAACAGCGTCCGGGAAATCGCTGGCGTACCAATTGCCGGCGCTGGACGCGATCCACCGGTCGGAGCTGCGTGTGCTGGCGGATCCCGGGAAGATCCACGACGACGGCGCCGTGACGCTGTACCTCTCCCCCACCAAGGCCCTTGCGGCCGACCAGTTGAACGCCATCCGCGCCTTGAAACTGCCCACGGTCCGGGCGGAAACCTATGACGGGGATACCGATCCCGGCGCCCGCCGCTGGATCCGGGACCACGCGAACTTCATCCTGGCCAACCCCGACATGCTGCACTTCGGCATCCTCCCCAACCACGCGTGGTGGGCGTCGTTCTTCCGCCGGCTGCGCTATGTCATCGTGGATGAGGCCCACAGTTACCGTGGCGTGTTCGGGTCCCACGTGGCCAACCTGATGCGGCGGCTGCGCCGGATCTGCGCCTACTACGGGGCGGGCTCGTCGTACCCGGAACCGGTGTTCATTGCGGCATCCGCCACGGCGTCGGAGCCTGACGTTTCCTTTGCACGCCTCATTGGCGCTCCCGTCACCGCGGTTTCCCGCGACTGTTCGCCACACGGCGCTACGACGGTGGCCCTCTGGGAACCGGCACTGACGGACGTCCGCGGCGAGAACGGTGCCCAGGAGCGGCGGACGGCCGTGGCGGAGACCTCGGACCTGCTGGCCAACCTGGTGTCCGCGCAGGTCCGCACCATCGCGTTCATCAAGTCACGACGCGGAGCGGAGACCATCTCCGCCATTACCAAACGGCTCCTCGACGAAGTGGATCCGAGCCTCCCGCAACGGGTGGCAGCGTACCGTTCGGGCTACCTGCCGGAGGAACGCCGGGCGGTGGAGAAGGCGTTGCGTTCCGGCCAGTTGCTGGGCGTTTCCAGCACGTCGGCACTGGAACTGGGAATCGACATTTCCGGCCTCGATGCGGTCCTGGTGGCCGGGTGGCCCGGGACACGGGCCTCGCTGTTCCAGCAGATCGGCAGGGCGGGCCGCGCTGGACAGGATGCTATTGCCGCCTTCGTGGCAAGCGATGACCCCTTGGATACGTACCTGGTGAACCACCCCGAGGCCATCTTCGACGTTTCGGTGGAAGCAACGGTCTTTGACCCTTCCAATCCCTATGTCCTGGGACCTCATCTGTGCGCTGCGGCAGCGGAACTTCCGCTGGGACCGGCGGAGCTCGATCTCTTCGGCGATACCGCGGAAATGCTCCTGGACCGGCTGGTAGCACAGGGTTACCTCCGGCGACGGCCCGCCGGCTGGTTCTGGACCCATTCACAGAGTGCCGCCGCCATGGTCAACCTCCGGGCGGACGGCGGGGGACCTGTCAGTATCGTGGACGCCGAGACCGGTTCGCTCCTGGGAACCATGGACTCGCCCCAGACCCATTACCAAGCGCACACCGGAGCGGTGTATGTCCACCAGGGCGATACCTATGTGGTGGAGGACCTGAACGAAGACGACCACTGCGTCATGGTGCGGCGGGCCAACCCGGACTATTACACGACGGCACGGGACGTGACCCAGATCGAGGTGCTGGAGACCCAGAGAACCATGCAGTGGGGTGACGTGACGGTCCACTTCGGCGACGTGAAGGTCACCACCCAGGTTGTCTCCTTCCAGCGCAAGGCACTGATCTCCAATGAGGTGCTGGGCGAGGAACCCCTGGAGCTGGGCGCCCGGGACCTTTTCACCAAAGCGGTGTGGTTCGTGGTGGAGAACCGTTCCCTGACGGCGGCGGGACTGATCGAGGCACAGTTCCCGGGCGCCCTGCATGCTGCCGAACACGCGGCAATTGGGCTCCTCCCCCTGGTGGCTTCCAGCGACCGGTGGGATATCGGCGGGGTCTCAACCGCACTGCACGCCGACACCGGGGTGCCCACCATCTTTGTGTATGACGGGCACCCCGGGGGCGCCGGATTCGCCGAACGTGGGTTCGACAAGGCCATGGTGTGGCTGGCGGCAACCCGGGACGCCATCACGGCCTGCGAGTGTGACGCCGGTTGCCCGTCCTGTGTCCAGTCGCCCAAGTGCGGCAATAAGAACAACCCATTGGACAAAGCCGCGGCGGTAACCCTGCTGGATGTCCTGCTCAAGGACGCCTCGGAAGCCAGCCGGGAGGTTTTGGACGCCAGGAGCTGAGCGGGACGTGCCGGACTGAAGGAATGTGCACGGAGGCCTGGACAGACACGCCATGCGCCGCCGCTCCAGGGCATCTCCTTATGGAGGAGGCCCGGCCCGTGCATGTCCGGTGGCGGCGCCCAAGAGCGACCGCTCGTTAAGCTCGGTCCGCACGTCAACCGTCTGCCCGGACCCCTGCAAGCAACTGATCACTGTGGCGGCATGGCGGGCCGATACCTCCGACGCAACGGTGCAGGGCTCCCCCGTGGTGATGCCGCGGAGGGCGTCGGCAGCGGCGAGGGCTGCCAAGTCCGCGGCCGTAGCCGCGCGGCTGGCCAACACGGCTGACTGGGCGAGCAAGAGCACGACGGCCATGGCTGTCATGACCACCAGCACCAGCCCTGCAGCCATGACCGTTCCGGAGCCACGCTCGCGGCCATCGTGTGCACCCCTCCAGCCGGACGCGCTTCCAAGGTGCCCCGGCACGGCAGGTGGGTGTCTCTGCCCAACGGCTGGGTAGCACTGCCCGGCAGCTGCGTGGCGCGTTCCCATCCCCGTCACCGGTTTCCCTTGCCATCGGTCAGGCCGTTGCCGTTGCGGGTCCTGTCTGCGCCACTGGTTCCCGGCGACTCACTCCGCGTCGATGCGCGTGCGGTGAGAGTCCAAGGAATGGACGCTCCCAGGGGCCCCGGCACGTGGTCGGTGACGGTAATGCTGAACCACTCGCCATCGGCCGCAATGGACGCGGCCGCCGATCCGCCGGCGAGGGTCCTGACTGTCCGTTCCACGGCTCCGGGGTCTTCGCCCCGGGCCAGGGCCCGTGCACCGGCGCGGGCCCCTTCTTCAATCCGCAGTTGCGTCATACCTGCGGCGGCCCCGGCCAGCAGCATGGCAAGCAGCGCCAGTACGGCCGGCAGCCCCACGGCGAACTCTGCTGTGACCGCGCCCCTGGCCCTCTCCCCGGCCAGCGCCTTGGGAGTGTCCGGTGCATGGGGCTTGTCCGGGGCGTTGGCATGGTCCGGCGTTCCCGGGCCCACCCCGGGGTGGGTCATCGTTGCCGGCGTGCTCCTCCGTGAGCTGCGGTGGCGCCACGCCAACACACCTGTCACGGCAACGCCAGCGCGGTCCGGATCAGGTTCAGCAGGAAGCCGCGGACTTCATCACTGCGAAGGATGAACACGAGCAGCCCCGCGAAGCCGACGGCCGCCAGGGTGGCAATGGCATATTCCGCAGTGGCCATGCCTGCCTCAGAGCCCAGCAGCTGGGCCCTGCGCCGGTTCCCATGCCGGGCTCGGTCCGGTGCCGGGTAAAGCTCCACGACGTTGCCGTCTGCGGCCGCGGAGCCATACCTGGCAGGACCGGTTGGTGCGGAAGCGTGCCCGGTGCCGCCGGGGGCGAATCCTTGTCCGCCAGGTGAGGTGCCGGCCTTGGCGAAATCGGCGAGCGCAGATGTTCCGGCGGAGCAGCGGTGGTGGTTGATGGACATGTGTCTTCCTTTCGTGGGTTTGCCGGGGTGTTTCCCCGCTGTCTCGACTCTTCCCGGCGGTGCTGCGGCCGGTAAGGGATGGGGTGGGCTAAGTGGAAAAGCCGGGCCGCCGCCCTCTTGTGGAGGACAGGACCGAGGCCCGGGGAGCCCGGGCGGGCGGTCTAGGAACCGGATGGAACCATGGCGAGCAGCACCGGGAGGACGCCCAGGCAGATGAAGGCAGGGAGCGAGCAAAGGCCCAGCGGGACCACCAGCTTCACGCCGAGCGACGCGGCGCGTTTTTCGGCGGCACGGAACCTCTCCCGCCGTAGCCTTGCCGCCTGGGCGTACAGGATCGCGGACGAGGGTGCGCCGGTCAGCGCGGCAAACCCCAGGGCGTCCCGGAGCTCCAGGATCTCAGGGAGCCGAACGGCAGAGCTGCGCCACGCCGTCTCCCAGTCTGCGCCGATGGCCAGGGCGGAGACCACGGGGCGCAGGGAGTCCCGGTAGTGGGGTGCAGCCGAAGCGGCCACCAGTTCCAGCGAGCGCCCGATACCGGCCCCGGCATCCAGCATCGCCGCCACGAGTTCGAGCATCATGGCCGTGTCCTTGAGGCCGGCGGCGCGGCGGATGCCGGTCCCCGCAGCCGCCTGATGGTGATTCTCCTGTGGGGCGTCCAGGCGCAGGTGCCGCAAGCGTTGGCGGGGCCGGCTGCGGCCGGAACATGCCAGCCAGGCAGCCACCGCGAGGAGCAAGAACAGCGCCAGGCCGGGGCCCCATCCCGGCGTCATGGCCCGGACTCCGCGGCGGCCGAAACGAGCCGGGCGGACCACACCCTGCCCGCCATGGTGAGAACCACGCCGCCCACCAGCGCTGCCAGTCCCAGGGGAGTGCCCAGCAGCGTGGCTAACGGATCGACCCCCAAGGCTGCCCCCAGTCCAAGTCCCATCAACGGAAGCCAGGTCAGCAGGCGGACCGTGGCCTTGGGCCCGGCCAGGGCCGTCTGCCGTGCGGCGTCGGCGTCTTCCGCTGCCTCCAGCTGTGCCGCGAACCTGGTCAGCACGTCAGCGAGCGGGCATCCGCTGGCTTCAGCGATATCGAGGCAGGCCGCCAGCTCAGTCCAGGTTCCCGCTTCCCGGTCCCGGCCCGGGAATGCCGTGGGAAGCACCCGACGGATGGCCTCCGACACCGGAGCTCCGGTAGCCGCGGCTGCACGCGCTGCTGCCAGGATTGTCGTTGATCCCGGCGACAGTACGGGCCCGGCGGGGCGTACGGCACCCTGGAGCCGCTGCGAATGACGGCCGGGGACGCCGTACACGGTCCACAGTTCGTCCCAGAGCCGGGCGGGCGTCCGTCCGCCCCTGAGCAGCGCCGCCAGCTGCTGTACCACCAGGGTCAGGCCCAGTCCGCGCTTATCGACCGAAGCGCTGCCGGCCCGCCGAAACCACGGCAGCATCCTGCGCCTGGGGGAAGGTTGCGCGGCCGGGGAATTCCGCGCCACGGAGCGCAACCTCGCGGCCGCATGCAGCGGCGGCCTGAGGAGCAGCACGGCGGTGCAAAGGAGCACCGCCAGGAAGAGCGTCACAGGGCTTCCCCGGAATCCATCCCCAACCGGGCTGCCAGCGCAGGCCACGCCGGTCCTGGCTTTCCCGATTCCTCGACGGCCGGCACCACGCCAAGGCCCTCGGGACCGTCGCCGAGGAGTCCCACGCAGAGGACTTCCCTGCCCCGGGGTGTCCGGCCGAGGTGGATGACCACGTCCAGCGCGCTGGCCGCCTGGAGCCGCACGGCTTCCGGTCCCAAGCCGGCGAGGGCCCCGAGTGCTGTGAGCCTGGCCGGGACCGCTGTCGCGGTGTTGGCGTGGATGGTTCCGCCGCCACCGCTGTGGCCGGTGTTCATCGCCGTGAGGAGCTCGCGTACTTCGGGCCCCCGGCACTCGCCCACCACCAGTCGGTCCGGGCGCATGCGGAGGGCCTGCCTGACGAGTTCTCCCAGGTCCACGGCTCCTCCGCCTTCAAGGTTTCCGTGGCGCGATTCAAGGGACACCACGTGCGGGTGGACCGGGTTCAGCTCGGACGCGTCCTCAATCAGGACGAGGCGTTCGTCCGGAGCGCACAGCCCCAACAGGGTGGACAGCAGCGTCGTCTTGCCGGAACCGGTGGCGCCGCTGACCAGGAAGCTCAACCTCCTGGCCACCACTGCCTCCAGCACTGCCTGCACCCGCGGGCCGAACATTCCGGCGGCCCGGAGCTCCGCCATGGTGAAGACCCGCTCCCGGCGGATCCGGATGCTCAGCAACGTCCCGGACGTGGAAACCGGCGGCAACACGGCGTGGACACGGTAGCCGCCGGCAAGCCTGACGTCGACGCACGGTGAGCCGTCGTCCAGGCGCCGGCCGCCTGCAGCTACAAGCCTCCCGGCCAGTGCCCGCAGCTGGGCTTCACCGTCGAACTGGACGGAAACGCGCTCAATGCCCCGCCCCCGGTCCACCCAGACAGAGCCCGGTGCGTTCACGAAGATGTCCGTGACGGCCGGATCCCGGGTGAGCTCCTGAAGCGGCCCCAGACCGTTGAGCTCAGCACTGATCCGCTCCACCGCGGCCAGCGAACCGGCGGTACCCAGCAGCTTGCCGGTGGCCTGGACCGCCGCAGCAACCCGTGAGGGCGTCACGGCCCCGGCCTCGGCCATCATCGACTCGCGGACCGATTCCAGCAGCCCGGCGTCCACTGCCCTTCCGGTCACCGCTGTATCCGTCGCCCGCCCGGCGCGGCCTGCCGGATTGGTTTCCAGGATCCGGGCGCTCCGACCTGCGCCGGCGTTTCCTCGCGCCGCACCGCTGCCCTGGTCCCGCTCCGTGAATCCGGGAGTTCCCTGTGGGCGCCTCATGCCACTTCCCCCGCCTGCAGGTCATCGCCGAGCCAATCGAGGGCGGCGGCGGCGAAGCGCCGGATGTTCCGCCGCTTCCCCAGGTCCAGCAGGCGCCCCGTTTCCGTGGCACCTGGTACGGCGCGCAGCTCGGGGATCCTGCCTTGCACCGGCAGCCCGACGGCGTCGGCGATCAGCGAACTGTCCAGCGCGGCGCCGGGACGCCCGCGGACCAGCAGTGCCGCCTCCACAGGCGGAAGCTCCTGGAGCAGGCGCACGGCTGCCACTGCTGCCTTGAGTTGGGCCGGGACCACCACCATGATCCGGTCGCAGTCCCAGGCCACCGTGTTCAGCGGCCCTGCACCCCGCCCCACATCGACGACCACCAGTTCGTAGCCACGGCGGGCGGCGTCGAGGACCCCCGCCATGGCAGCTGCGGGAACCGGGACCGGTTGCTCCCGGGTGGCAGGCCACGAGAGGAAGGACAGGCCTCCCGCCGCGGGCAGGGAATCCACCAGTTGCACGGGGTCGATGCTGCCCCTGGCCTCGGCGAGGTCCGGCCAGCGGAGGCCAGGGGTGTCCTCCGCAGCGAGCGCCAGTTCCAGACCCCCGCCCCATGGGTCACCGTCAACCAGCAGGACGCGCACACCCAGCCGGGCGGCTGCCTGCGCAATCCAGATGGCCGCCGTGGTGGCCCCTGCCCCGCCGCACCCACCCGTGATGCCCAGGACCACGCCACCCGGACCCGGCGAGCGGGACCGGCTCAGGTGGTCTGCCAGCCACGCAGCGGCGTCCGGCAGCACGGCGACGCGTTCCGCTCCGAGGGCGGCGGCGAGGTGCCAGAGGCTGTCCCCTTCACCGTCCAGGCCAACCATGACCGCCGGCGTGCGCCGGCGCGGTGGAAGTTCCCGCACGTCGCTGCCCACAAGGACGGCCGCCGCAGCATCCCAATACTGCGCGCCTTCGACAGCATCGGGAACAACACGCAAGTGGGCACCGGCGGCCGCCACAATGCGTTCCACCTCGGAACGCAGCACGCCGGAGGAGGAGACCAGCAACACTTCACCGGCCCCATCCGGCAGCCAGGCCGTACCTCGCACCTCCGGCCCGGCGGCCGCGGCCGGTTCCCCGTCCGGCGGCCGCCACGAAGGTGTCCCGGAATCTCCCGGCCCGGAGTGTGGTGCGTTCAACTGGTGCCTGCTCATGAAGCCACTCTTTCCACATCCCGCCGCGCGGATAAGGGAACAAATCCTGTATGTGGACAACGTGCGTCGGGGCAGCTCCGCAAACAGGGCAGAATTGGAGCATGTACCTGCTGCTCGCCGCCCATTCCCGCGGCGCGGCCCTCCAGCAACTGACGCAGGCCGGACATCCCGAGCCGGCCAGCCCGGAACCCCGGCCCGTGGCACTGGCGGACCTTGCCGCCGTCGTCCGCGACCTGGAAGCCCGGCGCCCCGGCGGCCAGCCGCCCCGTTGGATTTGGCACCGAACGCAGGATTGGTACCCCGCCCTGCTCGCATCCGGGGTGGAGGTGGAGCGCTGCTATGACGTCAGTCTCTGCGGCAACATCCTGGCCTTTTCGCAGTTCAGCGCGAACACTGAATACGCCCGGAACACGGACCGGGTCCCCGTGGAGGATCCGCTGCTGCCGCCGAAGGCTCTGCAGCCGCCGCCTCCCCCGGCGGACCAGGGCGCGTTGTTCGAAGACCCCAACGTCCGTGCCGCGCCCGGAATGTCCCTGGACGAGCTCCGAACCGAATACGGCTCCCAGCAGGCCGCCGTGGCCGCGGTGGACCCAGCGGAAAACCGACGCAACCGGCTCCAGCTGCTGCTGGCGGCGGAGTCCGCCGGCGCCATGGTGGCTGCGGAGATGCAGCACGCGGGTGTTCCGTGGCGCGAAGACCTGCACGAACAAATACTGGCCGGCCACCTGGGTCCCCGCCCTCCCGCGGGACAGCGTCCGCACAGGCTCGAAACGTTGGCGGCGGAGCTGCGTGCCCTGCTCAACGCTCCCGGGCTCAACCCGGATTCGCCGCAGGACCTGATGCGGGCCCTGCACCGGAACGGGATCGAGGTGAAGAGCACCCGGAAGTGGGAGCTGAGGGAGTCCAGCCATCCGGTCATTGAGCCGCTGCTGGAGTACAAGAGCCTGTCCCGGCTGCACACCGCCAACGGCTGGTCCTGGCTGGATGCCTGGGTGGACGGCGGCCGGTTCCGGCCGGAGTACGTCGTGGGTGGCGTGGTCTCGGGCCGCTGGGCTTCCCGCGGCGGTGGCGCCCTGCAGATTCCGCGCCAGATCCGGGGTGCCGTGCATGCCGACCCCGGCCACAAGCTCATCGTCGCCGACGCCTCCCAGCTCGAACCCCGCGTCCTGGTGGCCCTGGCGCAGGATTCGTCCATGGCGGAAGCGGCCCGGGACCAGGACCTCTACGCCGGGATCGCCGCCAGGGGTTTCGGCGGGGACCGGGCCAAGGCGAAGATGGCGCTGCTGGGCGCGATGTATGGTGCCACGTCCGGTGAAGCAGGCCGGCTGATGCCGCAGCTGGCACGCACCTATCCACGCGCCGTCGACTTCGTGGAGCGTGCTGCACGGGCGGGCGAAGCTGGTGGGACGGTCACCACCAGGCTGGGGCGCAGCAGTCCTCCTCCGTCCGAGCGCTGGTTCCAAAGCCAGCGCTCGGCAACGGCGGAGGAGCAGCGGCGGGCCGAGTCGATCGCCCGGTCGCGGGGCCGTTTCACGCGGAACTTCGTGGTCCAGGGCTCGGCGGCGGACTGGGCGGCATGCTGGCTGGCGGAATTGCGACGACGGCTGCGCGCCTTGCGGGCTGCCGACGGGGTTGGGAGCGGGGCCGGCGGGCCCGAACTGGTGTTCTTCCTCCACGACGAAGTGATGGTGCACGCGCCGGCGGAGCGGGTGGAGGCTTGCATCGCCGCCATCGAGGAGGCAGCCAGCGCAGCCAAGGAACTGTTGTTCGGCCCGATTCCGGTGGAGTTTCCGGTCAGCGTTGCCGTGGTGGATTCCTACGACCGCGCCAAATAGCGCGCCTGAGGCTCCGAAGAAAACTCGCCTTTGAGACGCAAAGTAACCTACCGGGCGGTAGCTCGACGGGTGCGGTGACGGCGGTTACAGTCAAAATGGCTGAAACAGATCCGGTCACTGATGCAACGACGCATACCAGGGAGGTCCCCGTCCATGGCGGGAAGATTTGAAATACACCGTGTTGGGGACGAGTCCTACCGGCTGCGGCTCACAGACGCCGAAGGGAATATCGTTGCGGTTTCTCCGACTTTTCGGTCCTTGACGATGCTGCGTGACGGCATCAAGGCCGTGCGGGAAAATGCGGCCACGGGCATTGTGGTGGACTTGCGCCGGCAGGCCTGACGCTTAGACGGCCACCGGGTGCAGCCGGTTCCGGTCCCACGGGACGGACCAGCCGAGCTGGTCGAACAGCCCGCTCAGCACAATCCCGGTGAACCCCCACACCACCACTCCATTGACGGTAAAGGCGGGGCTGTCGAAGGTGCGGCCTGCCCGGTGGACGGTGGCCATCACCCGGTTGTCAGGGTCCAACAGGTCCCGGACCGGGACGCGGAACACCTGGGCCGATTCGCCGTAGTCCACCACCCGGACCGGTGACGGTGCATGCCACCAAGCGAGGACCGGCGTCACCAGGAAGTTGCTGTGCGCCAGGCCCAGCTCCTGGAGGGTGCCCAGCACCTCCACGCCTGCCGAATCCAATCCGGTTTCCTCCTCGGCCTCCCTCAGCGCAGCCGCCACAGGTGTCTCGTCCGGGTCGATGCTGCCGCCGGGGAAGGCCACCTGTCCCGGGTGGGACCCCAGGGTGTGGGCGCGTTCCAGGAGCAGGACATCCAGGTCGGCCGGGGCCAACGGTTTGCCGGACGCCGCAGGGACGTCGTCGAGCACGCCGAAAAGCATGAGGACGGCGGCCCTGCGGGCCCGCTCAACATCCACGGTCAGCGCGGCCCAGCGCGGGGTCGGGGTTCCCGGCGGTTCCCGATTCGGCCTGCCGGACCAGCCTGGCGAGGTCTTCGCGCGCGCTCACGGGGTCCTCACCTGGGAAGCCATCCGGATCTCGGCCGCCCGGTGCTGTTCTGACAGGTACTGCTCCAGCAGGGCTTCGCTGCCGGGCGCGAGCTCATATTTCAGGAGCTTGGCGGCCTTGGCCGGGTCCGTCTCTCCCATGCCGTAGGAGGGGCACCAGTTGGCCACGGGGCAGGCACCGCAGGCAGGCCTGCGGGCGTGGCAAACGCGCCGGCCGTGGAAGATGACCCGGTGGGACAGCATGGTCCAGTCCTTGCGCTCAAAGAGCCCGGCGACGTCCTGTTCGATCTGCACGGGATCCTCGGACTGCGTCCAGCCGAACCGCTTGGCAAGACGGGCGAAGTGGGTGTCCACGGAGATGCCCGGGACGCCGAAGGCGTTGCCCAGCACTACGTTGGCTGTCTTGCGTCCGACGCCGGGCAACGTGACCAGTTCCTTCATCCGGCCCGGAACCTCGCCGTCGAAGTCATCCACGAGCCGCGTGCACAGCGCGAGGACGTTCTTGGCTTTGGCCCGGAAGAATCCGGTGGGTTTGAGGATGGCTTCCAGCTCCACCGGGTCCGCTTCCGCCAGGGAGCGGGCGTCAGGCCAGCGCGCGAACAGCACTTTGGTGACCTGGTTGACGGTGACGTCGGTGGTCTGGGCGGACAGCACGGTTGCCACGAGCAGTTCGAAGGGGTTGCGGAAGTCGAGCTCCGCATGGGCGTAGGGGTATTTTTCGGCCAGCGCCTTGTTGATGCGCCGCGCCCGCCGCTTCAGTGCCAGCAAGGATTCCGCCGGGACCGCCGGCATGCCGGGAGCCTGGCCGTTGTTCGCGGTATGCCCGGCGGGGTCATTCCCGCCGGGCCTGGCCGCCCGGAGCCCGGCCATGGACGTCAGCCCCGTTCGATGTTGCTGAGGTCGCGCAGGACGCCCAGCCGGCCGTCAGTGTGCTGGACCAGGAACTCATGTCCCCGGTCTTCCAGTGCCAGGACCCACCCGCCGGGTTCGATGACGAAGGCAGGCGCCCCGGTGCGGGGATCAAAGGCGGTGCGGTGCTGCGCCACGGCAAACCAGAATGCCTCGTGGGCGGGCTGGGCGTCCGTCTCGTCGTGGCGGGCAGCGGGGTCCACGGTTGCGCCGATGGGCTCTTCCGTTCGGATCTGCTGGTGCACCGCCGTAGCGGCCGGTGGCTCCCAGGCCGGCTGCGGGGCACCCGCTGCCGGAGCATCGCCATGCCGGGTTTCCTCCGCCGCGGGCGGCGCAGGGGGGCGGACGACGTCGGCTGCCTGGGTTTCCTCCGCCGCGGGCGGCGCAGCGGGGCGGACGACGTCGGCTGCCTGGGTGGGCGGGCCGGCATCCAGCTCAGGGGTACGATCCGAGACCTCAGGCGCGGTGGAAACCGGAGTGGAGGATGCCGGCGCGGAAGGAGCAGGAGCCGAGGCGGCCGGAGCAGGAGCCGAGGCGACCGGAGCAGCGGCCGGAGCCGAGGCGGCCGGAGCAGCGGCCGGAGCAGGGGCAGACGCTGCAGCGGCGGAGGCAGGCACGGCGGCCGTGGCGGGCGGGTGCGCGGTGCCGGCGGGTCCGTGGCCGGCACCTCCCGGCTGGACCGCGGATGACCCGGCACCTCCGCCGCCAAAGACGCCTGCACCCTTGAGCCCGAAGCCGGTCTTGGACTGGCCGGAGCCGGACTCCGGCTTGGCTGGCTTGGGGGCGCGGGGCTTCCGCGCCGGCACTGCGGCTTCGCGTGCCACGATATGGGCCGGGGCGTCGGGACGGCCCTTGAAATCACCGGCGAGATAAGGAATGAAGCGGCCCAGGACCGTGGCGGCGAAAAGGACCAGGGAGCCGATCAGGCCCACCAGCAGGCTGGTGACATAGGCGCCCGCAACCGACAGGAAGAAAAAGGCGACGGCGAAGGAGGCCACCACTGACGCGAACTGGTCAATGGACAGCGACCCCACCCTGATTTTGGTGCCGGGAGCCAGGCGGCGTGCGGCGAACAGCGCGCTGGCGATCAGCGGCAGGATGATGCCCAGTCCCAGGAAGAAGAGGTTGTTGAGGTTCCACAGGTTGTACCGTGCGCCGAACAGGGGCAGCAGGGACGCAACGAAGAGCACCAGGGTGCCGGCGAAAACCGCAAGGTCGCGCACGGTGAACGGACCGAGCACGGCCTGGTTGGCATTCGGGTCAATCTTTCCCGATCCTGCCTTCTGCCCTGGAGCGGTGCTGCCGGCAGGGGTCTGGTGGCCGGGTCCCCCCGCGGACCCGGAGCCGCCGGGTCCCGCTTGCGTCTGCGGGGCCGTTCGCTGGCCGAAGCTCTGCTGGTTCATTCTGCTCTCCTTAGCGTGGCGGCACAGGGCCCGTACGGACCCGAAAACTGTGCCGTCTTGACATGCGGTCCGGCTCCGGCAGGGCACGGTTCATGCCTGGTCGGAGCCCTCCGAAGTGAAGTCACAATTCCATCTCAGCCTAGTCAACAGCCAAGCTGATCACTAGCCGACGCGAGGCCGCCGGAGTGGCTTGCACACCATTCACCGCTTAACAAATGCCGTTCGCTGCCCCATCTGTGACGGCGGGCACATTGCATCCGTGGCAAGCATTAGGCTTGGTGGCGGAACAGCTCTTTGCGGTATCTCCGTCCCGGCTGGAGCCCAGTGCCGCGCGAACGGCGGGCCCTGCGGCGATGGCGTCCCGCGCGGCGACGATCGATGAATGATGAGGTTCATATGTCCCAGGACACCCCCAGCTCCACGGCCACGGTTCCGTCCGAGTCCGCTCCGGCCGCAGCCCAGCCCAGCCAGCAGGGCGACGCCTTCGCGAACCTGCTGCACGAGACCCGGGCCTTCCCTCCCAGCGCCGAGTTCGCGGCGGGCGCCGTCGCCACGGCAGCCGAATACGACGATGCGAACGCGGACCGGCCGGCGTTCTGGGCGAAGAAGGCCCGGGAGTTGCTGACGTGGTCCAAGGACTTTACGCAGGCGCTGGACTGGTCCGATCCGCCGTTCGCGAAATGGTTCGTTGGCGGTGAAATCAACGCCGCATACAACGCCCTGGACCGGCACGTGGAGGCCGGCAACGGAGACCGCGTGGCCATCTATTTCGAGGGCGAACCCGGCGACACCCGCGCCTACACCTATGCAGAGCTGACCGAAGAAGTGAAGAAGGCGGCCAACGCTTTCGAGTCGTTGGGCGTGGCCAAGGGTGACCGGGTGGCCGTGTACCTGCCGATGATCCCGGAGGCCGTCATCACGCTGCTGGCGTGTGCCCGGATCGGCGCGGTGCACTCGGTGGTGTTCGGGGGGTTCTCGGCCGAGGCGCTCCGCTCCCGGATCGATGACGCCGAAGCCAAGCTGGTGGTGACCGCTGACGGTACCTACCGGCGCGGCAAGCCCAGCCCGCTGAAGCCGGCCGTCGACGACGCCCTGGCCCACGACGGCCACACCGTGCAGAACGTGGTGGTGGTCAAGCGCAACGGGCAGGACGTGGACTGGCACGAGGGCCGTGACCACTGGTGGGCGGACACCGTGGGCGCCGCGTCGGCGGAACACACCGCAGTGGGCCACGATTCCGAGCACCCGCTGTTCATCCTCTACACCTCCGGGACCACCGGGAAGCCCAAGGGGATCCTGCACACCACCGGCGGGTACCTCACCCAGGGCGCGTACACGCACAAGGCCGTCTTCGACCTGCACCCGGAAACGGACGTCTACTGGTGCACGGCCGACGTCGGCTGGATCACCGGCCACTCCTACGTCGCCTACGCCCCGCTCATCAACGGCGCCACCCAGGTCATGTACGAGGGCACCCCGGACTCCCCGCACCAGGGCCGCTGGTGGGAGATCGTGGAGAAGTACAAGGTCTCCATCCTCTACACCGCCCCTACCGCCATCCGCACCTTCATGAAGTGGGGTGCCGAGATCCCGGGCAAGTACGATCTGTCCTCGATCCGCGTCCTGGGTTCGGTGGGCGAGCCGATCAACCCCGAGGCATGGATGTGGTATCGCAAGGTGATAGGCGGCGACAAGGCGCCGATCGTGGACACCTGGTGGCAGACCGAAACCGGCGCCCAGATGATCGCCCCGCTGCCGGGCGTCACGGCCACCAAGCCAGGCTCGGCCCAGGTGCCGTTGCCCGGCATTGCCGTGGACGTGGTGGACGAGATGGGCCAGTCCGTTCCCTACGGCCACGGCGGCTTCCTGGTGATCCGCGAACCCTGGCCGGCCATGCTGCGTGGCATCTGGGGTGACCCCGAGCGGTTCAAGGACACGTACTGGTCCCGGTTCGAAAACATGTACTTCGCCGGGGACGGGGCCAAGAAGGACGAAGACGGGGACATCTGGCTCCTGGGCCGGGTGGACGACGTCATGAACGTCTCCGGACACCGGCTCTCCACCACGGAGATCGAATCCGCCCTGGTATCCCACCCCGCAGTGGCGGAGGCCGCCGTCGTGGGCGCCTCGGACGAGACCACCGGCCAGGCCGTCGTCGCCTTTGTCATCCTGCGCGGTGATGCCGTGAACAATGGCGACGCTACCGTCCAGGAACTGCGCAACCACGTAGGCAAGGAGATCGGCCCGATCGCCAAGCCGAAGAACATCCTGGTGGTCCCCGAACTGCCCAAGACCCGTTCGGGGAAGATCATGCGACGCCTGCTCAAGGACGTCGCGGAAGGCCGGGACCCGGGCGACGCCACCACCCTTTCGGACCCCACGATCATGCAGCAGATCGCGCAGTCGCTCAGAAAGTAACACTGGCTTAGTATCAAGCCGGGAGCCACAGAGTGGCCCCGTTTTCCCCGCCACCGCGGGGAAAACGGGGCCACTCGCATTTGTGACGATTCAAAAAAATCGACACGCAAAATGTTATTTAGCGTTCTTCCCTGTTCGCTTTTGCGAGGTTATAGTCAGCGTATGTGAGGTGCCTCACACGCGGCTATTTTTCAAGGGAGAGAACATGGCTTCACAGTTTGATGCGTCTGCCACCGCATTTCCGAGCAGGCGGACCATCCTCAAGACAGTCGGCGTAGGAGCGGTTGGCCTGGCCGGCATCCCGTTCCTCGCCGCCTGCACCGGCGGCAGCGCACCGTCGGCAACGGGGTCGGAATCCTCCGGGCTCACTTTCGGCTCCGGAGCCTCCGACGACGTGCCCAAGCGCGCCTACCAGGCCGTGACGGACGCCTTCACCGCCAAGACGGGCAAGACGGTCACCACCAACGTGGTACCCCACAACGATTTCCAGAACAAGATCAACTCCTACCTGCAAGGCTCCCCCGACGATGCGTTCACCTGGTTCGCCGGGTACCGGATGCAGTACTACGCGGGCAAGGGACTGCTGGCACCCATCGACGATGTCTGGCAGACCGTGGGCGCCAACTATTCGGACGCCCTGAAGAAGGCGTCCACCGGCCCTGACGGGAAGATGTACTTCGTTCCCAACTACAACTACCCGTGGGGGTTCTTCTACCGGAAGAGCCTCTGGACCGAAAAGGGCTACCAGGTACCGGCAACGTTCGATGACCTCAAGGCGCTGGCCACGAAGATGAAGGCCGACGGGCTGATTCCCATCGGTTTTGCCGACAAGGACGGCTGGCCGGCCATGGGCACCTTCGACTACATCAACATGCGGCTCAACGGGTACCAGTTCCACGTGGACCTCTGCGCCCACAAGGAGTCCTGGGACCAGCAGAAAGTCAGCGCCGTCTTTGACACCTGGAAGGCGCTCCTGCCGTTCCAGGACCCTGCCGCCCTCGGGCAGACCTGGCAGGACGCCGCAAAGGCCCTGGAGGCGAAGAAGACCGGCATGTACCTGCTTGGTTCCTTCGTCACCCAGCAGTTCACCGACCCCACGGTCCTGGCCGACATCGACTTCTTCGCTTTCCCGGAGATCGCCATGGAAGGCAGGGACTCCGTCGAAGCCCCCATCGACGGACTGCTGTTGTCCAAGAAGGGCGGGGACAACAAGGCAGCCCGCGACTTCCTGGCGTTCCTCGGCACCCCGGAGGCCCAGAATGCCTACGCCAAGGTGGACTCATCAAACATCGCCACCGCCAAGGGCGCGGACACTTCATCGTTCACGCCCCTGAACAAGAAATGCGCCGACACGATTGCGGGCGCGAAGAACATCAGCCAGTTCTTCGACCGCGATGCGCTGCCGGCCATGGCCAACAACGTGATGATTCCGGCCCTGCAGACGTTCATCAAGGACGGCACCATGGACGTCAAGAACCTTGAGGCCCAGGCCAAGACCCTGTACGCAGCGCAGTAGTTCCACCCACGGAACGGCGACGGCGGCACGTGGCGTGCGCCGTCGTCGTTCCCCCTCCTGCATCCGGACCAAGCAAGGGGAAGAATCCCATGAGCAGCACCGCACAAGAATTGATCCCGCCGGAGTCCAGGGACCCGGCCGGAGCGCCCTCGAAAAGGCGGCCCGGGCGCGGCCGGGTACGCCGCCTGTCCAGCCGGGACAAGCTGGTCCTGGCCCTGATGGTGGGGATTCCCACCCTGATTGAACTGATGCTGGTCTGGCTGCCCATGCTGATGTCCGTCGGGCTGAGCTTCAGCCGCTGGAATGGCCTGGACCTGGCCGACCTCCGCCCGGCCGGCACCGACAACTACCAGTTCATCACCCAGGACTACCCGCCGTTCTGGCCCGCGGTGCAGCACAACATGCTGTGGCTGTTGTTCCTGGCCCTCATCGCCACGCCGCTGGGCCTGCTCCTGGCCGTACTCCTTGACCAGAACATCCGCGGCGGCAAGATCTACCAGAGCATCTTCTTCGCCCCGGTCATGCTGTCCCTCGCCCTCATCGGCATCATCTGGCAGCTGTTCTACCAGCGTGACAACGGTCTGCTGAACTTCATCCTGGGAACGGCGGGGACGCCCCAGGCAGTGGACTGGTTCGGCGATTCGTCCGTCAACATCTGGGCCGCCATGATCGCCGCCACCTGGCGCCACGCCGGCTACGTCATGTTGCTCTACCTGGCCGGCCTCAAGGGCGTGGACCCCAGCCTGAAGGAAGCGGCAGCCATCGACGGAGCCTCCGCCACGCAGACGTTCTTCCGCGTGGTCTTCCCGGCCATGCGGCCGATCAACATCGTCATCGTGGTCATCACCATCATCGAGTCCCTCCGCGCATTCGACGTGGTGTACGTGATCAACCGCGGCACCAACGGCCTGGAGATGCTCAGCGCGCTGGTCATCCAGAACCTCGTGGGCGAGGGCCAGGTGATCGGCGTGGGCTCCGCGCTGGCCGTGGTCCTGCTGGTGATTTCCCTTGTCCCCATCGTTTTCTACCTCAGCCGCACCTTTGGCAAGGAGAACAGAGCATGAGCAATGTTGCAGCCCGGCCCCGGCCGGTTCCGGCAGACGCCGGAACCCGGTCAGGCAGCCGCCCCAAGCGGCACTACGGAACCCACATCTTCCTGACCATCATGGCCATCATGTGGCTGGTCCCGCTCGGCTGGTCCGTCTTCACCGCACTCAGGCCGGTGGCCTCCACCAACCAGTACGGGTACTTCAGCCTGGCCGGCGCATTCAACTTCGACAACTTCATCCAGGCCTGGACCCAGGGCGGATTCTCAACGTACTTCTGGAATTCGGTGATCATCACCGTCCCGGCCGTGCTGCTGACGCTGTTCCTGGCCTCCCTCATGGCCTTCGCCGTGAGCCGGGTCAGTTGGAAGTTCAACATCACGCTGCTGATCATGTTCACGGCGGGCAACCTCCTTCCACCGCAGGTCCTCGCCGCGCCCCTGTTCGAGATGGCCAAGCACCTGACGGTGCCCTACTCGTTCAGCGACTCCGGGAACATGCTCAACACCTACATCGTCGTGATCGCCGTGGACACGGCCTTCCAGATGGGGTTCTGCACCTTCGTGCTGTCCAACTACATGAAAGCGCTGTCCGCAGACCTGACCGAAGCGGCACTGGTCGACGGGGCGGGCATCTGGCGGCAGTACAGGGAAATCATCCTGCCGCTGTGCCGGCCGGCGTTCGCCGCCCTGGGCACGCTGGAAGTCATCTTCATCTACAACGACTACTTCTGGCCCCTGCTCTTCATCCAGAGCGGAAACCGGCTCCCCATCACCACCGCCATCAACAACCTCCAGGGACAGTTCCTGAACAATTACAACCTCCTGGCGGCGGGTGCGGTCATCACCGTCATCCCCACCCTGATCATCTACCTGCTCCTGCAGCGGCAGTTCGTGGCGGGGCTGACTCTCGGTTCCAGCAAGGGGTAGGCAAAGATGGAACGTGAACGGGACATTCCTCCCTTAGCCGCCCGAAAGGAACTCCATGCTCCCCGCAGCACGTCACCAGGCCATCGTGGACGCCGTCCAGCGGGAGCGGGTGGTCCGTGTGTCAGACCTCGCCCACCAGCTGGGTGTCTCGCTCATGACGGTCCGGCGGGACATCGAGCTGCTGGAGGAGGGCGGCCGGGTGGAGCGGATCCACGGCGGTGCCAAGCTCCCCGGCGGGGCAACCACCCATGAGCCCGGCTTTGAACTGAAGTCGACCCAGCTGCCGGCCGAGAAGCGGGCCATTGCGGCCGAAGCCGCGCGGATGGTGCATGAGGGCATGGCGGTGGGCCTCAGCGCGGGGACCACCACGTGGGCCCTGGCCCAGGAACTGGCCAAGGGGCCACGGATCACGGTGGTGACCAATTCCGTGCGCATTGCGGACCTTTTCCACCACGGGGCGGCTTCGGGGGCTGCCCGCTACGGTTCCACCGTGATCCTGATCGGCGGCGAACGCACGCCGTCGGACGCCCTCGTGGGGCCGATCGCCACCGCCGCGTTGAAGCAGCTGCATCTGGACCTGCTGTTCCTGGGGGTGCATGGCATGGACCCCGAAGCTGGATTCACCACCCCCAACCTGCTGGAGGCCGAGACTGACCGCGCATTCGTGGCGGCATCCCGGAAGCTGGTGGTGGTGGCCGACCACACCAAGTGGGGCACCCAAGGCATGAGCACCATCGCCGCACTGGAGGAAGCGGACGAGGTCATCAGCGATTCCGGTCTCAGCGCGGATGCCCGCCGGATCCTGCAGGAGAGCGTCAGCCGGCTGCGGATCGCCGCCCCGGCTTAAGCCCTTACGGGCAGCCGCAGGACTGGCGGATGCGCAGGGTGGTGGGGAAGATCCGGTGCCGCGGTTTCTCACCACGGCCGGCTCCCACCAGCGCCCCGACGGCGGCTTCCGCCATGGCCACCACCGGCTGTTCCACGGTGGTCAGCGGCGGCCAGGAGTATTCCGAGTCCGCCGACCCGTCAAAGGACGCGACGGCGATATCGCCCGGAACCGAAAGGCCTGCCTCGTGGATGGCGCGGAGGAGTCCGATGCCCTGCATGTCGGACGTGGCAAAGATGGCCGTGGGCCGGTTCACCGATGCCAGCAGCCGCTGCCCGGCGACGTACCCGCCGGGCCTGGTGAACGCACTGTAGGCGATGGGCCCTTCCGGCAGGCCCGCCTCCTGGAGTGCCTCGCGCCAGCCCAGCTCGCGGCCATCGGTGGAGCCGGAAACGTTGGTGCCCATCGCCAGCCCAATATTGGTGTGCCCATGGCCAATGAGGTGCTGCACCGCGATCCTGGCACCTGTTGCCAGATCCACGCCAACACTGTTGAACCCGGGCGCATCGCGTTCCTGGTTCAACAGCACCGCCGGAATGTCCGCCGTTTCCAGGACTTCGAGGTCCGGTTCGAAGAGAACGCTGGCGAGCAGCACCCCGTCCACCTGCCGCGCGGCGAGGTTGCGGACGTTCCGCCGCTCCTTGGCCAGGTTCCCGTCCGAGTTGCTCAGGACCAGGGCGTAGCCAAGGGCGGCGGCCGCGTCCTCCACCGCGTGGGAGAACAGCGAGAAGAAGGGGTTGGCGATGTCCGGGACAATGAGCCCCAGCGTCTCGCTGGACCCCAGCTTTAGCGCCCTGGCAGCGGCATTGGGCCGGTAGCCGAGGACGCGGATGGCGTCCTGGACTTTGGCTTCGGTGGCAGGGGCCACCTTCTTGGGACCTCCATTGACCACGTAGCTGACGACGGCGGTGCTGACGCCCGCGAACCGGGCAACATCCTTGCGCGTCACCGGCCCGCGCGGGGACGGCACAGCCGAAGTGGTCATGGAGTACATGCTAGCTACCAGGTGGCGGGCGCGTCGCCGAAGTCACGAATAGGCAGCCGCGCGCCGTTTTGCTGCGCCGATTCGTGGGCCACGATCCCGGGCAGCGTGAACCGGGCGGCAACCCAGGCATTGACGGGCGGCAGCGTGCGGTTGTTCACCGCGGTGACGAAGTCGTCCACCAGGAAATGGTGGCTGCCTTCATGCCCGTTGGGGGCGCCCTGGAACTCCGCGGGCAGCCGGGCTGCGTCGTGCACCGGGGCGAGTCCCGAGACGAACGCGTCCCGGAGTTCGGGGGCGACGTTGGCCAGCGACGGATCGTCCAGGGGAATGCTGGGCCGGGTTTCCATCTGGTCGGAGATGTCGTGGACGTCCTGTTTGTCCTGCCACACGGTGACTTTGGCGAGTTGTTCGAAGCTGGCCTCCGTGCCGAAGAACCGGAACCTGGATTCGCGGATGTGGGAGGGGTAGCCCACCCGGCGCATTTCGTTGGTGCGCATGGCGCCGCCGTCGTTCAGTTCGAAGAGCGCGGTGGCGTTGGAAAGGTCGTTGCCGAACATGCTGACGTCCTTGTCGAAGACGCCGTCGTTCCGCTGGTCCGTGACCCCGACGCAGCTGACGCTGACGGCGTGTGCCGGCAGGGCCCCGAGCACGCCGCCGATAGCGTGCGTGGGGTAGAGCATGGGCGGGTAGCTGGCGGTCTCTTTCCATCGCTCGCCGCCGCTGTACTGGTAGGCGTCATAGAACCCCAGGTCCATGTCGTGGACGTAATCGCCCTCGGAGTAAAACACCCTGCCGAATTTGCCGGCGGCGTGCTGCTCCCGGGCATAGACCGTCGCGGGGTTGTAGTAGCTGGTCTCACCCATCATGTAGACATTTCCGGTTTCCCGGACGGCGTCGATGATGCGGGCGATTTCCGCTTCCGAGACGGCCATGGGAACGGCGGAGTAGACGTGCTTGCCGGCTCGGAGCGCCCGTTCCACCAGCGGGCCGTGGGTCCAGCGCTGGGTAAAGATGGCAACGGCGTCGACGTCGGAGGCCAGCAGGGCGTCAAAGTCCGCTTCCTGCCCCGCCAGGTTGTACCGTTCGACAGCCTCGGCCGCCCGCTCGGGGCGCTCATCGGCCACGTAAACGGCGTGGACACCGGGGTGCAGGTTGAACAGGTGCGCGAACTGGGAGCCGAACTGGCCCGCGCCCACGATGCCGATCGAGAACGTCATTGTCATGCCTTTCGTCAGGGTGATATCTGAGTCTTGCACCGGTTTCTACTCGAGTCAATATCCGCCAAATGGACAAAATGCCATGAATACAGGCAAAAATTAACCTCTTGCCACTCTCGCATCTACTCGTGTAGATTGTTCCGCAGCTTGTTACTTCCATCACAATCAGGAAAGGGTCGACGATGACCACCCTTACCAGGAACGCCAGCCCGGCAGAGCACGCAGTGCGCCGGCCGCTGAAGCGCCGGGGACAAAGTGACCTGAAGATCGCGCTGTTCTTCATCGCTCCCGCCATGATCGGATTTCTCGTCTTCTACCTGGTGCCGACGTTGCGCGGCATCTACCTCAGCTTCACCGAATACAGCATCCTCGGGGACCCGACGTGGATCGGAACCGCCAACTACGAGGCAATCGCCAAGGATCCCTTGTTCTGGAACGCCTTGGCAGTCACCTCGCAGTACGTCCTGATCAATATCGTCCTGCAGACCGCACTCGCCCTGGGGCTGGCCCTCCTGATGCACCGGGTGGCCAAGTCCACCTGGATCCGCGGCGCACTCCTGCTGCCGTACCTCATGGCCAACGTGATCGCCGCCCTCCTGTGGTTCTGGCTGCTGGACTACCAGATCGGCATCGTCAACTACTTCATCGAGTCCATCGGGCTGCCCAAAGTGGCATTTTTCGGCAGCGAGGAATGGGCCATCCCCACCCAGGCGCTCATCAACACGTGGCGGCATATGGGCTACACGGCACTGCTGCTCTTCGCCGGCCTGCAGTCCATCCCCCACCATGTCTACGAGGTGGCCAACCTGGACGGCGCCTCGCCCTGGCAGACCTTCCGCAAAATCACCGTGCCGCTGCTGCGTCCCGTCCTGGTCCTGGTCCTGATCGTCACCGTCATCGGCTCCTTCCAGGTGTTCGACACCGTGGCCGTGACCACCCTTGGCGGCCCGGTCAACGCCAGCCGGGTGCTGCAGTTCTACATCTACCAAAAGGCCTTCACGGAATCGGACTTCGGATACGGCTCCGCCCTGGCAGTCATCCTCTTCGTCATCCTCGCCCTGGTGGCCTTCATCCAGATGAAGTTCCTCAAGGGCAACGAATCAGACCTGGACTAAGGACACTCCCATGACCACCGCAAAAGTTTCCGCCCCCGCCCGGCCCGCCGCCCGCCGTCGTCCGTTCAGCTGGCGCCGCGCCGCAGCCTGGGCCCTTGTCGCCCTCGCGGTCGCCGTCTCGGTCCTCCCGTTCTACTGGATCCTGCGGACGGCGCTGTCCACCAACGGATCCCTTGCCGGCAACGCCACCAACCTGCTCCCGGCAGACTTCAACCTGGGCGCCTTCAAACGGGTCTTCGGCCTGCAGTCACCGGAGGAAGCTGTCGCCGAGGGCGGCTCCGGCGCCCAGATCGACTTCTGGAGCTACCTCCGCAACTCCGTGCTCTTCGCCTCCATCACCACCACCGGAGCCGTGTTCTTCAGCGCCATGGCCGCCTACGCGTTCGCCCGGCTGCGGTGGCGGGGACGGAACCTTGTGTTCAGCCTCTTCCTGGCCACCATGATGGTGCCGCCGATCTTCACGGCGCTGCCCAACTTCCTGCTCATCAAGAACCTGGGCCTGCTCAACACCCTGGCGGGGCTGGTCCTCCCCTACATTTTCATGACCCCGTTCGCCATCTTCTTCCTGCGGCAGTTCTTCCTGAACATGTCCCGCGAGGTGGAGGAAGCGGCCATGCTCGACGGCGCCAAGCACCTTCGCATCTTCTTCCAGATCATCCTGCCCAACGCCGCAGCCCCCATCGCCACGCTCGCCCTGCTCACCTTCATCGGCCAGTGGAACGAGTACTTCTGGCCTCTGCTGGTGGGCCAGGACGAATCCGTCCGCGTCCTCACGGTGGGCCTGGGCGTCTTCAAATCCCAGTCGCCGCAAGGCGCGCCGGACTGGTCCGGGCTGATGGCAGCCACCCTTGTCTCCGCCCTGCCGGTCCTGATCCTGTTCGCCGCGTTCGGCAAGAAAATCGTCAACTCCATCGGCTTCTCCGGCATCAAGTAACACCCCTTCCCGCGTAACCCACCCGTCCCATCCCCGGCGCCGGGCCATGGCGGCCTGCCCGGAAGCACTGTGAAAGGAACACCCATGAAAAAGACAGCACTCACCTCCCTCGCCGCAGCGGCGGCCGCAGTCCTGGCACTCTCGGCCTGCGGAGGCGGCGGATCCGCCGAGGCCGGCAAGGGCGAAATCAACTACTGGCTGTGGGATGCCAACCAGCTCCCGGCGTACAAGCAGTGCGCCGACGACTTCCACAAGGCCAACCCGGACATCACCGTCAAGGTCACCCAGCGCGGCTGGGACGATTACTGGGGCACCCTCACCAACGGCTTCGTGGCGGGCACCGCGCCGGACGTCTTCACCGACCACCTGGGCAAGTACCCCGAATTCATCAAGAACAAGCAGCTGCTCGCCCTCGATGACGCCGTCAAGAAGGACAACCTCGATACCGGCATCTACAACTCCGGGCTCGCGGACCTCTGGGTGGGCCAGGACGGCAAGCGGTACGGCCTCCCCAAGGACTGGGACACCATCGCCCTGTTCTACAACACCAAGCTCGCGGCCGACGCCGGCGTCACCCCGGAGCAGATGGCCACCCTGACGTGGAACCCCCAGGACGGCGGCACGTACGAAAAGACGATCGCCCACCTGACCGTGGACAAGAACGGCAAGCGCGGCGACGAGTCCGGCTTCGACAAGAACAACGTGGCCGTCTACGGGCTCGGGCTCAACGGCTCCGGCTCCGGCCAGGGCCAGACCGAGTGGAGCTACCTGACCGGAACCACCGACTGGACGCACACGGACAAGAACCCGTGGGGCAAGCACTTCAACTACGACGACCCCAAGTTCCAGGAAAGCATCGACTGGTTCGCGGGGCTGGCGGACAAGGGCTACATGCCCAAGCTTGAAACCACGGTGGGCGCCAGCATGGCGGACACCTTTGCCGCCGGCAAGTCCGTCATCAACGCCAACGGTTCGTGGATGATCGGCCAGTACACCGGTTACAAGGACGTCAAGGTGGGCATCGCCCCGACGCCCACGGGAGTCAACGGCAAACGCGCCAGCATGTACAACGGCCTGGCGGACTCCATCTACGCCGGCACCAAGAAGCCGGAGGCCGCCGTTAAGTGGGTGGAATACCTGGGCTCCGCAGCCTGCCAGGACGTGGTGGCTGCCAAGGCCGTTGTCTTCCCCGCCATCAAGACCTCCGCCGACAAGGCCGTAGAAGCGTTCAAGGCCAAGGGCGTGGACGTGACCCCGTTCAGCCAGCAGGTCAAGGACGGCACCACCTTCCTCTACCCGATCGCGGACAACGCCGCCAAGGTTGACGGCATCATGAAGCCGGCCATGGACGCCGTGGTATCCGGCAAGGCCAAGGCCGGCTCCCTGACCCAGGCCAACGACCAGGTCAACGCCCTGTTCAAGTAACCCCTCCCACGTGGCTGCGTATGTGGTCGCAGCCACCGGCCAGGCGCCGCCGTCCTCCTCCTCGCGGCGGCGGCGCCCGGCCACCCCTTCCCGGATTTCCCTCCTGTGCGTAACTTAAGACGCAACGCTGAACACTGAAAGAGACCTCCTATGGATCCCCTGTATCTCCGTTCCGCCGGCACCAGCCTGCTGATCAGCTTCGACAGCGGGGAGGCCGAGGTCATCCATTGGGGTGCCGACCTGGGGGCGGTGCTGCCGGACCTGGGTTTCCTGGCCGGACCTGTCGGGCACTCTTCGGTCGACGCGCGCGTACCGTCCGGCCTCCTCCCCCAGGCATCCTCCTCGTGGCGGGGACGCCCCGCCCTGCGCGGGCACCGCATCACCGGCTACGGCTCCGGCTTCGACTTCTCGACCCGCCTCCGCCTTACGTCCGTCCACGCCGAGGGCGGCACCGCCACGATTGGGCAGTCAGACGCCGACGCCGGCATCAGCGTCTCCACCTCCCTCACGCTGCACGACGGCGGCCTGCTGGAACTGCGCCACACCATCACCAATGACGGCACCACCCCGTTCCAGGTGGACGAGCTGGCAACCGTCCTCCCGGTGGCCCCCGACGCCGTCGAACTCCTGGACCTCACCGGCCGCTGGTGCCGGGAACGCCACCCACAACGGCAGCGCATCCAGCAGGGCACGTGGGTCCGCACCGGCCGGCACGGCCGCACCGGGCACGACTCTTCACTGATCTTCGCCGCAGGCACCGAGGGCTTCGGCAACCGGCACGGCAAGGTGTGGGCAACGCACCTGGCCTGGAGCGGCAACCACGAACAGTTCGCGGACACCATCGGCGATGGCCGCACCGTGATTGGCGGCTCGGAGCTGCTGGGGCCGGCCGAAGTCATCCTCGAACCGGGTGCCGGTTACACCACGCCGGCCCTGTTCGCCGCGTACTCCGGCCACGGCCTGGACGGCATCAGCGAGGCCTTCTACAGCTGGTTCCGTTCCCGGCCGCACCATGTGCTGCCTGCCGCAGCCACCGGGCTGCCGGCCGGGAAACCGCGCCCGGTAGTACTGAACACCTGGGAGGCAGTGTATTTCGACCACAACCTGGACACGCTGATCGAACTGGCTGATTCCGCGGCGGACCTTGGCGTGGAGCGCTTCGTGCTCGACGACGGCTGGTTCCGCGGGCGCCGCGACGATCACGCCGGGCTGGGCGACTGGTACGTCGACGAGAGGGTGTGGCCGGACGGGCTGACGCCGCTGATCGATGCCGTCACCTCCCGCGGCATGGAGTTCGGCCTGTGGGTGGAGCCGGAGATGGTCAACCTGGCTTCGGACGTGGCCCGTGCGCACCCGGACTGGATCGTGGGTCCTTCCGCCGCAGCGCACAAGGACGGCGGCCGGCTGCCCCTTGAATGGCGCAACCAGCATGTCATCGACCTGGTGAACCCGGAGGCCTGGCAGTACGTGTTCGACCGGATTTCCGCGCTCCTGTCCGGCAACAACATCAGCTACCTGAAATGGGACCAGAACCGTGACCTCGTGGAACACGGTCACGCCGGACGCTCCTCCGTCCATGCACAGACCCTGGCCGCCTACCGACTGTTCGATGAACTCCGCAAGGCCCATCCCGGTGTCGAAATCGAGAGCTGCTCGTCCGGGGGCGCCCGCGTGGACCTGGGCATCCTGGAGCGGACCGACCGCATCTGGGCTTCGGACTGCAATGACGCGCTGGAGCGCCAAACCATCCAGCGCTGGACCGGCGTTGTGGTCCCGCCCGAGCTGGTAGGCAGCCACATCGGCCCCACCACCTCGCATACCACCGCCCGCACCCACGACCTCTCGTTCCGGGCCATTACGGCCTTGTTCGGCCACTTCGGGATGGAATGGGACGTCCGGGTGGTCCAAGGCAAGGACCGGGAAGAGTTGCGGCGCCTGGTGGGGCTGTACAAGGAACACCGGGACCTTATCCACAGCGGGCTGCCGGTCCACGCAGACATCGCCGATGACGCGTTCCAGTTGTACGGCGTGGTTGCTCCCGCGCCCGTTGAAGGCGCGACGACGGCCCTGTTCGCCGTCGTGGGCCTGCGCACCTCGGCGTCCGAGACCCCCGGCAGGATGGGCATTCCCGGGTTGGACGCGGAGCGGAGCTACCAGGTGGAAGCCGTCTTCCCCACGCCGGTGGACGCCGACTACGCCCACACCTTCACCCAGGTCCAGCCCCCGGCCTGGCTTGCAGGCGGCGCGGTTGCCAGCGGCCGGTTCCTCGCCGAAGTGGGGCTGCCCATGCCCACGTTGAACCCGGAGCACGCGCTGCTGTTCAAACTCACGGCCCTCTAGCTGCCGCTACCGCCCCGCTGCCCGCCGCCCATACCAACGTAAGAATGCGCGGCGGGCAGCACCAACCGATAGATTTGCAGGCATGACTGAAGCCTCCTCCACCGTCGAAGCCGGCCGCGGCACCATCCTCGTTATCAACGGCCCCAACCTGAACCTGCTGGGCACCCGGGAGCCGGAGAAGTACGGCACCTCAACCCTCGCGGACGTGGAGCAGCTGGCCGCTGCCGCCGCTGCCAAGCACGGATTCGCGGTGGAGTGCGTGCAGTCCAACCATGAGGGTGTCCTGCTGGACGCCATCCACGCGGCCCGGGGCGCCGCCGCAGGAATTGTCCTGAATGCCGGCGCCTTCACGCACACGTCCGTGGCGCTCCGGGACGCCCTGGCCGCGGTGCAGCTGCCCGCCGTCGAGGTGCACATCACCAACGTGCACCAGCGCGAGGAGTTCCGGCACCACTCGTACCTGTCGCAGGTTTGCGCCGCGGTCATCGTGGGTGCCGGCGTGTTCGGCTACAAACTCGCCATCGACTACCTGGCCGAGGTCCTGTAGCGGGCAGGCCCCTACTTCTGGATGCACTGCCCGGAGGAGACGGGCGCAGACAGGGTGGGCGCCTGCTGGGCCACCGGGTTCAGGTCGCTCATGGTGATGGCGAATCCCACTTCAGCGTCCGAGGTTGCCTTGGCAAAGATCACGCCGGCCACCTGGCCGTCGGTGGTCAGCAGCGGGCCACCCGAGTTTCCCGGCTGCACGTCCCCCGCCAGGCGGTAGATGTCCTCCGGCGACGGGTTGTTGCCGTAGATGTCCGGCACCAGCACGGTGGCGATGTCCTGCACAGTGGCCGGCTTGGACTGGAAGGGGCCGCCGTGGGGGTACCCGGCGAAGGCGGCCTGGCTGCCGCCGGGCAGGTCGCGGCTCAGCGGCAGCGGCTGTGACGGCAGGTTGTCCACGGCCAGGACTGCCAGGTCCCGCTTGGTGTCGAAGTAGACCACACGCCCCGGCATCGCGCCGCCGTCGGGCATCTCCACGACGGGCTGCGACACGCCCGCCACAACGTGCGCGTTGGTGACCACGCGGCCTTGGGACACCACGAACCCGGTGCCGGTCTGGTTCTGGCCGCATTCGTACGCCGTGCCGGCGATCCTCAGGACCGACTGGGCGGCCTTGTTCAAGGCGGGAGTGTTGGTGCTGGCGTTGGGCACCTGGACCGGCTGGCCCTGGTCCAGGCCTTCGAACAACGTGGGTATCCCGTTGCCGATCACCGTGGACCGCAGCTCGGCCATGGTGGCCTTGACCGGGGTGGGGGTCAGCCCGTCGATGAACCGGATCACCTTGGATTCAGCCAATTGCTGCGACACGACCGGCACGCCCAGGGAGCTGACACTGAAGGCAAGCATGGACATCACCAGCGCCGACACCACCAGGTTCAGGGCCCCGCCCACCAGACGGTCCACGGCACGCAGCGGCCGGATCCGCATGGCGCCGCGGATTTGCCGGCCCACCATGGTGCCCAGCCCGTGGCCCAGTGCCATGAGGACGACGGCGGCAGCAATGATGGCGGTCAGCCGCCATCCGGAGTCCGGAACGAAGGTGCTGACCAGGGGGACGGCAAAGAACGCCGCGACGGCGCCGGCTGCGAAACCGGCCAGGCCGCCGACAGTGACCAGGAACCCATTGCGGAGGCCGTAAACCAGGTATGACAGCAGCGCCAGGATCAGGACGAGGTCCAGGACAGTCAAGCCGACCACAAAGGCTCCTTATTAAACAGTTGAACCCCCATTCTAGTGGCGGACACTGACAATCTTCTGTGGGCTGCAATGCCCTCCCACTGACCCGGATCCGGTTGTTCGCGGGCGTTTCGGCTGCCAAGTTCGTCACAGAACCTTGAAAATTCTGAAACAATGGCACAAGCGCCACAGCCGATACTTTTACTCAGGAGATTTCATGGACATCGAGGTACTGCGCCGAGCACCCCTTTTCGCCACGCTCGACGACGACGCATTCCGTCTGCTGACGGACGAGCTCACCGAGGTGGACCTTTCCCGCGGCGCATCCGTGTTCCGCGAGGGAGACCAGGGTGACCAGCTCTACTTCATCGTCTCCGGCAAGGTGAAACTCGGCCGCACGTCCCCGGATGGCCGGGAATCCCTCCTCGCCATCCTCGGCCCGGGCGAGCTCTTCGGCGAGATGGCCCTGTTTGACCCCAGCCCCCGCACCGCCACCGCCACCGCGGTGTCGGAAACCCGCCTGGCCGGGCTCAAGAACGAGAGCCTGAACACCCTGCTTCGCACCCGCCCCGAGGTTTCCGCACAGCTGCTGCAGGCCCTGGCCCGCCGCCTGCGCCGCACCAACGACTCCCTGTCCGACCTTGTCTTCTCCGACGTCCCCGGCCGCGTGGCCAAGGCACTGCTGGACCTGGCAGACCGCTTCGGCCGGCCGGCAACCGACGGCGTCCTGGTGGCGCACGAGCTGACCCAGGAGGAACTGGCCCAGCTGGTGGGCGCGTCCCGCGAAACCGTCAACAAGGCCCTCGCCGAGTTCGTCCAGCGCGGCTGGCTCCGCCTCGAGGCCCGCGCCGTGGTCATCCTGGACATGCAGCGCCTCCGCCAGCGCTCCCGCTAGGACACACGAAAAAGGCCGCCCCCGAGGGGCGGCCTTTTTCGTGTCCGGAAACAATGAGGTGGTTGGGGCAGGCACAACCGCCTGGCTTCAGCGTTCGCGCTGGTGGTCCCCTGCCACGGTCTTGGCGGCTTCGACCTCAAGCATCAGCTTGCCGTCTTCCTCCACCAGGACCGGCTGGTACACGTGGGGCTTGCGCTTGTAGCTCAGGTAGGCGATGCAGCCGTTGGCGGCCGCCATCTTTTCGATCATAATCTCCGAGCCGGGGACCAGCAGCTCGCCCAAGGGACGGCCCACTGTGTTCTCCTGGCCTGCCTCGTCGCCGAGTGCGGTGGTATTTCTTTCCTGCACCACCTGCGCCGCGTTGACCCACCTGCCCCAGACGCCCTTGCCCTCAAGCAGCGAGGGTTCCTGGCCCAGCGGGACGGTGGCGGCAAAGTACCGGGTGTCGAACCGGCGGTGCGCAAAATCCGGGCTGCGCCAGTTGACCAGGGATTTGAGCAGGTCAGTACGCAGCGAGAGGCCACGCTTGCCCAGGACCTGGGCCAACGTCTTCTCCTGGTCCGCGACGGCGATGCGGGCACGCATCCACTCGGACGAGGACGTGGCTTCCACGGTGTTGGACATGTCCGGACCGGCCAGCAGGATGCCGGTCTCTTCGAAGAGCTCCCGGATGGCGCCCACCACGTGGCGCCGCGCCAGCCCGACGTCGGCCGTACCCATCTGCTCGGCCCAATGCTGCGGCGAGGGGCCAAGCCAGCCCATGGCGTCGTCGTCGGCCGGGTCCAGGGAACCGCCGGGGAAGGCGAGGACTCCCAGCGGCGAGGAACCGGGCCGGTAGCCCAGCCACGTCTCCAGGCCGGTGGGCGAATCACGCAGGAGGACCACGGAAGAGGCGTAGCGAGCGGCCCGGGGGGTCCGTTCGCCGTGTTCGAGCCAGCTTTGAGCCGCCCCTTCAAGGTCCTGGGGAAGTGCAAAAAGGCGTCGTGCGAGGTGAGGCAAGGGAAGTGACCGGTCCTAGCTGAATTCGGCGATCAGTTCGACTTCAACAGGAGAGTCGAGCGGAAGAACGGCAACGCCGACGGCGGAACGTGCGTGCTGCCCGGCATCGCCAAGGACACGGCCCAGCAGTTCAGAGGCGCCGTTGACCACGGCGGGCTGGCCCGTGAACGACGGGTCCGAGGAGACGAACCCCACCACCTTGACGATGCGGGTGATGCGGTCCAGGTCGCCGATGACGCTCTTGACCGCGGCCAGGGCGTTCACGGCACACACGGCGGCATACTTCTGCGCGTCCTCCGGGGACACCGTGGGCTCGTCGGCGAACCCTTCGGTACCGGCGGACACCTTGCCCGTAGCTTCGAGTTTGCCGTTAATGAACGGCAGTTGGCCGGAGGTGTACACGTGGTTGCCGGAGACGATGGCGGGGACGTAGGACGCCACGGGAGCGGCGACTTCCGGGAGCGTGATGCCAAGTTCCGCGAGGCGCTGCTCGACGGCGGACGCGGGCGCTGTTGCGGCGCCGGACGGGGCTTCTGCGGGGGTGCCCATGCTACTGCTTCTCCCTCTTGAGGTAGGCGACAAGGCCGTTGCCGTCGGGTCCGGGAACCACCTGGACAAGCTCCCAGCCGTCCTCCCCCCACTGGTCAAGGATCTGCTTGGTGGCGTGAATAATGAGCGGAATCGTCGCGTACTCCCATTTGGTCATGAGAGAAAGCGTAGCCCTTGCCGGTAAAGTGGAAAACATGGCGACTCGCAACAACCCCTTATTCGACACTGCCACCACACTGGGTAAGATCCTTCTTTTCCTCGGTGTGAGCGCGATTTGCGGTGTCCTGGTGGCGGGCCTTCTGGTCCCTGCCGCTGCCGTGTCCGGCAGCGCGGCAAGCGGTTCCATCAACTTCTTCGACTCCCTCCCTGCGGAACTGAAGGTTGACCCGCCCAGCCAGACCACCCGCATCCTGGCTGCCGACGGCAGCGAGATCGCCAGTGTCTACACGGAGAACCGCACCAAGGTTCCGCTGGACCAGATTTCGCCCAACATGAAGAACGCCATCATTGCCGTGGAGGACAGCCGCTTCTACGAGCACGGCGGCGTGGACACGACCGGCATCCTCCGCGCGCTGGTCGCCACCGCCCGCGGCAACAAGCAGGGCGCGTCCACCATCACGCAGCAGTACGTCAACAACGTGCTCAATGCGAACCTCGCCGCTGCCGGCGAAGAGGACCAGATCAAACTCAACGGCGTCAACAAGGGCGTGGGCGACAAGCTCCGCGAAATGAAGCTCTCCATCGCCCTGGAGAAGGAGTTCACCAAGGACCAGATCCTTGAGGGCTACCTGAACATCGTCTTCTTCAACCGGGACGCGTACGGCATCGAGGCCGCCTCCCGGTACTTCTTCAGCACCACCGCCAAGGACCTGACCCTCCCGCAGGCGGCACTCCTGGCGGGCCTGGTGAACAGCCCGTCCATGTTCGACCCCATCACCAATCCGGACAAGTCCAAGCAGCGCCGCGACCTGGTGCTCGGGCTGATGAAGGACCAGGGCAAGATCACCGCGGACGAATACCAGGCTGCAGTGGCCACCCCGGTTCAACCGAAGGTCACCCAGCCCAAGCAGGGGTGTGCCTACGCGGCCACCGCTCCGTACTTCTGCGACTACATCCTGCACCTGCTGGAGAACAACCCGGCCTACGGTGCGGACGTCAAGGACCGCCAGCGGCTGATCTACGGCGGCGGCCTGACCATCACCACCACCCTGGACCCCAAGGCCCAGGCCACCGCCCAGGAGCAGGCCGACGCCGCGGCCGGCGCCAACCCGGATAAGTGGGGTGCGTCCATGGTCTCGGTGCAGCCCGGCACCGGCAAGATCATCTCGATGGCCCAGAACACCTCGTTCCTGGCCGGGGCGGGCGGCTTCAATTCGCAGTTGAATTTCAACGTGGACAAGCTGGACAAGGACGGGAACGACCTCAACGGCATCGGCGGGTTCCAGCCAGGTTCCACCATGAAGCCGTTCACCTTCGCGGAGTGGCTCAACGAGGGCAAGACCATGAATACCGTGGTCAACGCAGCCCAGCGCGTCTACCCGCTGAACTTCCCTTGGAAGAACACCTGCGGCAAGGTCACGGGCGCCTACAACACAGCACAGAAGTCCCTGGGCGCCGCGGACGACCTCCAAAACGCCGAGCCGCAGTGGTACAAGCCGCTGAGCGTCCTTGAGGGCCTTTACAATTCCATCAACACCGTGACGTTCGCGTCCGCGGCACAGCTGGACTTCTGCGGCATCCAAAAAATCGCCGATGCTGTTGGCCTCCACAGCGGCCTCCCCTCGGCGGATGGCAGCGAGCCGCACCCGAAGATTGACATGATGACCCTGGGCAACTTGCTGGGTTCCACCCAGACGTCGCCGCTCACCATGGCCAGCGCGTTCGCCACGTTCGCGAACGACGGCAAGTACTGCGAACCTATTGCCATCACGTCGGTCACCGACGCCACCGGCAAGCAACTCCCGGCCCAGTCCAGCAGCTGCCGCGACGCCATCAAGCCCGAGGTTGCCCGCGGCGTGAACTATGCGCTGCAGGAAGTCATGAACAGGGGTTCGGGCGCGCTGATCCAGCCGCGTCTTTCCACCAAGACCAGCTTCCCGATCGGCGCCAAGACCGGTACGTCCAACCTCAACGGCTCCACCTGGGTGGTTGGCCACACCACCGGCCTGGCTACGGCTGCGTGGTTTGGTGACCCCTTGGGCGATCAGGGCCGTGCCGGCCAGAACATCACCGTCAACGGAAAGTTCTACCCAAGCATTGACGGTTACATGATCGCCGGTCCCATGTTCTCGAACTTCATGACGAAGATCGCGCCGGGCTACGGCACCAACCCGTTCCCGGCACCGCCGAGCAACATGGTCAACGGAACCACCACCAATTCCGCTCCCGCCCAGAACAGCCCGCAGGCAACTCAAGCCCCCGCGGCCCCTGCAACCCAGGCACCCGCCACCCAGGCCCCGGCCCCGAGCAACAACGGGAACGGCAATGGCAAGGGCAACGGCTAAGCACGCATGAGCATCGACAGCCTGGCAAGCCGCGCCCGTTCAATCGGGCGCGGCTTTGCCGTTGCCGCAGGTGCAGGAACTGCAGCCGGGATGGCGGCCTTCGGCTATGGCTTGTGGGAGAAGAACCAGTTTGTCCTCCGAGAGGAAACCCTGGCCATCCTCCCTCCCGGCCACAACCCGTTCCGCGTCCTGCACTTGAGCGACATCCACTTCGTGCCCGGGCAGCGCAAAAAGGCCGAGTGGCTCGCCTCCTTGGCGGACCTGCAGCCCGACCTGGTGGTGAACACGGGCGACAACCTCAGCCATGTGAAGGCAGTGGACCCGCTCCTGGCTGCGCTGCGGCCGCTGCTGCAGTTTCCCGGGGTCTTCGTACCGGGCTCCAACGACTACTTTGCCCCCACGTTCAAGAACCCCGCGTCTTACCTGATGGGACCCTCCAAGGCCGCGCCGAAGCCCACCGCCCTGGATTGGCCCCGCCTTCGGTCCGGGTTCGGCATGGGCGGCTGGGTGGACCTGACCAACCGCAACCAGTCCCTGATCCTGAACGGCATGCGCTTCGACTTCTCCGGTGTGGACGATCCGCACCTGAACCGCGAGCGCTACGCCGGCTGGCCGCGCGGCACGGTCAACCAGGACGCCAACGACCACCTCAAGGTCGCGGTCATCCACGCCCCGTACCAGCGGGTGCTGGACCACTTCACGGAAAGCGGTGCGGACCTCCTGCTCGCCGGCCACACGCATGGCGGCCAGCTGTGCATCCCTGGGTACGGTGCCGTCGTCGCCAACTGCGACCTCCCCACCTGGCGCGCGAAGGGCCTGAACGACTGGACCAGCAACGGGCGCACGACGCCGGTCAACGTCTCCGGGGGCATCGGTACCTCGCGCTTCGCCCCGGTAAGGATCGCCTGCAAGCCGGAGGCAGTCCTGCTGACGCTGACTTCCCGCGGCTGACCAGTCCATTACGGACTGCTATAACTGGGCGAGCCGGCCGCGCGGTCGGCAACCCTTGTGAATCGTCTCACCCCATGGCATAGGGTTGTTGCCAGAGGAAACTACATTCGTTTTAGAGCTTGAGAAGCGGGCATGGCCAAGCAGACTCCATTTTTCAGATCAATCAGCCGTCTTTATCCGCACGTCCGGCCCATCATCCCCCGGCTTTTGCTGGGGCTTCTTTGTGCGCTGGCGGCCAGCATCGTTGCCCTGACCATCCCCCAGGTGCTGCGCGTCCTGGTCAACACGGCGCTGCAGCCGGGGGCCGCCGCGGACGGGGTGTGGGTCTCCGCCGGTGTCATCCTGGTGCTGGGCGTCGCCGAGGCCGGCCTGGTGGCGCTCCGCCGCCAGTTCGTCATCAACCCCGCCACTACCGTGGAAACCAGGATGCGGGTCTCGCTCTACGACCACCTCCAGGAATTGACTGTCTCCTTCCACGACCGCTGGGGTTCCGGCCAGCTGCTCTCCAGGGCCATGACGGACCTGAACTTCCTCCGCCGGTGGATGGCCTTCGGCGCCATCATGCTGGTGGTCACCACCCTCACCGTGATCATCGGCATCGTGGCCATGTTCGCCATGAGCTGGCAGCTGGCGCTGATCTTCCTCGCCGCTGCCGTTCCCATCACCATCAACAGCTTCCGGTTCCGCACCCGGTTCAGCAAGGTGGCCCGGCGCAGCCAGGACCAGGCCGGCGATCTCGCCACCACGGTGGAGGAATCGGTCCACGGCATTCGCGTGCTCAAGGCGTTTGGCCGCAGCCGGGAAGCCTTGGAGAATTTCAACGAACAGGCCGAGGAACTGCGCCAGACCGAAATCGAAAAGGCGCGCCACCAGGCCACCTTCACCATGGTGGTCACCCTGCTCCCCGAACTCGCACTCGGAACCGGCCTGGTGGTGGGCGTCATGCTGTGTGCCAGTGGCCAGCTGAGCATCGGCTCCCTGGTGGCGTTCTTCGCAACGGCCGCCGTCATCGCCTCGCCGGTGGAATTTTCCGGCATGCTGCTGGCCATGGCACTCACGGCGAAGACCGCCGTCGACCGCCACTACGAGGTGATGGATACGCAAAACACCATCACCAGCCCCGCCGAGCCGCGCCGCCCGGCCGAACTCGCGGGCGCACTGCGCTTCGACAACGCAACGTTCGCCTTCGAGGACGCCCCGGACAAACCGATCCTCAGGGACATCAACCTCGAGGTGCGGCCCGGCGAAACCATGGCCCTGGTGGGCATCACCGGCAGCGGCAAAAGCGCGCTCATCCAGCTGGTCCCCCGCCTTTACGACGTCACCGCCGGGGCCATCAGCATCGATGGCGTGGACATCCGCGACTTCGACGTTGAGGAATTGCGCAGGATCGTCGGAGTGGCCTTCGAAGACACCACGCTGTTCTCCAATTCCGTCCGGGACAACGTCCTCCTCGGCGCGCCGGTACGCAGCGAAGAGGTCCTGGAGGAGGCCCTGGACGTGGCGCAGGCGCACTTCTCCTACTCCCTGCCACAGGGCGTGGACACGCTGATCGGCGAGGAAGGCCTCAGCCTGTCCGGCGGCCAGCGCCAGCGCATTGCCCTGGCACGCGCCATCGCCGCCCGTCCACGCGTCCTGGTCTTGGATGATCCCCTCTCAGCCCTGGACGTCCACACCGAGGAACTGGTGGAAGCGCGCCTCCGTGAGGTCCTCAAGGACACCACCACCCTGATCGTGGCGCACCGGCCGTCCACCGTGGCCCTGGCCGACCGGGTGGCGTTGCTGGAAGACGGCCGCATCACCGCCGTCGGCACGCATACGGAACTGCTGGCCGGCAACCAGCATTACCGGCACGTCATCGCCAGCCTGGAGCGGGAGCCGCGTGACCTTGACTCCGAGCTGTCCGCCCTTGAGGACCAGGCAGAGGGAGTGAACCGATGAGCACGGCAACGTTCGGCACCGCCAACGAGGACAACGCCCACCTCAGCAAGAGTGACAGCAAGGCGGTCCGACGACGGTCGATCGCCTTGCTGGGGTCCCTGATCCGGCCGGTGCGGATGTGGTTCTGGCTGACCATCGCCATGGTGGTCCTGTCCCAGGCGGCCCGGGTGGCCGGCCCGGCGCTGATCGCCTTCGGCATCGACCATGCCCTCCCGGCCCTCCGTTCAGGTGACAACCTCCCGCTGGTGTTCACCGGCGTCGCCTACTTGCTGGCGGCGATAGCGACGGCGGGCCTCACCGCCCTGTACGTCACCTCCACGGCACGGCTCAGCCAGGCCATGCTGCTGGACCTGCGCGTCCGGGTCTTCCGGCACACCCAGCGGCTCAGCCTGGAATTCCACGAAAAATACACGTCCGGCCGGATCATTGCCCGCCAGACCTCGGACCTGGAGGCGTTGCGCGAACTCCTCGATTCAGGCGTCAGCTCGCTGGCTTCCGGGATGCTCTTCATGGCGTTCACCGCCGCCACCATCTTTGCCCTGGACTGGCGCAGCGGCCTGCTGGTGCTCGCTGCCGGCGTGCCCATGTTCTTCCTGGCCCGCTGGTACCAGAAGCATTCCCAGATCGCCTTCCGCGAATCACGGGTGGTTTCCGCCCGGCTGATCGTGCACTTCGTCGAAACCATGACCGGCATTCGGGCGGTCAAGGCCTTCCGCAAAGAAAAGGAAAACTCCGAAACCTACGGCAACCTCGCCGAGGACTACCGCCTGGTCACGGTCCGCTCCATCAACCTCAACGGCATCTTCCAGCCAGGACTGGTACTGATCGGCAACGTCTGCGTGGCGGTGGTGCTGCTGGTCGGCGGCTTCCGGGTGTTGGGCGGCGACCTTGCCGTGGGCGTCCTCCTGGCCCTCATCCTCTCCACCAAGCGGTTCTTCCAGCCCGTGGACCAGATGGCCATGTTCTACAACTCGTTCCAGAGCGCGCAGGCAGCCCTCGAAAAGGTGTCCGGGCTCCTTGAGGAAGTACCCACGGTCCGGCCGCCGAAGAACCCTGTCCCGCTTCCCGAAGCCACCGGGCGCATCGACTTCAAGGACGTCGAATTCCGCTACGGCGACGGACCCGTGGTGGTGCCCCTCCTGAACCTGCATATCCCGGCCGGACAGACCGTCGCCCTGGTGGGACAGACCGGCGCCGGCAAGTCCACCCTGGCCAAACTCATCGCCCGGTTCTACGACGTCACCTCGGGACACCTCATGCTTGACGGCGTGGACCTTCGCGACCTTGCCACCACCGACCTCCGCCGGAACATCGTCATGGTCACCCAGGAAGCCTTCCTGTTCAGCGGCTCGGTGGCGGACAACATCGCCCTGGGCCGGCCGGAAGCAACACGTGACGAGATCGAGGAAGCGGCCAAGGCCGTTGGGGCGCACGACTTCATCCTGGAACTCCCCGAGGGCTACGACACCGACGTCAACAAGCGCGGCGGCAGGGTCTCCTCCGGGCAGCGGCAGTTGATCAGCTTCGCCAGGGCCTTCCTGGCACGGCCGGCAGTACTGATCCTGGACGAGGCCACCTCCTCCCTGGACATCCCCTCTGAACGGCTCGTGCAGGCCGGGCTGGCCCGCCTGCTCGCCGGGACGGAGGCGGCGCGCAGGACGGCACTGATCATCGCGCACCGGCTGTCCACCGTCGAGACAGCTGACCGGGTCCTGGTGGTGCACGACGGCCGGATCGTGGAGGACGGTACCCCGGAGGAACTGATCGGCGGCGGCGGCCGCTTCGCGGACCTTCACGGGGCCTGGAAGGATTCCTTGGTCTAAGCCGACTCGCGGCCCCTGGGGCCGGATTTCGCATCGGGCCCCGCCATCGGCTATCCTTGTAAAGTTGCTTTTGCAGCGGATCGGGATGTAGCGCAGCTTGGTAGCGCGCTTCGTTCGGGACGAAGAGGTCGCAGGTTCAAATCCTGTCATCCCGACCATAACGAAAAGAGGGTCTCCACTGGAGGCCCTCTTTTCGCGTCTCTATTTGGTTACGCACCTTCCGCAAACCGGCCGCTGCGAAGGCCACCACCCGCTTAAAAGGAATGGCCCCGGAGCCGTTGCTCCGGGGCCATCCTCGCCTCCTGGGTGAGGAAGCTGTTTATGCAGGATCAGGCCAGTTGCCCACGTACGTGGTGTAGGTAGTGCTCGTGGTCTTGTCCTTCTTCACCTTTGCGGAGGCGGGATCAGGCCAGTTGCCTACTGCTACAGACACACTCGAATTATCGGCGACGGAGCCTGAGGCCAGGACAGCCGGAGCTGCCGCGGAAAAAGCCAGGGCCCCGGCCAGGACGGCCGCGGTTGCGATCTTCTTCAACATATAAGTTCCTCAATACGAGTCGGATTCGTTACAAAGCCAGCACTGTCCTTGTTGACACACATTGTAAAATATTTTCCACAGGGGCTGTCAAGCATCCGTCAGCCCTACTTGTCCCAAAAGGAGGATACGCGTGGGCAACGGGTTCGGAGAAAAGCTCCGCGCGGAGCGCCTTGAGCGCGGACTGACACAGGCCGAACTGGGCAAGGACCTGTACTCACCCAGCTACATTTCGCTGCTCGAAACCGGCCGGCGCGAACCGACGGCTGAAGTCATCGAGGAACTGGCGCGCAGGCTGGAGTTGGCACCGAAGGCCCTGGAGGCCTGGAGCCAACCCATTTCCGTGAGCGACGCCGAGTACGTGCTGGCCGGCCTCTACGCCCGGCAGGCGTGGGACCTGCGCGACTATCCCCTGGCGGCAAGCCACGCGGCCACGGCAGCGAAGATCGCCCTTGAGGGGCGGAACACCAGTGCGTGGTGGAACATGACGTACATGCAGGCCGAGTGCCTGATCAAGCAGGGCAACTGGCGGGAAGCCCAGAAGATCATGGAACACCTGCTGGAACATCCCATGGCCAGGGAGTCGGCAGGGCTTGCTGTGCGGGCACACCAGATGCTGGCCGGCATCTACCAGGGGCAAGGCCAGCTGAGCCTCGCCGTGGACCAGGGTATCCAGGCCGTGGACCTCTGCAAGCAGCTCCCCAAGGGATCAACCCTCATCATCAACGCCCACCACGCCCTCATCGGTGCGCTGGCCGAGAGTGGACGGCTCGATGACGCCTGGGGGTATTGCCAGGACATGATCGAGCACGTGGACGAGCTCTCCATGAGCCAGCTCGCCGGCGAGGTGGCCTGGGTGGTGGGAAACGTCGCCTTCATGCGGCACGACTACACGGAGGGCGTGAAGCACCACGAGCGGGCGGCACGGCTGCTCTCCCCCGCCAATGACATCGGACTGTGGGCCCGGTTCAACAAGGCATCCGCCGCAGTCCGGCTCTCCTCCGGAATCGTCGAACCGGAAACCCTGTCCGCGATCGAACGCGCCGAACTGGCGTTGTCGATCGTGGGGGGAAACAAGTCCGACCAGCTGGAGGTTGCCTTCATCCGCGCCCGCTGGCTGTACCTGACCGGGGACATCGTGGCCGCCGTCGAGAAGCTCCGCGAAATCCACGCCGAGCGCGCAAGCCTCGCCAAGCACACGGCCGGTGAGGTCTCGCTCCTCCTGGGCAAGTCACTCAAGGCTGCCGGTGACATCGAGGAAGCCCTGGTGCACCTGGAGGAAGCCCAGAAGGCCTTTGCCGCGGCAGGCGCCCAGGACAGGGTCCAGCAGGCCTTGGACGCGATCCTGGAAATCAAGCTGGCCCAGAAGCGCGCGGCTGCTGCCGCGAAAGCCAGCTGACCGAAGCCAGGTGAACCCCGCGGTGGCGGGTCCACCTGGCTTAGCCGCGTGTCAGGCGAAGTTCTTTCCGGTGATCTTCTCGTACGCCTCGACGTACCGGCTGCGGGTGCGTTCCACCACGTCGGCAGGCAGCGCCGGCGGCGGGGTGTCGGATGACCGGTCCCAGCCGGACGCGGCAGAGGTCAGCCAGTCCCGCACGTACTGCTTGTCGTAGGAGGGCTGGGCCTGGCCCGGTTTATAGGTTGCGGCGTCCCAGAAACGGGAAGAATCAGGGGTCAGCACCTCGTCGCCCAGGGTGATGGACCCGGAGACGGCGTCGTAGCCGAACTCCACCTTGGTGTCCGCCAGGATGATGCCCCGTTCCCGCGCGACCTTCTCCGCCGTGGTGTAGATCTTCAAGGTCAGCTCGCTCAGCCGGGCAGCGATGTCATCCCCCACCAGCGCCACCACGGCGTCGTAGGTGATGTTCTCGTCGTGCTCGCCGATCAGTGCCTTGGCCGACGGCGTGAAGATGGCGTGCTCCAGGCGCGAGCCGTCCACCAGCCCCTCCGGGAGCGGGATATCGCACACCGTCCCGGATGCCTTGTACTCCAGCAGCCCTGAACCCGTGAGGTAGCCGCGGGCAATGCACTCCACCGGGAACATGTCCAGCTTCTTGCAGATCATGGCCCGGCCTTCCACCTCGGCGGGCACGCCGTCTTCCACCGTGGACCCGAGCACATGGTGCTCGACGCCCAATTGGTCGAACCACCAGAGGCTCAGCTGGGTGAGGATGCGGCCCTTGTCCGGGATCTCGCTGGAGAGCACATGGTCAAAGGCGCTGATGCGGTCGCTGGCTACCACCAGGACGCAGTCCTGGCCCAGGCGCTGCACGATCGATTCGTCGGCAGGTTCGTAAAGGTCGCGGACCTTGCCGGAGTAGACGTGCGTCCAACCCGGCAGTTCCAGGGTGTCGGTGGCGTAGCCTCGGTTCTCGGACGTTCCACTCATGTCAGGCCTTCGCTTTCACTACGGGCAGCGATCCGGTGGCACCGTACGGCACCTTGATTTCCCCGCGGGTTGCCTTGCGGGCAATGTCGCTGCGGTACTGGGATCCTTCAAGCTGGACCAGCTCGACGCCGTCGTATGCCCTTTCCCGGGCCTCCACCAGGTCACTGCCCAGGGCGACGACGGCCAGGACGCGGCCGCCCGCGGAGACCACCTTGCCCTCGTCGTCCAAGGCGGTGCCGGCATGGATGACGTGCACGCCGTCGAGGGCGTCCACTTTCTTGAGTCCGCGGATCCGGTCGCCCGTTCGGGGCGTGTCAGGGTAATTTTCCGAGGCCACGACGACGGCGACGGCAGCGTCCTTGGACCAGCGCAGCTCCTCCGCCTTGTCCAGTTCGCCCTTGGCGGCTGCCATGAGCAGCGCACCCAGCGGGGTCTTGAGCCGGGCGAGGACCGCCTGCGTTTCGGGGTCGCCGAAACGGACGTTGAATTCAATGACACGGGTTCCGCGGGAGGTCAGCGCCAGCCCCACGAACAGGACGCCCACGAAGGGAGTGCCACGGCGCGCCATCTCGTTCACGGTGGGCTGCGCCACCCGGTCAAGGACTTCCTGCACCAGGCCCTCGGGGGCCCACTCGAGCGGGGTGTAGGCGCCCATCCCGCCGGTGTTGGGGCCTTCGTCGTTGTCGAAGATGCGCTTGAAATCCTGGGCGGGTGAGAGTGCCACGGTGTTCTGCCCGTCGCAGAGGACAAACAGGGAAACCTCGGGGCCGTCCAGGAACTCCTCTATCACCACGGATCCACCGGCGTCGAAGCACGACTGGGCGTGGGCCAGGGCTTCGTCCCGGTTCCTGGTGACCACCACGCCTTTGCCGGCGGCCAGGCCGTCGTCCTTCACCACATACGGAGCGCCGAAGGTGTCCAGCGCGGACGCTGCCTCTTCGGCGTTGGTGGCCACCATGGCCATGGCCGTGGGAACGCCTGCCTCCGCCATGACCTCCTTGGCGAACGCTTTCGACGCCTCCAGCTGTGCTGCTGCCTTGCTGGGCCCGAAAACGGGGATGCCGGCGGCGCGGACGGCGTCGGACACACCTGCGGCCAGCGGAGCCTCGGGGCCCACCACCACGAGGTCGACCGTGAGCCGGGCAGCCAGCTCGGCAACAGCCTGGGGATCGTTGCCGTTGATGTTGTAGGTGGGTACCAGCTTGCTGATACCGGCATTGCCGGGCGCCGCGTGGACTTCGGACACGTTGGGGTCGGCAAGCAGGGAGCGGACAATGGCGTGTTCGCGGCCTCCGGGGCCAATGACGAGTACCTTCACAGTCTCCAAGGGTACTTTGTGCACCCTTCCCGCTCCTAAGCTGTGACCTTCCCGGCCGGGCCGGTCAATCCGGACTACCTGCCGCTCCGAACCATCACCATGACAAAGCTTCGGAACCACATGACCGGCCCCTCCGCCCTGGCCGCCCTGGCAGGTGTGGTGGCAGCCGCCGTCGTCCTTGCCGTTGCGGAGCTGATCGGTGCCTTCTTCACCGCCAGGGCGACCCCGCTGTTCGCCTTGGGATCCACCTTCATTGACTTCACGCCGCCCCGGCTGAAGGACTTTGCGATTGCCACCTTCGGCACCAACGACAAGACTGCCTTGTTCGTGGGCATGGGGCTAACTATCGCGGTGCTCGCCTGCGTCCTGGGCGTCGTGGCCTACCGGAAATGGGTCCTGGGCGTCCTGGGCGTCCTGTTCATGGGCGCGGTGATCGTTGCGTGTGTCGTGACGCGTGCAGGCGTCAGCGGAGTTGACGCCATCCCGTCCGTACTGGGGACGATGGCTGGCCTGGTGGCCCTCCGCCTGCTGGTGGCACCGCTCTGGCGGCTGAAGGAAAACAAGCCATGGCCCGAGGCTCCGGCGGACCAGGCAGCCGACGCCGATGCCCGGCCGGGGCACGAAGGCGCCAGCCGTCGTCGTTTCTTCGCAGCGGCAGGGATCACCGCGGTGGCCGCCGGCATCGCCGCGACCGGCGGACGGTTGCTGGGCGCGGCGCGCAACAACGTGGCCAAGGCCCGCGAAGCGCTCACCCTGCCGGCGCCGGCCAAAGCCGCAGCCGCGGTTCCCGCCGGCGTGCAGTCCCCCGTCCCTGGCGTCACGCCATGGTTGACGGACAACGGCGACTTCTACCGGATCGACACCGCGCTGAGCGTCCCGGAAATCAACGTCAACGACTGGGAACTGCGGGTCCACGGCCTCGTGGAGCAGGAAGTCACCCTAACGTTCCAGGACCTCCTGGACGCCAGCCTGATCGAATCGCACGTCACCCTCACCTGCGTCTCCAACCCCGTGGGCGGCAACCTCGCCGGAAATGCCAAATGGCTGGGCATGCCCATCCGCGACGTCCTGGCCCGGGCCAAGCCCAAGGACGGGGCGGACATGGTGCTCTCCAAGTCCATCGACGGCTTCAGCGCCTCCACTCCCCTGGAGGTCCTGCAGGACGGGCGCGACGCCATGCTGGCGATCGGCATGAACGGGGAGCCGCTGCCGCTGGAGCACGGCTACCCGGTGCGGATGGTGGTCCCGGGGCTCTACGGGTTCGTCTCCGCCACCAAATGGGTGGTGGACCTGGAGGTCACCCGGTTCGCGGACAACAAGGCCTACTGGACCGAGCGTGGCTGGTCCGAACGCGGCCCCATCAAGACAATGGCGCGCGTGGAGGTACCCAAGTCCTTCGCCAAGGTTCCCGCCGGAAAAGTCGCCGTTGGCGGCACTGCCTGGGCACAGACCCGGGGAATCACCAAGGTCGAAATCCAGATCGACAACGGCGAATGGACCGAGACGGTCCTCTCCACGGAAGCCTCCACCGTCACCTGGCGGCAGTGGTCCTACGAATGGGATGCCACGCCGGGCCCGCACTACATCAAGGTCCGCGCCACCGACGGTACCGGGCAGGTGCAGACGGACCAGCGCGCAGATCCCGTCCCTGACGGCGCGTCGGGCTGGCAGTCGGTGATGGTGACAGTTCAATAGCCGCCCGCGCCAGCGCCTGCTGGTGGCCCGCCATCCGCAGGCCGGCCCATAGACTGGCAGTATGCCGCACAATCCGCATGCCACCTTCACCGTTGACTCCGCCGTCGAACTGGCCGTGATCGAACGCAGCGGTTTCGTGGAGTCCCGGCACATCGGCTCTGCGGTGCTCGTCGCCGCCGACGGCTCGGTGGTCACCGAGCTAGGCGACATCAACACCCCCATCTATGCCCGGTCCACCCTCAAACCCTTCCAGGCGCTGGCGTCCATGCAGTCAGGTGTACCGCTTCGGGGCGCCCAGGTGGCCATCGCGTGCGGCAGCCACACCGGTTCGCTGGACCATATGGATGTGGTGGCTGGCATGCTCAAGGCGGCGGGCGTACGGGAAGACCAGCTGCAGTGCCCGGAAGCCTGGCCGGAAGATGAAACGGCCAGGAACTGGCTGGTCCGATCCGAAAAAGGCAAGTCCCGGCTGGCCTACAACTGTTCCGGCAAGCACGCCGCCTTTCTCTGGGCCTGCACCGAAAACGGCTGGGACACCCACAGCTACCTGGAACCCAACCACCCCCTGCAGCAGCGCGTCCGCACCGTCATCGAGGAATATACCGGCGAGCGGATCGCCCACCTGGGCATCGACGGCTGTGGTGCGCCCGTGGCCGCAGTTTCGTTGAAAGGACTGGCGCTCGCCTACTCGCAGCTGGCCAAGGCTCCCGGCGACCACAGCTTCAGCGCCAGGGCCGCCACGATCGCCACCTCCATGCTCGACTACCCCTGGGCGGTGCAGGGCCGGGGCGAAGCGAACACCCTGGTAATGGACGAGCTGGAAATCATCGCCAAAATCGGTGTCGAAGGCGTCCTGGCGATGGCCACCCCGCAAGGCGTCTCGGTGGCCGTCAAGATTCTCGACGGAAACGTCAGGGCAACCTCACTGGTGGCCCTCACCCTGCTCGCGGCCGCCGGGGCCGTGGAGATTCCCGGAGTCGCCAGCGCCCTGGAAAAAGTGGTGGCACCGGTCCTCGGGGGCGGCCGGCCAGTGGGAAAGATCCGGCTGGGCCCGGCGGTATCCGCCCTCCTGGACTAGCCCCAGATTCCCTGCCGACGCCAAAGGAAGATTGAAAGCATGGCCATAGCCCGCCGTCGTATTGATGTCCACGAGGGCAAAGCAGCAGTAAAGGCGTGGCTGGAAGCCGCCCTGTCGCCGTCGGACGATCCCCTCCCGCGGGCTGCCCTGGCCACGGCCGTGCGGTATTCCTTGGAGGAAGTGACCGCACGGGCACCGGGAAATTCCGTGGAAGTGCGCGTCCCGCCGTTCGGCGTCACCCAGTGCGTAGAGGGCCCACGCCACACCCGCGGCACCCCACCGAACGTGATTGAGTGCGACGCCGCCACCTGGCTGGCGATGGTCACCGGCCAGGTGGCGTGGGCGGACGCAGTGGCAGCCGGCAAAGTGGCAGCCTCGGGCCTGCGCGCAGACTTATCGGCCCTGCTGCCCCTCTAGCCCCGGCTCGTCGCCCGCGTGCCTGCCACGGGCGGTGCGGGGCCCTCCGGCCCCCTCCGCCGAGGAAATCCGTGCCGGGTGGGGGACCGAGTCCTGCAGTTTCGTGGACAGGGCCGCCACGACCGCGAAGGCAAACGCGGCCACGGCAATAAGGACCGACATCACCGCAACCGTGCCGTAGCCGGCTGTCCTCGGGTCCAGGAACGGATAGGGATACCAGTCCACGATGGGGCCCCGGACCAGGCTGTAGGCCAGGTACAGCAAGGGAAAAGCCAGCCACACCAGGGATGTCCGGACCGGAATCCGCACCCGCGGGAGGTCCACCAGCCAGTCGATCACCATGACGGTGGGGACGGTGTAGTGGAGCACCACGTTGACCCACGGGATGGGGGTGTTGACGTCGATATCGCTCAGCAACAGGCTGTAGGTGATCCCGGTGATGGTCATGTACACGGTGGCCGCACCGCGGAGGAGTTCAAGCCACCGCGGGCTTGCTCCCTTCCAAGCGAACCATCCGGCGATCCCCAGGGTCACGAAGGCGATGATGTTGGACTCTATGGTGAAGTAGCTGAAGTAGTTTCCGGCGCTGGCGCCCGGTACGTTCTGCACCAGGTGCAGCAACTGGAACAGCACCGCCACGAACCCCAGCAGCGCGAACCAAAAGCGGAAAAGTGCAAGTCCCCTGTTTGCGGTCATGAGCCGATCCTAGGCTCTGGGCGGCCACCCGCCCCGCCACGGCTGCCCGGCGTGCCTACCCGCGGCCGATGAACGGCATTCCCGCGGCGGTAACCACTACTGAGCCTACGCTGGCCGACGCCGGCATGCTGGCCATCATCAACACCGCACGCGCCGCGTCCGCCACCGGAAACATCGGTTCCACCTTGCGGCTGCCGTCCGCCTGCAACGCCCCGGAACCGACACCGATGGTGTCCATGATGTCGGTGGCGGTGTTGCCGATATCGATCTGGCCGCACGTGATGCCGTAGCCGCGGCCGTCCAACTCGATGCTCTTGGTCAGCCCTGTCATCGCGTGCTTGGTGACCGTGTAGGCCACGGTCCGGGGCCGGGGCGAGTGGGCGGAGATGGACCCGTTGTTGATGATGCGGCCACCCTGGGGCTCCTGCGCCTTCATGGTTCTGACCGCCGCGGCCGCGCACAGCATGGACCCGGTAAGGTTCACGGCCACCGTGGCGTTCCAGTCTTCCAGGCTGATTTCGTCCACACCGGCCGATGGGCCGAAGACCCCGGCGTTGTTGAACAGGACGTCCACGCGCCCCCACTCCTGGCGGACGGCCTCGAAAAGCCGCTCGACGTCGTCGGGCCGGGTGACGTCGCAGGGCACCACCAGGGCGTCCGGGCTGCCGTCCGCCGTTTCCCTCAGCTGTGCCTCGCGCCGCCCGGCAAGTGCCACACGATAGCCGTCGGCCAGCATCTGCCGGGCCACCTCCCGGCCGATGCCGGAACCGGCTCCGGTGACGACGGCGACACGGGCGGCGGGCTGTGGGGTGTTCATGCGGTTCTCCTGGCCTAAAGCTGTGCCGGAACGGCCGGCTGGTGCAGCGGCCAGCCTATGACGGTCTTGGGCCGGGATGCAGCGAAGGTCCGCACTTTGGAGGTGGACAGGCGCATGCGCACCAACGAATCGGCGGTGTTGTAGAGGGTGGGGCTGATGCTCGTGCCTGACGCCGCGCTGGCGGAATCGCAAAGGGCTTCGATGGTGCCAGACGGGTGGACAGTACTGGCTGACGGCTTTGTCAGGTCCTTGTCCGCGTCCACGCCCGCCGATGGTGGGGTTCGCATGGGGGTCTCAATTCTTGGGCCGATTCCGAGTGGTGAGTCCGACCGGAGGTCATTGCTTTTATTCCACATTGCGGAAGTTAGATATTGACTAGTGAAATAAGCGTATGACCCAGGTCACGGCCGGTCAAGCGACGCAGCCGCCGCATTCCGGTCACAAACGGTCGATTGCCGCCGATATGCGTCTTCCGGGACGGGGTAATGACCTTCGCATTGACCCGCCGGACCGGTCTCAGTAATCTCATATTGCAATAATGTTTTCTCACAATACGAAAACATGCGCAGATGCGTTCAACGATGAAAAGAGGCTGCCGTGGCTGCAGGAGAAGAGACCTCCCATATCCTCAGCGGGTTGACTAACCAGCTGCCTGATCGTGATCCGGAAGAGACTGCCGAGTGGGTTGAGT
>NZ_JBHVVN010000020.1:0-63563 GCF_042882685.1 Pseudarthrobacter sp. NPDC058196
GGCCGGACCCGGCTATCCGGGTCCGGCCGCTGCCGTGGGCGTCGTACTGGTCCGCTGAATCAGCTGCTGGCTGCCCAGCCGCAACCCCACGGTGAGAGCCCGCGCTGGGCGTAGACGCGGTTGGCGATATCGATCTGCTGGGCCTTGGTGGCCAGGCTGGCATTCGGGGCATACGCGCCGCCGCCTGCTCCGATCCAGGTGCGGATGTCGAACTGGAGGCCGCCGTAGTAGCCGTTGCCGCTGTTGATGCTCCAGTTTCCGCTGGATTCACACTGGGCGATCTTGTCCCACATGGCTTCGTTCATCATGGCCGGCGCTGCGGCGCCGGTGTTGGCGGCTGCTGCCGCGGGCGCCGCTTCGACGGCGGGCTTGACCTTGGTGCCCACGGTGACCTTTTCGGTAACCGGCTGCACCGCGACGTTCTCGGACACGAGGGTGCGAGACGCTTCCCGGCCGTCAACGAGCACCAGCTTGAAGGTGCGCTCAATCTTTCCGGCCGCCCCGGCCTGGGTCACCTGCTTGTCACCCTTGAGCATGTCGGCGCTTTCGGCGGTGACGGTCTCGAAGGGCACGTCTTCGCTGGAAACGGCGGTCTTGCTGGTGTCCACCCGGGAGACCTTGATGACCATGTTGTTCACCACGTTGGCGTTGGCCGGCTGGGAGGAGCGGTCGTTGGCGCCCAGGGTGACACCGGAATCCTCCAGGACCTTGCCTACGGTTGCGGCGGTGGTGGTGGCGGTGTTCACCTTGCCATCGGCCACGATGCTGACGGTCTTGGGCGTGGAGATGGAGACATAGGAGCCGGCCAGCGCAAGCGTGGCATCCTTGGGCACCGAGACGGCCGAGGCGCTGGCGACGCCAAGTTCGCTGACGAGGTCTTCGACGTCCTGGGCGGTGGTGTTGACGGTCTTTTCGGCCCCGTCAAGGCTGACCTTGACCTCTTTGGCCTGGTTGACGTTGATGACGGTGCCGTTTTGCACGGAAGCGTCCAAGGACGGGGATACACGGTCGCCGGGCTTCAGGTCCAGGTTGGCACTCTTGACCACCTGCGCCACTGTTCCACCAAAGGACTGCACGGACGAAGCTTTGCCGTCCACGTTGAGCGTGATTGTTTTGTTATTGCCCACGAAAGCCACGAGGCCTGCGACGAGACCGCAGAGCACCAGAAGTTGGGCGCCAACCTTGATATAGCTGAACTTGCCGTCCGTTGTGAAGAACTTGATCACGATTGCCCGTAACTCTAGGTCCATCCGGGCACGGGGAATCGCGCAAGGGAATGCCCGGAACAACCTCAAATAGACCGTCCGGGCATCGATGCACCGCCACACTCCACGCAGCGGCGTGGCCGGAAACTGACGTGCCCGGAGCGGCTGCGAATGGAGCGAAATTACCCGTTGGCCTTCCCCGACCCCGGCTAATAGTTGTCCACTGTAACCGTAGCGTTATAAAGCGACCAACATTTTTGCATACCAGGTATTGCCATCGATCACGAAACGGGGTGGGATTTCAGGTCCAGGATCCGTATGCCCGCACGGTATTTTCACTGATGGCGTTGCACAGTCCGGCGAGGTCGGAGCCTGTCAATTCTGCCATGGCCCGGACCGTGTAAGGGACCATGTAGCTGGCATTCGGCCTCCCCCGGTGCGGATGCGGCGTCAGGAACGGCGCATCCGTTTCGACCATGATGAGTTGGCGGTCGGCGACGGCCAGCGCGGCGCGAAGATTCGCGGCGTTCTTGAAGGTCAAGGTACCGGCGAAGGACATCCACCAGCCCTGTTCGTTGCAGGTCCTGGCAAGGTCTTCGTCGCCGGAGAAGCAGTGGAATACCACCCTGTCCGGGGCGCCTTCCTCCCGCAGCACCCGCACCACGTCGTCGTGCGCGTCCCGGTCGTGGATCTGGAGGGTGAGGTCCAGGCGCTTGGCGATGTCGATGTGGCGCCGGAACGAATGCTCCTGGTGGCGCAGTCCCTCACCTTCCGTGCGGTAGAAGTCCAATCCTGTCTCGCCGATCGCGCGGACCCGCGGATGCGCCGCGAGGCGTTCGATCTCGGCGAGGGCTGCCTCCAGTTCGCCCCTGGCGGCATAGTGCGGAGCATCATTGGGGTGGAGCGCCACGGCGCCCAGGAGACGGTGGTCCTGGTCCACGGCTTCCACTGTGAACCGCGACGATGCCAGGTCGCAGCCCACCTGGACCGCTCCCTGGACCCCCACCGCCGCTGCGGCGTCAAGCGCGGCCTTGATTCCCACCGGCGCCGTTCCATCAGGGAAGTCCAGGTGGGTGTGGTTGTCCATGACCGGTACAGGCAGGGGTTCAGGCGCTGGCGGATATTGCTTGCGGGGCGGAGCTTCCGGGTCGAAGGGGCCTGTGTCAGGGGCCCGGTAGGCGGCGGGAGTCAGCGGGTTGCACATCCAACCAGCCTAGCCGCCGAAAGCGGTGGCATATTTGCCGGAACTCTCTGTCAGGCACGGCAGTTGTGTTAGTAGTCTGGAACGAACACACGCGCACGCCCACCGACGGGCGAAGGCAGGGTTGCTGTCCCGTCCAGGTGAACCCGGGCTGAAAGGTTGCCGATGGAACCCCACCGACGCACTGCCAACAATGGGAGCGCACCGAACCTCAACCTGGCCGGCGTCACGGATGCCGTCAGCCGGCTGAACGGGCACCGGCCCGCCGCCATGGACCCGGAGTCGTTCCATGCCGCGGCCCAACGCATCCTCACCACCGTCAACACGGTGATCGATGGCAAATCGGAGGCCGCCAAGCTGGCGCTGACTGTCCTGCTCGCACAGGGCCACCTGCTGGTGGAGGACGTGCCCGGCGTCGGAAAAACCCTCCTGGCCAAGACGCTTGCCCGGACCATCGACTGCACCGTCAACCGCATCCAGTTCACCCCGGACCTGCTGCCCTCGGACGTGACCGGGGTGTCCATCTACAACCAGGCCTCCCGGCTCTTTGAATTTCGGCCCGGCGCCGTGTTCGCGAACATCGTGATCGGCGATGAAATCAACCGGGCCTCCGCCAAGACGCAGTCCGCCCTGCTGGAGTGCATGGAGGAGCACCAGGTGACGGTGGACGGCAACACCTACAAGCTTGATGAACCCTTCATGGTGGTGGCCACCCAGAACCCCATCGAGATGGAAGGGACGTACCCCCTCCCGGAAGCCCAGCGGGACCGCTTCATGGCCCGGATCTCCATGGGCTATCCGGACAAAGAGGCCGAGATCGAAATGCTTGAGACCCACCAGGCGGTATCGCCGCTGGCAACCGTCAGCCCGGTTGTGACGGCATCCGATGTGGCAGCCATGACCACCACCGTCCAGCAGGTCTACGTGTCCGAAGCCGTGAAGGAATACACGGTGTCACTGGGCCGCGCCACCCGGGAAAGTCCCCTGCTCCGGCTGGGGGCGAGCCCCCGTTCCATGCTGCAGCTGCTGCGCGCGGCCAAGGCTATTGCCGCACTGGACGGACGGGATTTCGTCCTGCCGGACGACGTCGCCGGCGTCGCCGAGGCCGTGCTGGCCCACCGGATCATCGTCGACCGGAAGGCTGCCGGGGCGGGCGAAAACCCGCACAGCGTCCTGCACGGAATCCTCTCGCGCCTGCCCGTTCCGCAAGCGCCCCCGGGGCAGGCAACGCGGCCGGCGGCGGCTGCCGGCGGCAGGAACCGCTAGGGGCGGACCATGGCGTTCGTGGACAAGCTTCCCCGGCACCTGTTCACCAGGCGCGGCTGGGGCATGCTCGCCGCGGGAACGTTCGCACTGGCCGCTGCGCAGGTCATGGGGCGCCGTGACCTGTTGACACTGGCGCTGCTGCTCCTGGTGCTGCCGTTGGTGTCCCTGGCCGGGATCCGGCTGGTGAAACCGAAGTTCCGGGTGTACCGCGAGTTCAATCCTTCGCCCGTGGAAACGTCCGCGCCGGCCATCGTCCACCTCGCGGTGGGCAGGACCGGCCCGGGAACGGGCCAGGTGACCATGGAGGAGCGGCTGCCTCCGCACTTCGGCCAGGCGCCGGCTTTCCGGTTTCCCTCCCGTTCCGCAGCGGGCGGCACCAGCCGCTACGAATACCACTTGACGTCGGGCTACCGCGGCCTGTTCCGGATCGGGCCGGTCACGGCCGAGTTCACCGACCCGTTCGGACTGTCGCTGCACCGCCAGGCCATCGACGACGGCGATGTCCTCACCGTGACGCCGGCCGCCGTCGTGCTGCCTCCCACGGCACTGGACGGAGCGCGGGGCAACGACGGCGTCACCGCCACCCGCACCCGCGCCAATCCGAGCGATGACGATGTCATGACCCGCGAATACCGGCACGGGGACCCCATGCGCCGGGTCCACTGGGCCGCGACGGCGAGGCACGGGGAACTGATGGTCCGCCAGGAGGAATCCGTCACCACGCCGGAAGCCACCATCATCCTGGACCATCGTTCCGGTGCGTTCGGCGGCGCCTCCGGGTCGACGATGCCCGGGCTGCCGGGGCGAAACGGGCATGGACCGGCCACCAGCGACACCTTTGAATGGTCGGTCGTCGCCGCCATGTCCGTCAGCGCCCACCTGGCGGAACGCAACTACAGCCTCCGCGTCCTCGATGCCGGCGGCAATCCGGCCTTCCTGCATTCACCGTCATCCCCGGAACCTGCGGCCGAAGAGTTCAGTGGCACCTCCGGCCTGCAGTCCATAGCCGAGAGCCTCGCCGCGATCCACCTGTCCGGGCCATCCCACCCACGCCGGGACAGTGCGGCCCGGGACGCCCAGGACCGGAACAGGCGGCACCGGCCCGTCAGCGGAGGGAGGCCTCCGGGTGCGGACCAGGAGCCGCCCGCCTTCGACGACCACCTGATGGATAAACTGACCGCACACCGGATGCGCGGACCGTTGATCGCAGTGCTGGGAAGGATCAGTGCCGAGGAGGCGACGGCGCTGGCACCGGCCGCAGCATACGGCACCAACGCGTTCGCCCTCCTGGCGGTGGACAAGCCGGCCGACTTCCACGGCGTGCTGGAAGTGCTGCGGCAGAACGGCTGGCGCGCTGCCGCCGTGACGCCGCGTGCCGCGCTCGCGGCAGCTTGGGGGCAGTTCGACGAGGACCCTGCCGTGCCCGTGGCACCGGCGTCGGAGGTCCGACGCGGAGCAGGAGTAGCCACATGACAATGGCACCGGCCCGGCCTTCGGGCACCGGGCATGAAGCCCACAACCAGCCCGCACCGCCTGGCGGCCGTGCGCAGGCCGGCGCTTATCCGTGGGCGATGGCGGTGGCGATTTCAGTGGCTGTCTGCGGGGCGGCACTGTCGCTGAACGGCGTCCTCCGGGGCTGGAACTGGTTCTGGCCCGTCCTGACCACCGTGCTGGCGGTCAGCGTGTCCCTGGCGGCCCTGCGTTCGGTCCGCGCCCAGCCCCTGCTGGTCACCGCAGGCGGATTCATCTCCCTGGCCGCCGTCCTCACGCTGACGTTCTTCCGCAGTTCAAGTTTCCTGTGGGTTATTCCGACCGGCGCCACGCTCCCCGACCTTGACCGGTTGATGCGGCGGGCCAGCGAGACCGTCCTGTCGGAGACGGCGCCGGTGGCTCCCAACGCCGGGATCGTCATGGTGGTCTGCGCGGTGCTTGGCCTGGCCGTCATCCTGGTCGATGCCCTGGCCGTGCCCCTCCGCATGCCAGCCGCCTCGGGGGTTGGCTTGCTGGCATTGCTGGTGGTTCCGGCCATGATCAAGCCCCAGAGCGTGGGCGTGTGGAGCTTCGCTGCCACCGCGGCCGGCTACCTGGTTATCCTGGCCTGCAGCCAGCGGTTTGCCCCGGACGGCCGGCTGGCGTCCGGCGCGCCCCGCAGCCCCGGCCTGGCAAGGAGGGCAGCGCTGACCGGGGCGGCGGCCATGGTGGCCACCCTGCTGCTGCCGCTGGCGATTCCCGGATTCGACCAAGGCACGTTCCCGCAAGGGTCCAGGCTCAACCCGTGGGGCGGCGCCGCCGGCCTGAACCCGATGATCACGCTGGGCAGCAGCCTCCGCGCACCGGACGGCAGCGGACGGATCACCTACGCCACGAATTCCCCCACCCCGCTCTACCTGCGTTCTGTCACCGTGGACAATTTCGATGGAGACTCGTGGGGTCCGGATGACCGCACCGCGTCCCGGGTCCCGCTGGACGGCCGGATAGATCCCGGTTATGCAGTCCTCGCAGACGAGCAGGTGCGTCTGGTGACCGCCGTCGAAACCGGTTCCTTCACCAGCCCTTACCTGCCGGTCCCGTACGCGCCCGAAACCATCCGGGGCCTCGGCGGCGAGTGGTCGTGGGACCCTGCCACCCTGAGCATCAAAGGCACCGACACAACCACCCGCCGCCAGGAGTACGTCGTGACGTCGACCGAGCCAAAGCTCTCGGCCGCGCTCCTTGCCCAGGCGTCCGGACCCGTCCGGGGGATCCCTGACGACTTCAGCAGGATTCCGGGCAATGTCCCGGACATCGTCAAGGCCACCGCCAACACGGTGGCCGGCGCCGCGGGGACGCCGTACCAGAAAGCGATGGCCATCCAGAGGTACCTGCGCTCATCCGAGTTCACATATTCCCTCCAGTCACCGGTCCAGGGCGGCTATGACGGAAACGGCCTCTCTGTCCTGGCGGATTTCCTGCAGCAAAAGAGCGGATACTGCATCCACTACGCCTCCGCCATGGCGGTGATGGCGCGGTTGGAGGGAATCCCCAGCAGGATCGCCGTGGGATATGCCCCGGGCAGGTTGACCGGGGCGACCATAACCGTGGCCGGGCAAGGTGCACTCCCGGAATACGAGGCTGACGCACGCGACGCCCACGCGTGGCCCGAGCTGTACTTCCAGGGCCTGGGCTGGGTGCCGTTCGAACCCACGCCGTCGCGGGGCGTGGTCCCTGACTACGCCACCGACGCGCCGGCGCTCGCCGTCCCGGATACCCTGGGCAACAACGACGGACTCGTCCCTAACGCCGCCCCGGCCCCCTCCGCCTCCCCGAGCGCCACGGCCCTGCCGGGCCCCGGGGGCACGGGCAGCGGCGAGGGCGATTCGGCCCGCGTGATGCCGTTGCTCGTCGGCGCTGCAGCGGTGCTGGGCGCGTTGCTCCTGGCGGCTGCACCGCACCTGGTCCGTTCCGGTACCAAGGAGCGCCGGTTGAACCCGCGGTCCCTGGACCAGGCCGTTCCGCTGGCGTGGAACGAGCTGACGGACCTTGGCACCGATTACGGCGTGCCGGCCGCACCCAGCGAGACTCCCAGGGCGTATGCGGCCAGGTTCCGGCAAACGCTGCTGGGCGAACCCGACGGCTTGGACCGTGAAGCGCACCAGGCCGTGGCGCTGCTGACGTCGGCCTTCGAGCACCACCGGTACGGCCGCCCGGACAGCGGTTCGCCGCCAAACGGCCAGCGGGTGCATCCGGCGGGCCAGGACATCCAGGCCGGGGTCGCCGCCTTGGAGGACTCCTTGCGGCAGAACTCAACCCTGCCCCGCCGCCTGCGGGCGGCATGGCTTCCGCCGTCGGTCGTCCACCGCCTGGGCCTGCTGCTGGGCCTGCCGTTCCGGTCAGCCGGCAGCGGCATCCGGAGGGTCTTCCACGCGGCAATCCATTCCCGAAACAGCCGTGCCGCCAAAACGTCCGGGGCGCCGGCGGCGGGGCGTCCGGGGGCAACGGTGGACGACGGCGTTCGCGGGAGGGTCAGGGGCTGAACGCAAAAGTGCCGGCCGGGAAGAATCCCGGCCGGCACGTGCGGGCATGGAACCGCCGAAGCTATCCCGCGTAGGGGTCGGCGATGCCGATGTACTGGGTGTAGAGGTATTCCTCAATGCCTTCGAGTCCGCCTTCACGGCCCAGGCCGGACTGCTTGACGCCGCCGAACGGTGCCGCGGCGTTGGAGATGACGCCGGCGTTCAGGCCGAGCATGCCGGTCTCGAGCCGCTCACCCATCCGGAGGCCACGGTTCAGGTCCTTCGTGAAGACGTACGCCACCAGCCCGTATTCGGTGTTGTTGGCCAGCCGCACGGCTTCGTCCTCGGTGGAGAAGGTGATGATCGGGGCGACGGGCCCGAAGATTTCCTCCGAGAGGATACGGGTGCCTTCGGAGACGCCGGAGAGGATGGTGGGCTGGTAGAAGTAGCCCGGGCCCTCGACCGGTGCGCCGCCCAGGACCGCCTTCGCACCGGAGGCGACGGCGTCGGAAACCAGTTCGTGGACCTTGTCCCGGCTCTTGGCGTCGATCAGCGGACCCACCTTGGACTCGGGTTCGGTGCCGCGGGCGGTGGTCATGTCCTTCATTTTCGCCGCGAACTTCTCCGCGAATTCGGCGGCCACGGATTCGTGCACGATGAACCGGTTGGCGGCGGTGCAGGCCTCACCCATGTTGCGCAGCTTCGCCAGCATTGCACCGGTCACGGCCGCGTCCAGGTCGGCGTCCTCGAAGACCAGGAAGGGGGCGTTGCCACCCAGTTCCATGGAGGTGCGCAGCACAGTTCCGGAGGCTTCGGAAAGCAGGCGGCGGCCCACCTCGGTGGAGCCGGTGAAGGAGAGCTTGCGCAGCCGGGAGTCCTTGATCAGCGGCCCGGTGGTTTGTCCGGCCGTGGAGGTGGGGATGAGGTTCAGGACCCCGGCCGGCAGGCCGGCCTCCTGCATGACGGCGGCGAACAGCTGGGATGTCAGCGGCGTCAGGTTGGCGGACTTCAGCACCATGGTGCAGCCTGCGGCAACGGCCGGGGCGATCTTGCGGGTGGCCATGGCCAGCGGGAAGTTCCACGGCGTGATCAGCAGGCACGGGCCCACCGGCTTCTTGGTCACCAGCAGCCGGGACTTGCCGTCCGGGGAGACCGAGTACCGGCCGAATGCCCGGACGGCTTCCTCGGAGAACCAGCGCAGGAACTCGGCACCGTAGGTGACTTCGCCGCGGGCCTCCGCCAGCGGCTTGCCCATTTCCAGGGTCATCAGCAGCGCAAAGTCCTCGGCCCGTTCGGTGACCAGCTCGAAGGCGCGGCGGAGGATTTCACCGCGTTCACGCGGGGGCACCTTGGCCCACGATTCCTGGGCCGCAGCGGCAGCGTCCAGGGCCGCAGCGGCATCCTCGGCGCCGGCGTCGGCAATGCTGAGCAGCACCTTCCCGGTGGCGGGATCCTCGACGTCGAACGTCTTGCCCGAAACGGCGTCGCGCCACTCACCGTTGATGAGCAGCCCGGTGGGAACGGAGGCCAAAAGCCGGGTTTCGCGCTCGGCGGTAACGGCCGGCTGTGCAGTGACAGTCACGATGACTCCCTCGTCAGTAGGGTTTCTGGCAGCCCTGCGCCGCGGCCGGAGTGACCGGGATCATTGGGCTGATTAACAGCCAGACTACTGCGGGCCCCTCCCCCGGTCTACGCCGTTGCGCACTGCCAAATCGGCCTGGCGCTGTGCACCTGCACAGACGCGGAAGGGTTCCCGGGGCCGTCCTTACCGGGCGGCGAGGACCGCCGCGTAGAGCTCTCGCTTGCTGACCCGGAAGTCCTCGGCAACGGCGGCCACGGCTTCCTTCAGCCGGATGCCCTGGGCCACCAGCTCGTTGACGGCGGCTACATGATCCTCCGGTTTACCGGCCGCCTGTTCCGGAGCACCGCCGAGGACCACCGCAATCTCGCCGCGGACCTCGTTGCCTTCGGCCCACTGGAGGAGTTCACCGATGGTTCCGCGGATCACTTCCTCGTACGTCTTGGTCAGTTCACGGCACACGGCGATGGGCCGGTCCGGACCGAACCGCTCGCGCAGCGCCCGGAGCATGGCTTCGAGGCGGTGCGGGGCTTCGAAGAACACCATGGTGCGGCGCTCCGCGGCGAGGTCGGCCAGGCGCGACGCCCGTTCGCCTGCCTTGCGCGGGAGGAACCCTTCGAAGCAAAACCTGTCCGTGGGCAGGCCGGACAGCGCCAGTGCCGTAAGGACCGCGGAGGGACCAGGGACGGCGGTAACCGGAAGACCGGCCGCGATGGCGCCCTCCACCAGCCGGAAGCCGGGGTCCGAGACGGCCGGCATGCCTGCGTCGGTCACCATGACCAGCGTGCTGCCCGCCCGCACCTGGTCAAGGAGCTCTGCCGTCCTGGTCGCCTCGTTGTGTTCGTGATAGCTGATGACCCGGCCGGCCACTGTCACGCCGAGGCTTTGGACCAGGCGGTGCAGGCGGCGGGTGTCTTCCGCCGCCACGATGTCGGCGGTACCCAGCAGTTCCACGAGCCGGGCAGAGGCATCACCGGTATTCCCGATCGGGGTGGCGGCAAGGACAATCCGCCCCGTCGTCGACGGGCCTGGATCAGGAAGGGGGCTGGGGTTCGGGTCCACCCGTCAAGCCTACTGCCGCAGGGTCTTCCAGCCGCAAAAGGTAGCATGGGGCTCGTGACGCAGACCTCGACGCGGCCGGCCGGCGCCGGTGAACCCACCCCGCCGCCATCCCCGGCCAGAGCCGCGACAACGACCGCGGATCCCAAGGAACAGGCCCATCGATGGGTCAGCCGGCCGGATGAGGCGTTCACCGTCCAAGCCCTGACGGCACGGCTCCTGGGCACGCACGCTTCCTGGCGCGACCATCCGGCGTCCCTGCGACTGTGGTTCATCCTGGTTCCGGCCCTGACGGCGCTTATCGGCGGGGTCCTCCGGTTCGTACGGCTCGAGGTGCCGCACAAGCTGGTCTTCGACGAGACCTACTACGTCAAGGACGCGTACTCCTACCTGGTCAGCGGCTACGAGCGCAGCTGGCCGGACAAAGCCAACGACTCGTTCATTGCCGGCAATCCGGACGTCCTGCTGAACACCCCCGAATACGTCGTCCACCCGCCGGTGGGAAAATGGATGATCGCGGCAGGGATGTGGCTCTTCGGGCCGGAGAATCCGTTCGGCTGGCGCTTCGCCGCGGCGCTCACGGGAACCCTTACGGTACTGCTGGTCTCGCTGATCGCCTTGAAACTGTTCCGTTCGCTTCCGCTGGCGGGTGCAGCAGGGCTGCTCCTCGCCGTCGACGGCCACCACCTGGTCATGTCCCGCACATCGCTGCTGGACATCTTCCTGGCGTTCTGGATCCTTGCAGCATTCGGAGCCCTGCTCATGGACCGGGACGACGGCCGCCGCCGGCTCGCGGCACGGCTGGCTCGGACTGCTGCCGCGTACGGCGGGCAGCCGCCGGGCCGGGCCCTGCTGGCAGGGCCATGGCTTGGCGTCCGCTGGTGGCGGATCGTCGCCGGGATCTGCCTGGGCCTGGCAGTGGGCACCAAGTGGTCCGGCCTCTTCTTCCTCGCCGGGTTCGGCATCCTCACGGTGCTGTGGGACCTCAACGCGCGTCGGGTCGCGGGCATTCGGGGCTGGATCAGTGGCGGTCTCATCCGGGACGGCATTCCGGCCTTCGGCGGCCTGGTACCCGTGGCCGGCATCGTCTACTCGGCCACGTGGACGGGTTGGTTCCGGTCAGACAACGCCTACTTCCGCCACTGGGCCGAGAGCAACCCCTCCACCGAGTGGGGTTGGCTCCCCGACTCCGTCAGGTCCCTCATCCACTACCACCTGGAAGCCTACAAGTTCCATCAGGGCCTGAGCTCCGAGCACCCGTACCAGTCAAGTCCCTGGAGCTGGCTGGTGATGGGACGGCCGACGTCGTTCTTCTATGAATCCCCGCCCCAGGGCACCCCGGGCTGCGCCGTGGAAAAGTGCACCTCCGCCATCCTGTCCGTGGGAAACCCCCTGATCTGGTGGGCGGCGGCCATCTCGCTGGTGGTCCTGCTTTTCTGGTGGGCGGGCCGCCGGGACTGGCGCGCGGGCGCAGTGCTGGCGGGCGTGGCCGCAGGATACCTGCCGTGGTTCATGTACCCCGAGCGCACCATGTTCTACTTCTACGCGGTGTCCTTTGAGCCGTTCCTGATCCTTGCCCTGGTGTATTGCCTGGGCCTGGTGCTGGGCCGCCCCACGGACCCGCCCTGGCGGCGGCGCTCCGGCCTGTACCTGGTGGCGCTGTACCTTGCCGCTGCCGTCCTGCTGTCGGCGTTCTTCTACCCGATCTGGACGGCCGAAGTCATCCCCTACGTGGACTGGAAAGTCCGGATGTGGATGCCGTCCTGGATCTAGGGCAGGATGGCAACAGAGACCTGATAGAGCCGCCGCCGCGGCGTGGCAGCGGAAACGGAGACCTGCTGTGAGAGAAGCGAGCACGGAACTGTTGGTTGAGCTTGATGCCAACAGCAACGTGACTGACCTGCTGCTGGAGCAGCATGCCGCCAACCCCGCCCACGCCCTGTACCGGCGCAAGGGCCCGAACGGCTGGGTGGACATTTCGGCGCAGAAGTTCCTCCAGGACGTCAGCGCCCTGGCCAAGGGCCTCATCGCCGGCGGCCTTGAACCAGGTGACACGGTGGCGGTGATGTCCCGCACCTCCTATGAGTGGACGCTGGTGGACTTCGCCATCTGGTTCGCCGGCGGCGTCACCGTGCCGATCTACGAAACGTCATCCGCGAGCCAGGTGGAGTGGATCATCCAGGACGCGGGGGTCCGTCGCGTGTTCGCCGGCGACCGCGCGACGGTACAGCTCGTGGCCGGCGTCCTGGCAGGCTCCGCCGCGCTCAGGGACCGCCTGGTCAACGTGGTGCGGATGGATTACGACGGCGAGGCCCCGGACCTCGCCAGCCTGGCCGCTGCCGGGGCCGGCGTCAGCGACGCCGAGCTGGAACGGCAGCGCAGCCGCGCCGGCCTGGCCGACCTCGCGTCCCTGGTGTACACGTCGGGCACCACCGGCAAGCCCAAGGGATGCGAGATCACGCACGGAAACTTCGCGCTGGTGGCCAAGAACATCGTTGCGTTCCTGCCGGAGATCCTGCAAAGGGGCCAGCCTCGCACACTGATGTTCCTTCCGTTGGCCCATGTGCTGGCCCGGGCCGTGCAGGTGGTGTGCCTTACCGCCGGAGCGACCCTGGGGCACACCCCGGGCGCGGCGCAGCTGTTGGAGGATCTGGGTTCGTTCCGGCCAACGTTCCTTTTGGTGGTGCCGCGGATCTTCGAGAAGGTCCGGGCAACGGCTGCCCACAAGGCCGCGGTGGCGGGCAAGGGCCGGCTGTTCGAGGCGGCCTCGGCGGCAGCCATCGAATACTCCAGGGAACAGGACCGGCAGGACCGGGGCGACGGACCAGGCCCTGGCCTGCTCAACCGCGTGCGGCACGGACTGTTCGACCGGCTGGTCTATCCCCGGTTGAGGCAGGCGCTCGGCGGCCAGGTGGGATACACCGTGTCCGGAGCCAGTCCCCTCGCTTTGGAGGATGCGCACTTTTTCCGGGGCGTGGGCATTCCCGTCCTGGAAGGTTACGGGCTGACCGAAACCACGGCACCGTGCACGGCCAACACGCCGACCCGCACCAAGGTGGGAACGGTGGGGATCCCCATTCCGGGCACCACCATCCGGGTGGCTGAGGACGGAGAGATCCTGGTCAAGGGTATTGGCGTGTTCCGCGGTTATCACGCAAACCCCGCCGCGAACGCCGAGGCGTTCGTGGATGGTTTCTTCCGGACCGGAGACCTTGGTGTGCTGGACAAAGACGGTTTCCTCACCGTCACCGGCCGGAAGAAGGATCTGCTGGTCACCGCGGGCGGCAAGAACGTGGCGCCCGGGCCGTTGGAAGAGAAGATCCGGACCCATCAGCTGGTGGGACATGCGGTGCTGGTGGGAGACGGAAAGCCGTTCGTTTCCGCGTTGCTCACCCTTGACCCGGAAGGCGTGGCCAACTGGCGGGAGGAGCGTGGCCTCCCACCGCTCCCCCTCAGCGAGGCCACCAGCGATCCCCAGGTCCTTGCCGCCGTCCAGGAAGCGGTGGACCTGGCCAACCAGCTGGTGTCCAAAGCCGAGTCGGTGCGCACTTTTACGCTGCTCAACACCGAATTCAGCGTGGAGTCCGGGCACCTGACGCCGTCACTGAAACTGAAGCGGGCCGCCGTGGTCCAGGATTACCAGGCGGAGATCGCCAAGATCTACGGCTGATCCGCCGGCGCCGGCTCCGCGGCGGTGTCCGCGTCCTCCCGGACAATACCGCGACGGCGGCGGGTGGGCCAGGTCAGCACCAGCGTGATGATGGATGCCAGGAGCACCATGCCGCCGATGCCGATACCCGCATCAATCCAGAACTGGCTCGGGAACAACCGGATCAGGGTGTCGTCCAGGCTGAAGGTCCAGGACCCGTCGGCAAAGAAGATCCGGTGGAATTCGGTAAAGAACTGCTGCCAGCCCAAGGCCGCCAGCGTACCCAGGCCCAGGATCAGCACCAGGGTGATGATCGAACCGGCGAAGAGGGCGCGCCGGACTCCGCCGCTGCTGCGCCTGCGCAGGTACACGATGGCGATCAGGGCGAGGATGAGCAGCGCGGTGCCGGCGCCGAAGGTGGAGAGGATGACCACCTTGACGTCAGCCATGTGGCTGACCTCGCCGTCCTTGAAGAGCTTTTCGCCGCCGCGCTGCACCAGGTCTCCCAGGTACCGCGGGCCGGCCCAGTTACTCAGGTAGTCAACGGCGTGGGAGCCGTAGGTCATCCTGTCGTCAGTGCTGAAACCGTATCCGTCGCCGGGGAAGCCGGGACGGTTGTATTCCACCCACAGGAAGAGCGGGCTGGTCACGGCCCGGACGGCCAGGATGAGGAGGATGAAGGGGTAGATAATGGCCAGCAGGACCTGCATGACGCGGGGGGCCACCGGTTTGGCGTTCGCGGCGCTTTCGCGCTGGGCGTTGCGGCGCTCCACCTCTTCCTCAGGCGGCCGGACGTGCAGGGCGGAGGTGGGCAGCGGCTCCTTGAAGACCTGGCCGGAGGTTCCGCCCGGCTCATCGACGGAGGTCCCGGCAGCGGCCTGCGTGGCTCCGCTGGCCGGAGATCCGGTGCCGGAGGAGCCGACGGCGGATTCCGCCGCCCGGCGGCCCGACCTGCTGTCAGCCTGCGGTGCTTTGGTTTCCTGCACAGTTTCTTCGCGGCCGGACTTCTTGCCGCCGGCAGGTGTCAGCCAGGAAAACGCGGGCTCGTCGGAATCCCCGGAGGTGTCCAGGATCGGTTCCGGCTGCGGCGCTTCGCTTTTGGCGCGGGCCGGTGTTTCGTCGTTCACAGCAGCGTCACTTCCGTCAGGTTCCGCACCGGTCCAAGTCTGCCGGCGCGATTCATTCTGCCCTCGAGCCTACCGTCCGGAACTTCTGCTGGGCGAGGAACCACCCCGGCTGGATTACAACGATTCAGGCAGCGATTTCCGTGTACCCGGCGTCTTCGCTGCGGAGGTCCCCGCGCTCCCCAGCCAGAAAGGCCCGCCGGCCCCACACCAGGACGTAGCTCCAGTACGCCGCAAGGACCGCCGCGCCGATGCCGATCCTGGCCCAGGCCGGCAGCGGGCTGGGCGTCACGAAACCTTCCACGAGGCCCGAGACGAACAGCACCAGGACCAACCCCAGGGCCACCGTCACCAGCGACCTGCCCTCTTCCGCCACGGCGCGGCTCCTGGTCCTCGGGCCCGGTGAAACCACTGCCCAAAAGATCCGCAGGCCGGCGGCAGCGGCGACGAAGACGGCGGTAAGCTCCATCAGGCCGTGCGGCAGGATGTAGCTGAAGAAGACGTCGGATTTACCGGCCGATGCGAAGATCCCGGCCGCGATACCCACGCCCTGGGCGTTGTTGAACAGGATCATCGGCACCCAGACACCGGTAATTCCGAGTGCCACCGCCTGGGCGCAGATCCAGGCGTTGTTGGTCCACACGGCACCGGCGAAAGATGCCGCCGGATTTTCCGAGTAGTAGTTGATGAAGTCCTGGTCGACATACTGCGCAGCGGCGGATTCGGATGCCACCGCACGGAGGGCGTCCGGGGACGTCCCGATCCACGCCGCGTAGGCGGCAGCGACAAGGACGAACACTGCCCCGCAGGCCACAGTGAGCCACCTCAGGCGGTACAGCGCGGCCGGCAGGGCCGCCACGAAGAACCGTGCAAGGTCTGCCATCGCGTTGGACCGCGCACCAGTGAAACGGGTCCTGGCCAAGGCGAGCGTAGCGGAGAGGGAGCCGGACAATGCACTCTCGGGCGCAATGGAACGGACCAGTGACAGGTGCCCGGACGCGGACTGGTAGAGGGCCAGCAGTTCATCGGCCTCGGCACCCGTGAGCCTGCGTTTGGCAGCGAGCTCCTTCAGCCGCGACCACTTGTCCGCGTTGACGGCGGAGAAGGCGTCCATATCCACGGCTACAGCCTAGCGCCCGGCATTAGACTTTGACCGTCCACACCGTGCGGTCGTCCGCATCACCAGCTGCGAAGGGCAGGGACGCAGTGAGCCCGATCATCACCGGCGAGGCAGTCGTCCTCGAACTTCGGCCTGCCACCTTCGCCGCCCGCGCTCTCGGCCTGGTCATCGACGTCGTCTTCCATGTGGTCCTGCTGGTGGGATTCATGTTTGGCCTGGCCGCCGCCGGCAGGGGCCTGGATGGGGCCGCCGCGCGTGCCCTGGCCCTGGCCGCCGCGGTGTTCTGCCTCGTCGTCGTCCCGGTCGGCGTCGAGACCCTGAGCCGGGGCAGGTCGCTGGGCAAGCTGGCCACCGGCCTCCGGGTTGTCCGCGAGGACGGCGGCAGTATCAGGTTCCGGCACGCATTGATCCGGGGACTGACGGGATTCCTCGAAATCTACCTGACGTTCGGCGGCCTGGCATGCGCGGTGGCGCTCTTCAATGACAAATCCCGCCGCTTGGGCGATTTGTTGGCCGGCACCTACGCGGTCCGCAGCCGGGTGCCTGCCGACGAGGCAATCCGCGTGTTCGTGCCGCCCCACCTGCAGTCCTGGGCAGCGGCCGCGGACATCGGCCGGATTCCGGACGCCACGGCCCGAAGGGCCGCGCAGTTCATTCGCCAGGCCGGCCGGATGGCGCCGCAGTCCAGGGCGCAAATGGCCGCCGCGATCGCCTCCGAACTGTCGGCGCACGTATCCCCTGCCCCGCCGCCGGGGACCGGCCCTGACCACTTCCTGGCCGCCGTCGTCGCCGAGCGCCGGAACCGGGAGTTCGCCAGGCTTTCTGAATCACGCCGCCGGAATTCCGCGGTGGGTCAACAGCTCCAGCGGCTCCCGTTCAGCGGCTGACTCAGTTGGCGTACTCGTTCCACGGGATGTTCCAGTCCCCGTAGCCGTCAGTGTTTGCTGCGTAATCGCCCTCGGTATTGATGATCTGGACAACGTCGCCGGTTCCCATGTTGTCGAACACCCAGGCTGCGCCGTCGGGCAGGAATCCGATGCAGCCGTGGGAGACGTTGGTGTTCCCGATGTAGGGGTAGGCGGATTCAAGTGCCTGGTGGATGTACGCGCCGCTGAGGGTGAGGCGGATGGTGTATTCGACGTCGGCTTCACCGTAGTAGGCGGGGTCACCGGGTTTCAGTCCGATGGTGGAGGCCCGGAAATGGTCAAACCTGTTCTTCTCCATCAGCACCGCGTACCCCTTGGCCGACGGGAACCGCTTGTCCCCCATGCTGACCGGCAGCGTCTTGACCGGCTGGTCGTTGATGCTGAGCGTGAATGTGTGCGCGGTGGCATCCGCGACCGCCACCTTCTTGTCTCCGATCGAGACGTTGACCTTCTTGTTGAAGTTCGCGATCTGGCCGTTGCCCAGGTCGACACCGAAGAGCTGCATGTCCATGGTGATGGTGGAGTTGGCTGCCCAGAAGTTTTCGGGCCGGTAACGGACCATGGTGTCGCTGTACCAGTGGAACGCACCGGCCTGGCCTGCCGTGGTGGTGATCTTGATGGCCTTTTCTACGGCGCCGCGGTTGACTACCGGCTCGCTGAAGATGATCTGCAAGGGCTGCCCTACGCCCACCTTCATGCCGTTGAGCGGGTAGACGGCGGCGTCCGCCTCATGCGAGCTGGACACGGTGTTGAAGGCCTGGGTGGTGCTGGTTTCGCGTCCGGCCGAGTCCTTGACCACGTACGTGTAGCTGTAGTCCGTGTTGAACTCCAGGGGCCCGGAGGCGGACCAGGCCGTCCCGTTCGGGTCGATGCTGCCTTCGACGATCTTCCCGGCGGTGCTGGTGAGGGTAACGCGCTGGATGGTCCCGTTGGCCACCTTCAGGGAAACCGGGGCGGCGGGGTTGACCTGCTTGGCGCCGTTGGCCGGCGACGCATCCAGTGTTACCGGAGGAACCACGGGGGAAGCGATCCCGGGCGACGTCCGCAGTGCGGAGGCGGCTTCAGATTCGAGCGGGCCGCCTGCAAGGCCAGGTGCGACGGCGGCGAAAACCCCGCCGACGGCAGCCAGGACACACACGGCCGCCACAGCGAGAATCTTCTTTATGCTCCCCCGGCGGCGGGGCTTTTCCTCAGGCTCCATAGTGTCGATCCTACGTGCAGAAAATAACGGCCCGGGCGCGTTGCTGCGCCCGGGCCCTCACGTGTCAGTAACGATAGTGCTCGGGCTTGTAGGGGCCGGCGGCGTCGATGTCCAGGTATTCAGCCTGGTCCTTGGTCAGCTCGGTGAGCTCCACACCCAGGGCATCCAGGTGCAGGCGGGCGACTTTTTCGTCCAGGACCTTGGGCAGGACGTACACCTTGTTGCCGTATTCGTCCTGGTCCTTCTTGGTCCACAGCTCGATCTGCGCGATGGTCTGGTTGGCGAAGGAGTTGCTCATCACGAAGGACGGGTGGCCCGTGGCGTTGCCCAGGTTGAGGAGCCTGCCCTCGGACAGCACGATGATGGAGCGCTCGGCGTCACTGCCGGCCTCGAAGACCCACTCGTGGACCTGCGGCTTGATCTCAACCTTGTTCACGCCGGGAACGCGGGCCAGGCCGGCAATGTCGATTTCGTTGTCGAAGTGGCCGATGTTGCCCACGATGGCCTTGTTCTTCATGCCTGCCATGTGCTCGGCCATGATGACATCCTTGTTGCCCGTGGTGGTGATGAAGATGTCGCCCTGGGCCAGGACCGATTCCAGCTTGGCCACCTGGTAGCCGTCCATGGCTGCCTGCAGCGCGCAGATGGGATCGATCTCGGTGACGATCACCCGCGAGCCCTGGCCGCGGAGGGCCTCCGCGGCGCCCTTGCCGACGTCGCCGTATCCGCACACGACGGCTACCTTGCCGCCCATGAGGACGTCGGTGGCCCGGTTGATGCCGTCGGGCAGGGAGTGGCGGATGCCGTACTTGTTATCGAACTTGCTCTTGGTGACGGAGTCATTGACGTTGATGGCCGGGAACAGCAGCTTGCCCTGGTCCGCGAGCTGGTACAGGCGGTGGACCCCGGTGGTGGTCTCTTCGCTGACGCCCTTGATGGTGGCAGCCGTGCGGGTCCACTTCTGCGGGTCCGCGGCGAGGGAGCGGCGGAGCACCTCGAGGAAGATGCCGTACTCCTCGGAATCTTCGGGGTCGGCGGACGGGACGTTGCCCGCGGCCTCGAACTCGACTCCCTTGTGGACAAGCATGGTGGCGTCTCCGCCGTCATCCAGGATCATGTTGGGACCCAGTTCGGGGTTGGACTCGGCACCGGGCCAGGTAAGGATCTGCTCGGCCGTCCACCAATATTCTTCGAGGGTCTCGCCCTTCCAGGCGAAAACGGGCACGCCCTGCGGGTCCTCAATGGTGCCCTTGCCCACGACGACGGCCGCTGCGGCCTCATCCTGGGTGGAGAAGATGTTGCAGGAGGCCCAGCGGACCTCCGCGCCCAGCGCGGTGAGGGTTTCGATCAGCACAGCCGTCTGCACCGTCATGTGCAGGGACCCGGCGATACGGGCCCCCTTGAGCGGCTGCGTCGGTCCGAATTCTTCGCGCAGGGACATCAGGCCGGGCATTTCGTGCTCCGCCAGGCGGATCTGGTGCCGTCCGGCTTCCGCCAGGGAAATGTCGGCAACTTTGTACTCAAAAGTCATGAATGGTCCTTTGCTTGAGGCGGGGTCCTGGTCCCCGTTCTGCTGTTTCTCGGTGCGGGCTGCTGCAGGTGGATCTATTGCCCTGCCGCGGCAGGATCGTGCTGGTCCGAGCCCGCGGTTGCCGCTGCCGCCAACAGTTCCGGCGGAAGAAGCAGCGGAATACCGTCTTCGATGGCGTACCGGTTCTTTACGCCGGCTACATCTGCCGTGGTGGCCACCAGTTCTTCGCCTTCCTGGACCAGGGGCGAGCCGGTCACGGGGCAGCGCAGGACGGACAACAGCTCGGGACTGATCTTTGGCATGTGTTCTTGCTCCCTGGCGGGCGCGCTCGCGCCGGTAGCGGAAAAGATGTGCAGAAACCAGCCTACCGCCAGATGCAGGTCAGGAAGGTTCGCGAAGGACGCGCAGGTGCCCCCGCCGGGTGCCTTCGGTTCCTGCCGGCGCTTCGAGGGCGGAATGGTGCCCGCGCTGGGTGGGCGGCTGTGGCTCCGACGGGCGCGCCGCGGCATCACGGACGGCGTTGGCTAGTGCCAGGAGGTCGTCCGGCCCGGGCTGTTGCGGGGTGGAAGGCATGGCCAGCCGCAAAACTTCCCATCCGCGCGGAACCGTCAACGAGCCCGCATGCTGTTCACAGAGGTCGTAGCAGTGCGGCTCGGCATAGGTAGCCAGTGGCCCGAGGACGGCGGTGGAGTCCGCATACACGTACGTCAAGGTGGCTACCGCGGACTGGCGGCAGGCGGACCTTGAACATTGACGGATAGCTCCCACGACATCACAGACTACCCTTGAATCCCTCGAAAGCCGCGCATTGGCGGCAGTCCCCGACGCGCCCGGGCCGCCAGGGGAATATATCGCGTAAATCCGCCCCCGGGTTTAGAGTCGGTATATGCAGTCATCGAACCATGAATCAGGTTTTTCGGTCCGGTTGGCTGACCCGGATGCCTCGGCTGCGCCGGGCGTGGAAACCACCGGCAGGAGCTTCCTGCGGCGGCGCCGGAACCGCCACGGACGCGGCCTGCGCGGCGAAGTAATGCTCCCCACCCACCCCGGCTACCGGACCCGTGGCGACCGCTTCGACGATCTGGTCCTGGACTCCGCGCAGCGGCTCCATGACATTTGGGGCAAGACCCTTGACGGCGTCCGGTTCGGCGTCGACGAAATCCCGCCGGATCTCGAACAGTTGGCCGCCAACGGCACCACTGCGCCGATGGGGGCCTACACGCCCGCCTCCGGTGGCGACGGTCCCATGATTACGGTGTACCGCCGCGTTGTTGAGAACGCATGCTCCAGTGCGGAAGAGCTGCAGGACTTGGTCCACGACGTCGTGGTGGAGCACACCGCGGAGATGCTCGGCGTGGCACCGGAGACCTTGGACCCCGTATACCGCCGTCGCTACTGACCCGGGCGGCCGGCGCCTTCCCGGGTCTTGACCGGGCCGTCCCGGCCGTCAGGAATCCTAGTAGCCCAGGGTAACCGGGACGGTTTCCTGTCCGGCGGCAGCCGGCAGGAACGCCAAGTTGGAGACGTCGTTGCGCCCGTCCTGGCCTAAAAGGACGGCACCGTAGGCGGCATCCCCCGAAGCCGACACCACGTAACCCACGACGTCGGCACCCTCGGCTTGATCCGGAACGGTGATGGTGGCGGTGGTTCCGCCGGCGATGTCCGCGGTGGCGGCGGCCCGCACCTTGCCATCGGCGGTGATTGGCGCGTAGGTGATGGTGGCCCTCGTGTCCAGTGCCCCGAACACCAGCTGACGGAGGCCGCCCTTGGGGACGGGAACAACATGCTGGCTGCCCAGCCGCACAGCGGAACCCGCCCACGCCACATCCGAAGGCTGCCCGGCCTGGAGGCCGCGGCTCATGCGCGCGGCGGCCACGAAGGAAACGTCCGATGAGGCAGCAATCGTGTACTGGCCCGCCGGAACTCCGGCGAGGGATACATCTGTGACAGACCCGGCTTTGGCGGTGACCACGCCGCCGGCGGGAAGCGCAGTTTGGCCGCCCCGTCCATACAGCTTGATCTCCACCACGGCGTCGGAAGCGCCCGGAACCGTCAGCTGGAGCGCCGGCGCGGCATCCCCGTAACCAGTGCGGGACGTCAGCGCGGCAAGCCCGGCCGGATCCTGGATATCCACTCCTGCCACTACCTGCCGGACGGCCGGAGCCGCCCCCGGCGCAATGAAGTCCACCCCGCCCGGGGTCAGCCCGCGCAGGACGCTTTGCTGGATCGAGGCTGCCACCGGCCCGCCGGCGCTGCGAACGCGCACACTGAGCTGGGGAACGTTGGGCGCCAGGCCGGCAAGGACGACGCTGCGGGTGGTTCCGGGAGCCACCAGCAGCCCGCGGCTGCCCGGCGCCTGGATCTGCCCTGAGCCACCGTACAGCTCAAGGCTTACCGTGGCAGGAGTGCTGGAGGCGTTGGTCAACGCCAGGACGGACGTGCGGCCCACCGTGGTGCTGGCACCTGCCAGCCACTGGTCGTTCGAGGGTTGGCCGCAGGTGGCTGCCGCACTCCCCTGCAGGTCGCCGTCGGTGGCGGTGTATTTCATGGCACCTGCAGCCGAGGCGTTCTGGTTCGCCACCGCATTGGCGCGGAGGACGTTGACCTGGTCCGCGGCCCGGTCCGCCACTACTCCGGCGAGGAGTTCCTGTGGTGCGCCGGCCGCCTGTGGCTGCCCCGCGTCCTTGGCGATCTCGACGACGGCCGTGCCGTCCAGGCGGGTCAGGCGGCTCGCTGGCAGCACGCCGCCGGCGCCCAGCACGGCCGCGGTGACCTTGGTCGCCGCGGTGGCCGACTCCGGCCGGAACTGGGCGTCCGTACCTGTTCCCGTCCCCTCCAACAGCCTCGCAGGGCCCGGGCACACGCCCACACTGGCTCCTGCCGGAACAGCTGCCCGTACCACCGGCAGAACACGGCTCGACGCCGGCCCCTGCACCAGCGATCCGGCGGCCACCACGGCTCCGCCGCCGGCCAGGATGAGAACCCCTGCGGCTACCCCCGCCACGGATGCTGCCCGGCCCCTGCCGCGCGGCACCCGGGTGGAACCGCGGCCGGACCGTTTGTCGTCACCGCCGGATTCAGCATGGACTGGGGCCGGTGCGTGGACCGGGGCCGGAGCCTCGGCGGCCGCCGGCGGGGTGTGCTCATGCATGTTGGTGTTCCTTACGCAGGGAGCCCTCGTCGCGTGAGAGACCGGTCCGCGGCCGTTGCGTCGGCATGGGGATGGCGAGGATGACAGTCAGGCCGATTACCGTGATTTGGCCGACAGCGGCCCAGAAAGCCCACGGGTTTTCGTAGCGGACCGTAAGCTGGCCGGCCGAAGCCGGAAGGGTGAAGGCCTGGGCCCAGCCTGACGTGGTGGAGGTCAGCTTGCGGCCGTCGAGCCAGGCACTCCAGCCCGGGTCCGCGCGGTCGGCGAGGACTACCAGCCTGCCCTCCGGACCGGCGGGGAGGGCAGCGTCAACGCCGTCCGTTCCCGAGGGGATCGAGGTTGTGGTGGCTCCGCGCGGATCCACGATGCGGACACGGTGGGCGACGTCCGCAGCCTGCAGCACCGCCTGGTTCGACGGGCTGATGCGCCAGAGCCAGCCGACGTCCGTCTGCCCCACCGCCACCAGGCCGGGCACGGCATCCATGCGGCTGGCCGTCAGTTGGGCTGCCGTGTCCGCGGCCCGCAGCACCACGAATCCGACGCCAAGTTGTTCGAGGTCGGTACGGGGATCCACTCCTTGCCCGGCAACCAGCGTGGCCACGACGCGGCGGACGGCGGCAGTGACGTCGTCGTCGTCGCGGACCTCTTCCGCGCCGGGAGCACCGATGATGTTGCGGGCGGAGGCAATCGCCGAGAGGGTGTCCAAGGTGGTGCCGGACCCCCGCATCAGGGAAGCCTTGTAGGTTCCATCGTCACTGGTGCTGATGAGCAGGGTGCGGGTCTGTTCCGGTCCGGTACCGCGGTCGATTGCCGTCGCGGGCAGGGACCGTGCGTTCGCGGCCTCCACCAGCCGGGGGGCGCCCAGCGCTCCGCCGGTCCCGGAGCCGAATGGCGCGGGCGTGCCACCCGGTGCTGCCGGCGCAGATGCGGGGGCAGCGGCGGCCGGACGCAGGAGGTTCTGGCCGGACCACGCAGCCATCCCGGCCAGTGGTCCGGCCAGGAGGACAACCAGGCCCACTGCCAGCCCGGCGCGTGCCGCAGTGGTGGCCTTGGACGCGACAGCGGATCTGCTATCCACGGCGGACATGACCTGGCCGGCGCCCAGGACAGCGGCGGACAGCAGGGCGAAGGAGGCAGCCGAGACCGCCGGTCCCGGGAAGGGGGTCACAAGGGAATCCGCGTTGATGCCCGTGGCCACGTGGCTGGTCAGCCATCCGCAGGCCAGGGATACCAGTGCCGCAACCCAGAACCAACGCGCGGCCCGGACCGGGCGCCCCGGGACGAAGAGGCCAACGATGGCCACCAACAGTACGGGGACCGCGATGAAAAGGGCCAACAGCAGGGCCCACGGCACCGGGCCGCCGGCAAAGAGTCCCAGTCCCTGCAGCCCGCCGGCGGGTTCGAACGCCAGGGGTTGCCCGAGGATTTGCTGCCACAGTGGCGCGGCGTCGAATCCGAGCGGGAGCCCGGGGTCGGCCAGGAGTGCGCGCGGCCGGTCGATGGTGGACAGGGCGAACGGTGCGAACAGCGCCGCACTGGGCAGCAGTGCCCACCACACGGTTCGCCCGCGCCGGCCCAGCATGATGCCGCAGAGAACGATGAGCACAACGGCCGGCACAAGCAGGGAGGGGGCCGAGGCTGTGGAGACGGCCAGCGCCAGGCCGGCTGCGGCAGAGGCAGTCCAGGACGGCATGCCGTTGACGCCCGGTTTGGCAAGCGGCTGGTCCGCCGGCCGGCCATCGGCCGGGGCTTCCGAGCTGAAGCTGCCGTGGCCCACGGCTGAACCAGTGGCCCGCAGCAGGCCCAGGACCACCAGCGGAATCATGATGTGCGCTATGAGCGCGCCCGCGCGGCCTTGGTTGAGGGCAACCTGCAGGGCCGGGGCGGCCGCCCAGAAGATGGCCGCCGCGAGCCGGAGCCGGCGCCGGGTTGTCAGGCCGCCTGCCGCAAACCAGGCGGTGAGGCCGGAAAGCGGTGCCCCCAGGAGGAGGAGCCAGGCCATGGCAGGATTGGCATCGCCGCCGCCCAGGACGCCGATGATCCACAGCACATAGTCAAAGGGGTCGCCGTGGCCGGGAAGTCCGGCTCCCAGGCTGATCCACCAGCCGGAGGCGTTGTGCCAGATGTCGCCCAGGCCGGCTGAGACCGGGATCAGGCCGCCGCCCGTGACGGCATTGGCCCGGAACAGGCCGGTGAGGGCCAGGAGCGAGGCGATTGACGCAATGATGACGGCAGCCAGGGCACCGTTGCCTACCCATCCCCTCTTGGCGGTTGCGAGGGCGGCAAAGTCATCGGCGGCGTCGCCGGTCGGTTGGTGCGCGAGCGGATCCTGCACCAGGTGGTCGGCGCCGGATCCATCCGATCCCAGCGCCTCCATCAGGGACCGGCGGTGGCTCCATACTTCGCGGCGGGGGGTTTGCAGCTTGCGGATCACCGAGCGTCGGATCCGCCGGGTCCGCTTGGCCGCCCTCCGGGCCTTGGCCACTGCCCGTGGCCGGCCCAGGGCCGCGCAGGTGGCAACGAGCTGGGAAATGCCGTGGCCGGGATCCTTGACCACAATGCTCAGGACGAGTTTAAAGAGGCTGCCCAGCAGTGCGCCAAGGCCGTGGACCGGCACCATCCACAGGGGGCTGTGCTTGAGCCGCAGGTGTACCTGTGCCTTACGGGCTGCTGCGGGGTTGCCCAACGCGTGGGGCCGGTGCGCGACATGGAACATGCGCGCTGCGGGGACCACCACCACGCGGTGGCCGGCCAGCCGGTTACGCCAGCAGAAATCAACGTCGTCGCCGCTGCCAGGCAGGGCGGGGTCGAAACCGCCCAATTGTTCCCAAATGTCCCGGCGGACCAGCATGCCCGCGGAATTGACGGCGAAAGTGTCGGTGCGGCCGTCGTACTGGCCCTGGTCCATCTCGTCGGCGTCGATCAAGGTGAGCCGCTCAGCCCACCGGCTGGTGGAGAGACCGACGTCGATGAGCCGCCGCGGCGAATGCCAGTCAAGCTGCTTGCAGCCGGCAACGGTCACCGAGGGCGCACGCTCCACGGCGCCGAGGAGTTCAGCGAGGGCATCCGGCGCCGGTGCGGCGTCGTCGTGGAGCAGCCAGATCCATTCCGTCCTGTCGAAGCTGCCCGCTCCCGCAGGAGGAACCAGCCTGCTGAGCCCTGCGGAGATGGCCGCGCCCATGCCGCCCTTGGTCCGGGGGTAGGCCAGGACGCCGGCGTCGCCCAAGGATTCCCGGAGCAGGCTGTGGGAGTCGTCGGTGGAACCGGCATCGACGCCGATGGCATGGTCAACAGGCCGGGTTTGGCCTGCCAGGGCTGAGAGGGTTCTGGGCAGATAGGCACTGCCGTTGCGGGCAACCACAACGGCAGTGACATGGACATCCTGAAGAATTAGATCGCTCGCTTCCTAAGCCGCCGGCGCTCACGCTCGGAAAGGCCTCCCCAGATGCCGAACCGTTCGTCATTGGCCAGCGCGTACTCCAGGCATTGCGACCGTACGTTGCAGGCGCCGCACACCTTCTTGGCGTCGCGGGTGGAACCGCCCTTTTCCGGAAAGAACGCCTCCGGGTCAGTCTGGGCGCACAAAGCATCAGTCTGCCAGCCAAGTTCGCCTTCGTCGTCGAAGTCCTGCTGGAGGGGCAGCCCGATCCATACCGGCTGCGCACTTCCGGCGGCGGCCAGCTCCATGGGCGGATCCAGATCGTCCTCGGGCTCCGCGCCGTCCAGCAGGGCCTCATGCGCCGCGAGGAAGGCCGTGGCCTGGTCTTCGAGGACACTGCCGGTATTCCTTTTGTACCGTTCCGCAGCATCAGGATCGGCAGGGTCCACGTACCAATCGCTTGGCACCCCCCGCGCACGGTACTTTGCCGTTGCCTGGCCGGCTACGACGGCATCTTCCTGGATACGCTCTGCTTGCCCCACGGCGACCCTCCTGACATTGCAGCCACTGCCTTGATACGTGGACACTCGGTTGTGTGCCGGTATTTACGCAATTGCTTTAGATACCTAATTACACGTGTGTAACTAGGGCGAGTCAAGCCGTAGCCGGGATAATAGACAGTGAAACCTGAGAACTTTGCGCACGCCACGCCCGGGATTTTTTGCCGGCTGGGCGTGGCGCGGGCCGGAAGCGGCATATTCCGGACGCGAAAGCCGCAAAAACAGCGCCACGACGGGGAAAATACCCGCTGCGAGCCAAAATAGCAAGCACGCTTAGTAGATCTAGTGATAAACATCACTATGGCAGCGGAACTGGAAGCGATGTCCAGCCGCTGGTGACCCGGGGATTGCAGGATGGCAGGATGAAGCCATGACATCGATCCCCGCCATCACCCTGATGGGCAGCCTCCGTTCCGGCAACTCCACGGCACCGCGCCTGACGTGGTACGGGCCCAATTCGGAACGGGTCGAATTGTCGGGTCGGGTCCTGGACAACTGGGTGGCCAAGACCAGCAACCTGCTGCAGGACGAGCTCGACGCAGAGCCGGGCATGCGCCTCGGACTTGCGCTTCCGGCGCATTGGAAAGCCCTGGTCTGGGCGCTGGCAGGCTGGCAGCTGGGCCTGGAAGCAGTGCTCGACGGCGGCCCGGCAGACTTCCTTGTGACGGCCACCCCTGGCGACGCAACAAACGGGCACGACGCCGTGATCGCAGTTGCGCTGCCAGCCCTCGCCATGCGCTGGGCAGGGGAACTTCCGGGTGGCTGCATCGACTACGCGGCAGAGGTGCGGTCCCACGGTGACGTGTTCATGCCGCACGCTGATCCGGATCCGTCAGCCCGTGCGCTCCTGACGGGCGACGGGCGTCCGGTGGAGCACAAAGACCTGCTCACCAAGTTTGGGGCATCCCATGGGGAAGGCGTCCGCCTCCACATTCCAGCGGGCAACGGCCTCGAGTCGGCGCTGTCCAACGCGCTGGGCGCCTGGGAGCACGGCGGCTCCGTGGTCCTGACCCACCCGGATGTTGAACTCACGGACAAACTGCTGGCCGACGAACGCATCCACGGCAGCTAGCAGGCGCGGGTCCTAGGCCTTCGGGCCACCGTCGACAGGGGCGGAAGCGGGACGTTCGGCGTGTGCGGACTCCCGGTGCGGGTGGGCTTCGATGAGTTCGTGGTCGTGCGAGAACTCCGGCTCCTGGTCCAGTTCCTGGTTGAACACCAGGAAGCGGTACGCAAAGAAACGGACCACCGTGGCGACGAGGATGCCCGCGACACCTGCCAGGAACAGCACATTCTTGTCGTCGATGCCCATCCCGTACTTGGCCAACGCGGTGAACCCGGTGGAGATCCCGATCCCGATGCCGTTGATGATGACGAACATGACGAACTCGCGAAGCACATTCGCCTGGCGCCGGTGCCGGAAAGTCCAGAAACGGTTTGCAACCCAAGAGAAGACCGTGGCCACCGTGGCGCCCACGAAGCGCGCTTTTGCTTCGCTGTCCGACATCGGGCCGTGCATCAGGTAATACGTCAGCCCGTTGTCAATGACGAATGCCACACCGCCTACGGCCCCGAACTTGGCCACTTCCCGCCAGAAGAGCGAGGCGAGCCCCCGGATACGATCTGCAAGTGCGCTAAACATGACCCTCCATGGCCGTCCGAACTGTGGGCCACTCGGCCAAGGACCCATTTTAGCCCCCAAAGCTTTGGACTGGCCCCCGGACTGCCCCTGCTCCCGGCCCCCGGCAGAAAATGTCCTTCTCCTGCCGGGCCGGAAAAGCGGGATGCGGTGCGTCTTCGGTAGGCTGGCGTACGTGACTTTTCCAGTAATAGGTGTAGTTGGCGGCGGCCAGCTTGCGCGAATGATGGCCCCTGCCGCTACAGCACTCGGCTTTGAACTCCGTGTCCTCGCCGAAGGCGACGACGTTTCCGCGGTCTCTGCCGTACCGGCCACGCCGGTGGGCGATTACAAGGACCTGCAGACCCTCCTGGATTTTTCCCGGGGCCTTGACGTGATGACATTTGACCACGAGCACGTGCCCACGGCGCACCTCAGGGCGCTCCAGGAAGCGGGGGTCAATGTCCAGCCTGGACCTGACGCCCTCGTCCACGCCCAGGACAAACTGGTCATGCGGGCTGCCATCGACCGGTTGGAACTGCCCAACCCCGCCTGGGCGTCTGTGGCCAATGTCGCAGACCTGGTCCGCTTCGGCGAGGAAACGGGATGGCCGGTGGTACTGAAGATGCCGCGCGGCGGTTACGACGGCAAGGGCGTCCGAATTGTTGCGTCCGCCGAGGAGGCGGCCGGCGCCGAGGAATGGTTCGCCGCCATGAGTCCCCTGCTGGCCGAGGCGAAGGTGGAGTTCACCCGCGAGCTGTCGGCCCTGGTGGCGCGGACCCCGGATGGCGAAGCCCGGGCCTGGCCGGTGGTCCACACCATCCAGGTGGATGGTGTCTGTGACGAGGTGATCGCGCCCGCACTGGACATCCCGCTGGAGGTTGCCGCGGCTGCCGAGGACGCCGCATTGCGCATCGCGGCGGAACTCAATGTCACCGGAGTGCTCGCTGTTGAACTTTTCGAGACGCCGGGCGCGGGCGCCGGCTTCCTGGTCAACGAACTGGCCATGCGGCCGCACAACACCGGTCACTGGACCCAGGATGGCTCCATTACCAGCCAGTTCGAACAGCATCTGCGCGCCGTCCTCAACCTGCCACTGGGTGCCACCGACGCACTGGCCCCCGTAACCGTGATGAAGAATTTCCTGGGCGGGGAAAACCAGGACCTCTTTTCGGCCTACCCGATGGCCCTCGCCAGCGAGCCGGCCGCCAAGGTCCACTGCTACGGCAAATCCGTGCGGCCCGGACGTAAGATCGGCCATGTCAACCTGGTGGGAAGTTCGACGACGGACGTCGACTCGGTCAGGCGCCGGGCAACGGCGGTGGCGGCCATCATCCGTGATGGACGTGCCGGGGCCGAGGAACCTTCCCCTATCTTCGAGGAGAACGCATGAGCGCCGAAGCCTTTCCAGCCGCCGGTCCCGGTGACAGCCCACTGGTGGGCCTGGTCATGGGTTCCGACTCGGACTGGCCCGTCATGGAGGCGGCGGCCGAGGCCCTCGCCGAATTCGGCATTCCGTTCGAAGCTGACGTTGTCTCAGCACACCGGATGCCGACCGAGATGATCCGCTATGGACAGACGGCGCACGAGCGGGGGCTGCGCGTCATCATCGCAGGGGCCGGCGGCGCGGCACACCTGCCCGGGATGCTGGCCAGCGTCACTCCCCTGCCGGTCATCGGCGTCCCCGTCCCGTTGAAGACCCTTGACGGCATGGACTCCCTGCTGTCCATCGTCCAGATGCCTGCGGGTGTTCCGGTGGCAACGGTATCGATCGGCGGTGCACGCAATGCAGGCCTCCTGGCCGTGCGGATGCTTGCCTCAGGCACGGACGAACTCGCCGCGACCCTGCGCGCCGACCTCCTGGATTTCGCCGCCGACCTCAACGCCGTCGCCTCCCGCAAGGGCGCCAACCTGCGGCAGAAAGTCAGCGAAGTCTTCCCTGACGCGTCCAGCTCCCTTCGGGGCAGCCGTTAGGGCGGCGGGCATGGCCAGCAGCACGCAGCAGCCGGGCGCCGGATCGAGTTTGACCGATCCGGTCCGTTACCCGGCCGGCGCTTCCCCGGCAGTCCGCACAAAGCGCGCCTTTGTGTTGGTCCTCCTGACGCTGCTGGTACCGGGGAGCGCCCAGCTCGTGGCCGGCGACCGCAAGCTGGGCAGGATCGCGTTGCGCGCCACGCTCTGCGTCTGGGCAGTCCTGGTCCTGGCAGTTGTCCTCTTGCTGTTGGACCGGACGCTGGTGATCAACGTCTTCACCAACCCCGTCACGTCACTGGTCCTGGTGGTACTGCTGACGGCCCTGGCTGTTGGCTGGGCATTGCTCTTCGTCAACACCTTGCGAATCATCCGCCCGGTCCTGCTGGCACCGCGGGCCCGCCCCGCCGTCGGGATCGCCCTGGTGCTGGCCCTGGTCCTTGGCAGCGGGTCCCTGGGCTACACCGCCTACCTTCTGAACGTGGGCCGGAATGCGATCGGCAGCATCTTCTCGTCCGGGCCTGCCATTGAGCCGGTGGACGGCAGGTACAACTTCCTGATGATGGGCGGCGACGCCGGCGACGACCGCACCGGTCGCCGGCCGGACAGCCTCTCCGTGCTGAGCGTCGACGCCAAGACCGGCCAGACAGCCATCATTTCCATTCCTCGGAACTTCCAAAACGCCCAGTTCAGTGCGAAGTCCCCCATGCGCGCCATCTACCCCGACGGGTACGACTGCGGCGACGAATGCCTGATCAACGCCATCAACACCGAGGTCACCAACGAACACGCCAATCTCTACCCGGGCGTAGCGGACCCGGGGGCGCAGGCCACCCTGGAGGCCGTGTCCGGAACGCTCGGCATGGACATCCAGGCTTACGTCCTGGTGGACATGGACGGCTTTTCCAAGCTAATCGATGCCATGGGCGGCATCAGGATCAAGGCCGGTGGCTGGGTGCCCATCAGCGGCGAAACCATCGATGAAGCAAATGGCATCCACGGCATGCCCCTGGGCTGGATACCGGCCGGCGAGAACACCCTGGACGGCTACCACGCCCTCTGGTACGGGCGGTCACGCGAGTTCGTGGACGATTATGCCCGCATCGCCCGCCAGCAGTGTGTGCAGCAGGCCATGCTCAAGCAGCTGGACCCGGCCACCCTGCTGTCCAAATTCGAGGACATTGCCAACGCCGGCACCAAGGTGGTGGAGTCCAACATCTCCTCTACCCAGCTGGGCAGTTTTGTGGACCTGGCCATCAAGGCAAAGGGCAAGGAGGTCAAGCGGCTCACCATCGGGCCGCCGGACTTCGACCCCGCATTCTCCACCAACCCCGATTTCGGCCAGATCCACGACCGCGTGGACCAGCTGCTGGCGTCCGCGTCAGGACCCCAGGCAACCGGGGCGGGCGACGACGGCATCAGCGCACCGGCGGCCGGTGCCGGGCACGTCCAGGCCGCGGGGCCCGCCGGGCTGTCCCGGGTCATGACCGGAGGACTGCCGCACGAGTCCACGGCGCCGTCGGACTTCACACCGGTGACCACCACCCCCGACGGCGAGCCGATCACGGAGCAGATGCTGGACGATTTCAAGCGCCACGGCAACGAGCAGGCCATCCGCAACCTCGTGGCCACCAACGGCCAGTGCGCCGCACTGTAGCCGCCCCCACACACCTAGGGAAACGGAACATCCTTGTACGAGATCGAGAACGTCCTTCGGGATTACGCATGGGGCTCGACGACGGCGATCGCCTCGCTGCTTGGCCGCCCCGAATCCGGGCGGCCCGAGGCCGAACTGTGGATCGGCGCGCACCCTGATTCGCCGTCGGTGGCCCACATTCCGGAAGACGGCGGACGACGCCCGCTCGATGAGCTGATCGCCTCCGACCCCGAGCATTTCCTGGGCGCGGAATCAGTCTCCGCTTTTGGCCCCCGGCTGCCCTTCCTGGCCAAGATCCTTGCCGCAGCCCAGCCGCTGTCCCTCCAGGTCCATCCCAGCCTGGAGCAGGCAAGGGCCGGGTTCGCACGGGAAAACGATGCAGGGCTCGACCCACATGCCGCCAACCGGAACTACAAAGACGACAACCACAAGCCGGAAATGATCTTCGCCCTCACGCCGTTCGAGGCGCTGTGCGGGTTCCGCCCGGCGGCGGAGACCCGGACGATCCTGCACCACGTTGCCGGGGCCTTCCCGTCGGCGGACGAGTGCCCTGCCCTGGTGCAGGACCTCTTGTCCGACCTCTCCGCGGCAGACGAAGGAGCTGGCCTCCACGATGCCTTCGAACGGCTCATCACCGGCGGGCAGGCGGTGGCCGAAGCTACGGCTCTGGTGGTGGCAGCTTTGCTTTCAGGTGCTGCCCTGGAGCCGCACGAGGCCGAACTCGGAACCGTCATCAGCCTCAACGAGAAGTACCCTGGCGATCCCGGAGTCCTGATCTCGCTGCTGCTGAACAGGATCTCGCTGCAGCCCGGCGAGGCCGTCTACCTGCCGGCAGGAAACGTCCACGCGTACCTGCATGGCCTCGGCGTGGAGGTTATGGCGTCTTCGGACAACGTCCTGCGCGGCGGCCTGACGCCCAAGTTCGTAGATGTTCCTGAACTCCTGCATACCGTCGATTTCCGTCCGGTGGCGGTGCCGATGCTTCGTGCCGGTACGACCATGATGGACCAGGAAGTGTACCGGCCGCCGTTCGGGGAGTTCCAGCTTCAGCGCATCGAGCTGGGCCAGGACTCCGGCCCCGTCCCGTTGGCCCAGTCCGGCGCCGCCGTGGTCATAGTGGTGGCCGGCGCCGTCTATCTGGATTCACCGAAGGGCGACCTGGAGCTTTCGCGCGGTTCCAGCGCGTTCGTGGCGGCAGCCGAGGCCCCCGTCAACATCCACCGCGCGGCAGGCAGCAACGAGCCCGCGCTGGCCTTCGCCGTGACCACCGGACTCTAGCGCCGCTTAATCAGCGCCTGCGCCCGGCCCGCCGCGCCCTTGACCAGCCGGCGGGCCGCCTGGAGGCCTTTGCGGGCCAACGGCATGGCTGTGGAGTACGCGGGGTAGAACGGCGACAACGGCTTCTCCCAGGTGCCCAGGAGCATGTCCTCATGCTTGGCGAACTGCTTCTTGAAGTCCGAGATGCCGTCGTTCAGCAGGCCGTTGAAGTCATACCGGCTGCAGCCGTCCTCCCGCATGGACTGCAGTGCCGCCCACTTGACCCCGTAATTCACGCGCTGCTTCTGCCCCTCGGCAGACACGCCGCCATAGAGTTCGAACGCGATGGTCCCGCTGCGGGAAAGCCACGTGAAGGCAAGCATCTGTTCGCCGTCAAACGCTGCGATGATGGGCGAGGCGTCCCCCAGGTTCCGGAAGATATCGCGGTAGTACTGGTCCTCGTGGATGCCGAAGCCCGCACGTTCCGCCGTGTCGTGGTAGATGGCGAGCACTTGCTCAAGCTCGGCGTCGTTCTTGACCTTGCGGAATTCCACGTCGCTGCGCATCGCCTTGCGGATGTTGGCCCGCGTTGACTTGGACATCTCCGCCATCAGTTCGTCGTCTGACCGGGTGAGGTCCAGGATAAGAGTCCTGGGGATCAGCACGGTGTTGGCCGATTCCCGGAAGCCGGCAGCGGCGACGGCACCGGCGAAGGCTGAACCGCGGTCCCAGTCCGGTTCGATGCTGAGGGCAACGCCCCGGTGCCGGAGGGCTGCGTGCTCGGCCAGCCGGTTAAGCACCTCCTGCGTATTCTCCACGGTGCACATCGGACCGCGGGGGATGTAAACCAGGGCGCGGAAGGGTGCAGGCAGCTTCCGGACCAGCAGCTGGGCACAGCCGATGGTGTCGTCACCGGCCTTGACGAGGACCCGGTCCACGGACCAGCCGTGCATCGCCTTGGTCTCCCCCCAGCCCCACAGCTGCTGCGGGTGGCCCTGGAACCGGTCGACATATTCGTCCCAGAGGGCGCGGTCAGTACAGGGCACAACGGCAGGAATCATGGCTTAAACCCTATACCAAGGCGTTAACGGCAAAGCCCCGGAGCGCGCGCGGCGCCCCGGGGCTCTGGTATCCGTTTCCGGATGCGGATCAGCTCTTGCGGGCGTAGCCCTCCCATTTGCTGGCCTGGTGCTCGCCGTCGACGAAACGGATGGTGCCCGACTTTGACCGCATCACGATGGACTGGGTCAGGACCTTGTCCTTGGAGTAGCGGACGCCCTTGAGCAGGTCGCCGTCGGTGATGCCCGTTGCGGCGAAGTAGCAGTTGTCGCTGGATACGAGGTCGTTCGTGGAAAGCACACGGTCCAGGTCGTGGCCGGCGTCGATGGCTTTCTGCTTCTCTTCGTCGCTGGTGGGCCAGAGACGGCCCTGGATGACGCCGCCGAGGGACTTGATGGCGCAGGCGGCCACGATGCCCTCAGGGGTGCCGCCGATGCCCATCAGGGCGTCCACGCCGGTGCCGGAGCGGGCCGCCGCGATAGCGCCGGCGACGTCGCCGTCCAGGATGATCTTGGTGCGTGCGCCGGCCTCGCGGATCTCCTCGATGAGCGGCTTGTGGCGGTCGCGGTCCAGCACCATGACGTTGAGCTGGTTGACTTTGACACCCTTGGCCTTGGCGATGAGGTGCAGGTTCTGCTTGACGGGCAGGCGGAGGTCCACCATGTCGGCCGCTTCCGGGCCGGTGACGAGCTTCTCCATGTAGAACACGGCGGAGGGGTCGAACATGGAGCCGCGCTCGGCAACGGCCAGGACGGCCAGGGCATTGTTGATGCCCAGGGCGGTCAGCCGGGTTCCGTCGATCGGGTCGACGGCGACGTCGCACTCGGGGCCGGTGCCGTCGCCAACACGCTCGCCGTTGAACAGCATGGGGGCTTCGTCTTTTTCGCCTTCGCCGATCACCACGACGCCATTGAAGTGGACGGTCTGAAGGAAGGAACGCATGGCGTCGACGGCGGCGCCGTCGGCGGTGTTCTTGTCGCCAAAGCCAACCCAGTGGCCGCCGGCGATGGCCGCGGCCTCGGTGACGCGGACAAGTTCAAGGGCAAGGTTGCGGTCCGGCTCGTCGTGGCCCACCGCAAGGGACGGTGAAATCGTGGAGTACTTCTGGGTCATGGACGCTGGTGACACGTGAACCTCTTCTTCGAGTGGCGATCATTGAACCCGCTTGCCGGTGCAGCAGAGCGGTGATTCCTCTGGTATCGATCATAGTCGCGGCGCCACGCGGCGGGCGGCCCATGACGCGGCAGCGCAATGTGCCCGGACGCCCGCCGCCGCAGCCCGCTGACGCCCGAATGGAACTACGGCTCCGGGATGGGCGACTATAGAGAAGTGAATGACATGCAGGAAGCCACCAGCCCCAACCCCGGCCAGGCCCAGCCCGAAGGCAGGCCCGAGGCCGCCAGGGCCGGCGCGGACACCCCCGTAAAGCCCGTCATTCCGGCGGCGGCCGCCAAGCGGGCCAATGCCTCGGTGATCGGCATGGTCATTGCACTGGTGCTCAGCATTGCCGCGTTCCTGCCTGTGGTCCTGATGAACCCGCAGCCGAAGAGTGACGGCTACCGGCCGGACATCGACGTCGCGTCGGTGGCCCGGAATGCCGCGGATGTGGCCGGATTCACACCCGTAGCTCCGGATACCGGCAACGCCTTCCGCGCCAACTACGCACGGTGGGAGGCCGGGACGGGCAGCGGCGTGCCCACGTGGGAGGTTGGCTACCTGACGCCCAAGACCTCGTTCATCGCCCTCGTGCAGACCAAGAGTGCCAACCCCACCTGGCTCCTCCAGCAGACCAAGAACGCCCCCGTTACCGGTACCCGGAACGCCGGCGGCCAGAACTGGGAACTGCGTGACACCGGCAAGGGGGAAAAGTCGATGATCCTGAACTACCGGGGCAGCACCGTCATCCTCTCCGGCGCCGCCCAACTGGACGAATTCTCCACGCTGGCGGCCGCCGTCGTGACCTCCCTGGACAGCAGCCCGGCCGTCACAGTTTCACCCTCGGCGGCCCCCACGCCGTAAGGTGGGGCCGTGACGACTAACCTGACCCCTGCACTGGCCTGGCGCCGCCTGCGCGAAGGCAACGAACGTTTCGTAAACGGCGAGTCCTCCCATCCGAACCAGAATGCCTCCCGACGCTCATCGCTGGTGGAGACGCAGAATCCGTTCGCGGTGATCTTCGGCTGCTCCGACTCCCGGCTCGCCGCGGAGATCATTTTCGACGTCGGCCTGGGCGACGTCTTCGTGGTCCGCACCGCCGGCCAGGTGATCGACGACGCCGTCCTGGGCTCCCTGGAGTACAGCGTCGGCGTGCTGAACGTGCCCTTGATCGTGATCCTCGGCCACGACAACTGTGGCGCCGTGACAGCCACCAAGGACGCCGTACAGACCGGCGAGATGCCGGCGGGCTTCATCCGCGACCTCGTGGAGCGCATCACGCCCTCTGTCCTGACCTCGCTGCGCAACGACCAGCCCGAGGTCAACGACATGGTGGTGGAACACGTCAAGCAGACCTCGCAGCGCCTGGCGGACAGCTCCCGTGTGATTTCCGACGCAATCGAGGCCGGCCGCACCGCCGTCGTTGGCCTTTCCTACCGCCTGGCCGAAGGCCGCGCTGACTTGGTTTACGGAAACGGCGAGCTCTAGCCACACCGTTAAGGGGGCCGCACGGGACGCCCGTGCGGCCCCCTTAACGGTTTTCGGTGGGACGCCTGGTCGCCATAAGCTAGCCCCATGACTTCCACTGAAGAGTTCCGCATTGAACATGACACGATGGGCGAAGTCCGCGTCCCCGTGAACGCACTGTACCGCGCGCAGACGCAGCGGGCAGTGGAGAACTTCCCCATTTCCGGCAAGACCCTGGAACGCACCCACATTGAGGCGCTGGCCCGGGTCAAGAAGGCTGCCGCCCAGGCCAACGCAGAACTGGGCGTGCTCGACGGCGAGCTGGCCAAGGCTATTGCAGACGCTGCCGATGAGGTGGCCGCGGGCAAGTACGACGGCGACTTTCCCATCGATGTTTTCCAGACCGGCTCCGGCACGTCCTCGAACATGAACACCAACGAGGTCCTGGCAGAGCTGGCCACGCGTGCGCTGAAGGCCGCCGGCAGCGACAAGGTGGTCCACCCGAACGACCACGTCAACGCCTCGCAGTCCTCCAACGACGTGTTCCCCACGTCCGTCCACGTGGCCGCCACGTCCGCGCTGATCAACGACCTCATCCCCGCCCTGGGCTACCTGGCCGAGTCGCTGGAGCGCAAGGCCGTCGAGTTCAAGGACGTCGTCAAGTCCGGACGCACCCACCTGATGGACGCCACCCCTGTGACCTTGGGCCAGGAGTTCGGCGGCTACGCCGCGCAGGTCCGCTACGGCATCGAGCGCATCAACGCCTCGCTCCCCCGCGTGGCTGAGGTTCCGCTGGGCGGCACCGCCGTGGGAACCGGCATCAACACCCCCGCAGGCTTCCCGGAGCGTGTCATCGAACTGCTCGCCACGGACACCGGCCTGCCGCTGACCGAGGCCCGCGACCACTTCGAAGCGCAGGCAAACCGCGATGGCCTGATCGAAGCCTCCAGCCAGCTGCGCAACATTGCCATCTCCTTCATGAAGATCAACAACGACCTCCGCTGGATGGGCTCCGGCCCCAACACCGGCCTCGGCGAAATCGCCATCCCGGACCTGCAGCCGGGCTCCTCCATCATGCCGGGCAAGGTCAACCCGGTCATCTGCGAGGCGTCCATCATGGTGGCAGCCCAGGTCATTGGCAACGACACCGCCATCGCCTGGTCCGGCACCAACGGCGCCTTCGAGCTCAACGTGGGCATCCCGGTCATGGCCGCCAACCTGCTCGAATCCATCCGGCTGCTGGCCAACACCAGCCGGGTCATGGCGGACAAGATGATCGACGGCATCACCGCCAACGTGGAACGCGCCCGCTTCCTTGCCGAGGCTTCCCCGTCCATCGTCACCCCGCTGAACAAGTACATCGGCTACGAGAACGCGGCCAAGATCGCCAAGACCGCCGTCAAGGAGGGCCTGACCATCCGCCAGGCCACCGAGCAGCTTGGCTTCGTCGGCGACGGCGACGGCAAGGTTTCGGAGGCGGACCTGGACAAGGCCCTGGACGTCACCACCATGACGGCTCCGGCGCACAAGGCCTAACACGCCACAGCGTCCGACGGCGGCCGGTACCTTTCGCAGGAAAGGTACCGGCCGCCGTCGTCGTTTAAGTCCCCTGCCGGCTTGCCGAAAAACTTGCACTTGTTTTGAATTAGTGCAAAACTTTACTTTGTGAGTAACAGTGCAACTTCGGACCCCGGCCTTCGTGAACGCAAACGGGCTGCCACCCGGCGCGCCATCACCGCCGCTGCCCGCAGCATGACCGCCGAGCACGGGCTGAACGGTTACACCGTGGAGGAAGTCTGCGAGGCCGCGGATATCTCGCGCCGGACCTTCTTCAACTACTTCCCCACCAAGGAAGACGCCATTATCGGCCACGCGGACGATGACATCCCGTCTGCGGTCATCGACGAATTCGTGGCCGGCGGCTCGGGTTCACCGGCCGGTACCATCTCGCCTACCCTCTTCAGGGACCTAATCCGGCTGTCTTTGCGCCTGGCCGAGGACATGACGGCGTCCGAGGAAGACACCCGGCAACTCATAGGCGTGGTCCGCAAGGAACCGCAGCTCATCCTCCGCATCATCGGCGTCACCGAGCAGCGGGAAGCCCAGTTCGCCAAGGACGTGGCGCGGCGCGAAGGCGTGGCGCCGGACCATCCTGTGGTGCAGATGGCCGTGGTCCTGCTGAGCACCATCGCCCGCAAGAGCAGCATGGCCTATTTCTCCGACGGCAACATCCGCCCTTACCGGGACCTGCTCCTGGCGAACATCTCCGCTGCCAGCCTGCTCTTTTCCCAGCCATTCGACATTCCGGACACCACCGCCGCAGAAGGACAATCATGAGTACCGCCACCAAGGCACCTGCAGGACCACTCCTGCTGACGCAAAAACGCATCTGGATCATCTTTTCCGCGCTGATCGCCGGAATGCTGTTGTCCAGCCTGGACCAAACCATCGTTTCCACCGCCATGCCCACCATCGTGGGCAAGCTGGGCGGCGTGGAACACCAGGCCTGGATCACTACGGCCTACCTGCTGGCTACCACCATCGTCATGCCCATCTATGGCAAATTCGGGGACATCCTGGGCCGCCGCAACCTCTTTTTGGTAGCTATCGCGCTCTTCACCCTCGCGTCCGTCGGCTGCGCACTGGCCACCGATTTCTGGGGCTTCGTCATCTTCCGTGCCATCCAGGGTTTGGGCGGAGGCGGCCTGATGATCCTGTCCCAGGCAATCATCGCGGACATCGTGCCCGCCAAGGAGCGCGGCAAGTACATGGGCCCGCTGGGCGCCATCTTCGGCCTGTCGGCGGTGGCAGGCCCGCTGCTGGGCGGCTTCTTCGTTGACCACCTCACCTGGGAGTGGGCGTTCTACATCAACATTCCGGTGGGCGTTGCCGCGTTCGCCATCGCCTGGTTCGCCCTGACGCTGCCCAACAAGAAGGCCGACAAGCGGATCGACATCCTGGGCGTTGTCCTGCTCTCCGCGGCCACCACCTGCCTGATCTTCTTCACCGACTTCGGCGGCAAGAAGGACGAAGGCTGGGATTCACCCCTCACCTGGGCGTTTGGCGCCGGCCTGCTGCTCTCGGCCACCGCGTTCGTGCTGGTGGAGCGGCGAGCCGAGGATCCGATCATCCCGCTGAGCCTCTTCCGGAACCGGATCTTCATCAACGCCACCGCCATCGGCTTCACCCTGGGCCTTGGCATGTTCTCCGCCATCGCCTTCGTTCCCACGTTCCTGCAGATGTCCTCGGGCACATCGGCCGCCGAATCCGGGCTGCTGATGCTGCCCATGATGGCAGGCCTCATGGGCACGTCCATCTACTCGGGCATCCGGATTTCAAAAACCGGCAAATACAAGATGTTCCCCATCCTGGGTGCCGCGTTCACCATGGCGGCCATGCTGTGGATGACCACCCTTGCCGCCAGCACCCCCATCTGGGTCATCTGCCTCCAGCTGTTCGTGTTCGGGGCCGGGCTGGGCCTGATCATGCAGGTGGTGGTCCTGGTGGTCCAGAACTCCGTCTCCGCGGACCAGATCGGCACCGCCACCAGCACCAACAACTACTTCCGCGAAGTTGGCGCCGCCATGGGTGTGGCCGTGTTCGGGTCGATCTTCACCACGCGCCTCTCCGAGGCGCTGACCAATGCCTTCACGAGTGCGGGAGCCTCCGCCGAGCAGGCCGGGCAGTCCACCCGGACGCTGGACCCGCAGGCGTTGAGCCAGCTCCCCTCACAGTTGCGCGATGCCATTGTGAACGCCTACGCGGATTCGCTGGCGCCCGTGTTCTGGTACTTGCTGCCGTTCATTGCCGTGGCACTGCTGCTGGCCCTGACGCTCAAGCAGATCCCGTTGTCGGACACCGCCGGTATGGTGGCGCGCGGGGAGGCCGTCGGCGGAGAGGAAGCGGAACGGCTCGCCGCCGGGCTGCCCGCCAATACCGCGGGCCGGCCTGCGGACGCCGGCCTGGACGCAGCGCACGCCAAGGACGACGACGGCGAGCTGGTCTCCCCTGGCCGCTGACCGTCGTCGGACGCCCGGCGCAGCCGTGGCCGGCCAAGGCTGCGGCCTCAGGCCGCCCGGAAACCAACAGGGACGCCGCAATCTTGGGGGTTGCGGCGTCCCTGTTCCTTACCACCAACCTTGGCGTCGGGCGCGGAGCCGGGTCCGGGCACTCCTACGCCTCGAAGTAGACGGCTCCAGCCGGCGTCAACGCCTGTCGGATGCTGGTGAGGTGGCCCGGCATGAGCTCGGGAAGCTCGTCCAGTCCGAACCAGCCAACCGCGAGGGACTCGTCATCGTTCACCCTGGCGTCGCCGGACACATACCGGCACAAGAACACGACGTCCAGGAATTCGCAGACGTCGCCGTTCGGGTAGGTCACCGGACCCACCGCCCCCACGGATACCACGCGCTCGGCTTCCGCCACCACGGCCGTTTCCTCGAAGATCTCCCGGACCAGGCCCCGGGCAGGCTGCTCCCCCGGGTCCAGCATCCCGCTGATCAAAGCCCACTGCTGGTTGTCCGCCCGCTGGGCCAGCAGGATCCTGCCCCCGTCATCGACCACCACGCCCCGGACGCCGGGAACCCAGAGGGGGTCGTTGCCGATCTTCTCGCGCAGTTTCAGGACGTATTCAGGTGCAGGCATACTGCCAGCCTACCCAAGGTCAAAGACCTCCCAAGGCCGTACACCTACGCCGGCAGCAGCATGGCGGCCGCGGCCCCTGCCAACATGAACGGGCCAAACGGTATGGCGGACTTGAGCGTTCCCCTGCGGGCGGCCAGGAGCGCCAGCGACCACAGGCCGCCGAGCAGGAACGCCAGGAAGGTACCGGCAAAGAGATGTCCCCAACTGAGGTAGCCAAGGTACATGCCCAGGACGCCCGCCAGCTTCACATCGCCGAATCCCATCCCGGGCGGATAGGCGAGGCGAAGGACGAAATAGAAGAGCCAGAGGATCGCGGCCCCCGCCAACACCCTGACGACCGGCAGGATGGGGTTGCCGTTCGGATCCCCTACGGCCGCCACCGCCCCGCCCCAGGCCGCCACCGCCGCTGCGGCCAGGAGAAGGAATCCCGCCACGGCATAGGAGGGGAACACGATGCGGTTGGGCAGGAGATGGTGCCGGACATCGATAACGGTGAGCCGCACAGCCATCACCACAAAATAGAGGCAGGCGGCCAGCACCAGCCAGAAGGCCACGGGGGTGTACTGCCAGAGGTCGCCCAGTCGTCCGATCACCCCTCGGATGCTACTGGATCCGGCCGTACCGGTCGTAGCGCCGCCGCGTAAACTGTGGATATGTCGACCTGGGAGTCCCGCCGCCGGACGGTTCCGGACCCTCCCGGCACGCCCGTGGACCCGCCAGCCACGTTTCGGAACCTGTGCCGGTCGTCCCCTTGGAAGTGGCAGTCCCTGAGGTTCGAGTACTGGGACCAGCCTTTCGATTCGGCGCCCGGGCCGGGGGTGCCGTTCGTCCGGGCGTGGCTGCGACGGCCCGGGGCGCTGCGGCTGGAAAGTCCGGATGGCCTGGTGTTGCACAGCACCACGGGAATCAATGATTCCCGTGGTGACTTCTACGTCAGCGCCACCCGCAAGTCCTGGCTCCTGCCGCCCCACCTGGTCACCCCCGTGTATGACGACGCCGGACACGTCCGCCGCAGGCCTGAGGCCGCGTACGGCGAACCGGGGTTCGGCAACGGCCGCTTCTCAGCCGCCCTGGATCCCGTTGAGCTTGCGGGCAATGCTCCGGTTCCGATCGAATTCCCGGGCACCAACGCGCTGGAGATCGAGGATGTCCAGCATGCCGAGCACGAGGGCAGGCCCGTCCTGGAAGCGGTGGTGGTCCCGAATGCCGCCTACCACCCGGGGGATGCAGCTGCTCCGCTGTGCCTTCCCGGGCGCACACGTCTCCGGGTGGACGTGGGCACTGGGGTCTGCGTCGCCAGCCGGTCGCTGGAACCGGGGACGGGGGATTATGGGCACTGGATCCGCATCATGGCCGTGGACGAATACATGCTCGATGACCTGTTCCTGGCCCAGTCCATGAACCTCACGGACGTCCGGCGGCATATCAGCTGGGACCTCCCCGTCTGAGTGTGACAGGTACCGGTTGCAGCGATCAGCTAGGCTTCGCGGATGACTTCCCTGAGCTCCATCTGGCCCCTGTTCGACCTTAGGCTGGCCACACCCAGGCTGGAGCTCCGGCCCATCACGGATCACGACATGCCCGCCGCCCTGGCAGCGGCCCGCAGCGGCATCCACGAGGCAGGCCGGAACCCGTTCAGTATGCCCTGGACCGAGCTTCCGGACGACGAACTGGGCCCGAACATGGGCCGCTGGTACTGGCGGTGCAGGGCCGAAAGCGCCGCGGAAAACTGGACGTTGCTGCTTGGCATCTGGCACGAGGGAAAGTTTGTCGGCTGCCAGGACATTGGCGCCAAGGACTTCGCAAGCCTCAAGACCGTCAGCACCGGCTCCTGGCTGCAGCAGTCTGTCCAGGGCCGCGGATTGGGCAAGGAGATGCGTGCCGCCGTCGTTCTGTGGGCCTTTGACTGGCTCGGCGCAGAGGTGGCCGAATCCGAGGCCGCGGCCTGGAACGCCGCCTCCCTGGGCGTCTCGCGCTCCCTTGGCTACGAGTTGAACGGGGTCACCCGCAAAGCCTGGGGCACAAAGGTCGAAACACTCCAGCACGTCCGCCTCACCCCCGAAACCTTCAACCGCCCCGAATGGAAGCTGAAGGTGGAGGGCCACGAAGCAGCGGCGAAGTTCCTGAAGGTGACTTGACTGCACGAGACCGGCCCAAGTCCTTCGCGTAGGAGCGCATCGCCGACCAGAGCGTTGCGCAGGTCGCCCAGCGACCGAAGCACCGCGCCGGGAGGTGTCTAAGCGACGGCGAAGGGCTTGGGGCGGACGTACCCAGACACCGAAACGCACGAAGGGCCGTGGCTCGGCGAACCCGGCCACGGCCCCTCACTAAGCGACCTACCCTTCGAGCAGCTCCGTCACCAGGGCGGCGATCGGGGACCTTTCGGAGCGGGTCAGGGTGATGTGGCCGAAGAGCGGGTGGCCTTTCAGGGTTTCGACGACGGCGGCAATTCCGTCGTGGCGCCCGACGCGGAGGTTGTCCCGCTGGGCGACGTCGTGGGTGAGGACGATCTTGGAGTTCTGGCCCATCCGGCTCATGACCGTCAGCAGGACGTTCTTCTCAAGCGACTGCGCCTCGTCCACGATTACGAAGGCGTCGTGCAGGGAGCGGCCGCGGATGTGGGTGAGCGGCATGACTTCCAGCATGCCCCGGTCCATGACTTCCTCCACCACTTCCTGGCTGACCAGGGCCCCGAGCGTGTCGAAGACGGCCTGGGCCCAGGGGTTCATCTTTTCGGACTCCGAACCGGGCAGGTAGCCAAGCTCCTGGCCGCCCACGGCATACAGCGGACGGAACACGATCACCTTCCGGTGTTCGCGGCGTTCGAGCACGGCTTCGAGTCCTGCGCAAAGGGCGAGCGCCGATTTTCCGGTTCCGGCGCGTCCGCCAATGGACACGATACCGACGCCGGGATCCATCAGCATGTCGATGGCGAGACGCTGCTCGGCGGACCGGCCGTGGAGGCCGAAGACGTCGCGATCGCCCTTCACCAGGCGCACCTGTTTGTCCGTGCCCACCCGGCCCAGGGCCGAGCCGCGGTTGGAAAGGAGGACCAGGCCGGTGTTGACCGGCAGTTCCGCCGCGGCGGGGATGAACACGGGCTCGTGCCCGTACAGTGTGGAGATTTCCTGTTCGTCGGCTTCGATTTCGGCGACGCCGGTCCAGCCTGAGTCCTTGACGAGTTCATTGCGGTATTCGTCGGCGGTGAGCCCCATGGCGGACGCTTTGACCCGCATGGGGAGGTCCTTGGAGACCACCGTGACGTTGCGGCCCTCGTTGGCCAGGTTCTTGGCGACGGCGAGGATCCGGCTGTCGTTGTCACCGCTGCGGAAGCCCAGCGGCAGGACCTCCGCCGAAATGTGGTTGAGCTCCACCACGAGGGTGCCGCCGTCGTCACCAATGGGAATGGCCTGGTTCAGTCCGCCGTGCTTGACCCGGAGGTCGTCCAGGAGCCGCAGGGCCTTCCGGGCGAAGTAGCCGAGTTCGGGGTCGTGCCGTTTTGCCTCAAGTTCGGTGATGACAACGATTGGCACCACGACCTCGTGCTCGGCGAACCGCAGGAGTGCCCGGGGGTCCGAGAGCAGGACGGACGTGTCGATGACGAAGGTGTGGATGTCGGCTTCCCTTCGGGAGACAGCGAAACCGGCCGCAGCATCAGTTGCTGCGCCGGTTTCAAAAGTGACGCGCTCGGCGCGAGAGGTAGCTTTTCCGCCCTGTCCAGCCAGGACCTCGGGCAGTTGTTCAGAAGTAGCCACATCGACTCCAGCCCCGGGCACCAGCCCGGAATTGTTATTGGTGAGGCGGCTCGGCCACGAGGCCGGGTCCGGCCTCCCATACAACCGGTGCGATGTTTCGCTCCATGTATTGGCCTCCCCGATCAGCCGGCGGTTTTGCCTGCTGATGGATATAACGTAAATCCACCCGGGCAAGTTTCCGCAACCATTACGCGGCGATTCCCGTTGCGCGTCGATTAACTAGTTCTGAACCGGAGGTGTCAGGCGCCGAAGCGCCGCTGCCGGCCGGCGTAGTCACGCAGCGCGCGGAGGAAATCGACCTTGCGGAAGGCAGGCCATAAGGCTTCGCAGAAGTAGAACTCGCTGTAGGCGCTCTGCCACATGAGGAAGCCGGAGAGCCGCTGCTCCCCCGATGTCCTGATCACCAGGTCCGGGTCAGGCTGGCCGCGGGTGTAGAGGAAGCGCGAGATGTCATCGACGCACAGGTCGTCGGCGAGTTTGGAAATGTCCATGCCCTTGGCGACGGCGTCGTGCAGGAGTTCGCGGACGGCGTCGACAATTTCCCTCCTTCCGCCGTACCCGACTGCCACGTTGACGTGGATCTTTTCCCGCACCGGGGTCCGGGACGTCAGCTTGTTGAGCCGCTCGGCCAGGTAGTCCGGAAGCAGTTCGGGGGCACCCATCGCGTGGACGGAAATATTGGCGTCGTCATCGAGCCGGTCCAGCGTGTTGGCGATGATGCCCATCAGGAGGTCCAGTTCTTCGCTGGACCGGTTCATGTTGTCCGTGGACAGCATGTACAGCGTGACTACCTTGACGCCGAGTTCCTGGCACCAGCCGAGGAACTCGTGGATCTTGTCCGCCCCTGCCTGGTGGCCCTGGCTGGTGGGGGCGTTGAACTGCTTGGCCCAGCGCCGGTTGCCGTCCACCATGACGCCAATGTGGCGGGGAATGCGGTCGCGCGGGAGATCCTTGAGGAGCCGGCGTTCGTAGTAGCCATAGAGGAACCCGGGCAACTCCACGCGTCCACTCACCTGACTTTCCTGCCGTACGTACATCCACATCCTAGGCTACCGCCAGCGGCGCTCCGGGACGCGCCGGGTCCGGGGTGGTGGGCTCGGCGATAAGTTACCAGCGAGTAACTTACTGATCCGTAAGTTATTCTGGACCAATGAACAGCGACTCCCCGCAGGCTTCACAGCCATCCAGGCCGGAGGACCGGAACCCGGGCGACGGCTCGGAGCCGAACGCAGTGGATGATGCCGCAGTCCGGCTGGCGGAACTGCTGATGATCAAGCCGAAATGGCGCGGCTGGATCCATACCGTGACGGCCCCGTTGGCCCTTGCCGCGGGCATCGTCCTCGTTGTCCTGGCCCCCACCGCGGACCGGCGGATCACTTCTGCAGTCTTCGCGGCCACCGGCGTGCTGCTGTTCGGCGTCAGCGCCGTCTACCATCGCGGCAACTGGTCCCCGCGGGTCAAGCTGGTCCTCAAACGGCTGGACCACACCAACATCATGCTCGTCATCGCCGGAACCTACACGCCGCTTGCGTGGACGCTCCTGGAACGCCCCCAGGCGGTGATACTCCTGTGGGTCATCTGGTCCGGGGCCATCCTTGGCGTGCTGTTCAGGTTGTTGTGGACCGATGCACCCCGCTGGCTGTACGTGCCCATCTACATTGCGCTGGGGTGCGGCGCCCTGTTCTACCTGCCGCAGTTCTTCCAGGCGAGTCCGGCTTCAGCGGTCCTGATCTGCGTGGGCGGGGTCCTGTACATCACGGGCGCCGTCTTCTACGCCCTGAAGAAGCCAAACTTCAGCTACCACCACTTCGGCTTCCATGAACTGTTCCATGCACTGACGGTGTTCGCCTTCGCAGCGCACTTCGTCGCCATCGCCCTGGCCGTCCTGGCCTGACGCCGGTTTACTCGCCCGGGCGCTGGAGCCCATTTCCGTTGGACTCCGGCGCTGCCGGCCGCGGGCCCTCGTCGAGCCCGTCCTGCGCGTCAGCGGCCTCGACGTCCGCCGCGGTTGCGGCCGCCATGCGTTCTTCCTCCACCTGGGCGCGGTAGCGCACCCGGCGGATCCGCCGCACCATGTCGACGATCAGCAGGGCCGTGGCCACCACGAAGAAGGCCGTCATGACGAACCCCAGCAGGCCGGGGGTCACCTGGTCCTCGGAGATCCCGTCCCGAAGCGTCGGAGTGGGCAACGGGGTCGGCGTGGTGGCGAGGCGGAGGAGCAGAGAATGCACGGTTGATACCTTCTGGTGGAACGGATGCAGCAGGAAGCGGACAGCACGGGCCTTGGCCGCACCCGACTTCTACGCTGGATAGAAATAGCCTGCTCTGACTATCTTAGCCCGGCGAACAGGTCCTTCTCCGGGAGCTCGGACGGCACCCTCGAATGGATCAGGGAGTAGTCCTCCCAAGGCCAGGTCCGGCGCTGCATGTCGGGAGAGACGGCGAAGAAGAACCCCAGCGGGTCCACCTGCGTCCGGTGGGCGCGCAGGGCGTCGTCACGAACTTCAAAGTAGTCGCCGCAGTCAATCTGCGTGGTGGTGGGGTGCGGCGCCGGCGGCGGGGTGTGGCCCTCGGCATCGGATTCGAGCCACGCGGCCAAACGCTCGGCATACGGGGACTGGAGGCCCGCCTCTTCCAGCGCAAAGTGCAGCGCCCGGAACCGTTCGGGGCTGAAGGCGCGGTCATAGTAGAGCTTGCTCGGCTCCCACGCCTCCCCCGCGTGCGGGTATCGTCCGGGATCGCCCGCGGCTTCAAAAGCTTCAACCGCCACACGGTGGGCCATGATGTGGTCAGGGTGGGGGTAGCCGCCGTTTTCGTCGTAGCTGAGGATGACGTGCGGCTTGAACGAACGAACCAGCCGCACCAGCGGCGCCGCAGCCCGCTCCAGGGGCAGGGTGGCGAACGAACCGGCCGGAAGCGGCGGAAGCGGATCACCTTCCGGAAGTCCCGAGTCGACGAATCCGAGCCACGCCTGCTTGATGCCCAGGATGGAGGCAGCGTTGGCCATTTCCAGCCTGCGGGCACCTGCCATGTCCCGCTTCGGGTGTGGTTCGCCTTCGACTGCCGGGTTCTGGATGTCCCCGCGCGACCCGTCGGTGCAGGTTGCCACCATGACGTCCACGCCTGTGGCTGCGTACATGGCCATGGTTGCAGCGCCCTTGCTGGATTCGTCGTCCGGGTGGGCATGGACTGCGAGCAGCCGGAGCGGCACCTGGGAGTTGCTGGACGCTGTCATGGAAAGGACGGCTCCTTATTCTTGTTTCGCGGCTTGTCGCAGCCGAAGGATGTTGTCGCGGGCGGCAGTGGCCCACCGGCGGCCGCAGCCGCCGCAGAGTGCCGGAGGAAAGGGCACTAAACTGGTCTGGTGACTTCCCCGGACCAGCCGGCCCAATCCGCGCCTGCAGACACTAGCCTAGCCAATCGGTATGGTGCTAAAAAGCGCCGGTTCACTCCCAAGGCCACCCGCACCGCCATCGGAATCGCCCTGGCGGCCGGAATCGGGTTCCTGGCATGGGTTTCAACATCGAATTCGCTGTCCGGGGTGACATACAAGGACATCGGCTACAGCACCACCGATGCCACCGTCGCCGAGGTGGACTTCCAGGTCACGCGCGAACCCGGGAACGCCGTGAAGTGTGCCGTCAAGGCGCTGGATTCCAAGTTCGCCGTCGTGGGCTGGAAGGTGGTTGACATTCCGCCGTCAGCGGCGGATGGAACGGCCGACGGCGGCAGGACAGTCGCACAGCGCGTCACCGTGCTGACGGAGTCGGAGTCCGTGTCGGGCCTGGTGGACAGCTGCTGGATTCCGAGCCAGTCCCAATAAGGGATGTGACCCGCGACTCGTCCTGGTTGGGTTATCTCCAAGTGATTGACTACACTGGACAGATACCTTTACCCCGCTGAGCTGGTTGCTGCTCCACAAGTGGCCACCATGGCGGGGTCTTTTGCATGTAGGACCACCAGAGGAGAAGTCCGTGTCTACCACCAACAGCGCTTCTGTAGCCTGGCTCACCCAGGAAGCTTTTGACCGCCTGAAGGCAGAGCTGGACCACCTTTCCGGCGCAGGCCGGGCGGAGATCGTCCAGAAGATTGAAGCAGCGCGGCAAGAGGGTGACCTCAAGGAAAACGGCGGCTACCACGCAGCCAAGGAGGAGCAAGGCAAGATTGAAGCCCGCATCCGCCAGCTGACGGTGCTGCTTCGGGATGCCCACGTGGGCGAAGCACCTGCCGATGACGGCATCGTGGAACCGGGCATGATCGTGGTGGCCAAGATCGCGGGAGACGAAGAGACGTTCCTGTTGGGCTCCCGTGAAATCGCCGGCGACTCCGATCTGGATGTCTTCAGCGAAAAGTCCCCGCTGGGGGCCGCCATCGTGGGCCACAAGGAGGGGGACACCCTCAGCTACGTCGCTCCGAACGGCAAGGACATCAAGGTGGAGATCCTCTCCGCCAAGCCCTACGCCGCCTAGCCTTCGCCTGCCGGCATAAATTCAGCAACCACCGGCGGCCGCCCCTCAAGGGACGGCCGCCGCCGTGTTTTAAACGCCCCCGGGCTGGCAAACAGGCCCCTCGCTCAGGTCTCCACGGCAGCTGGGATGCGGGGCCGCAGCAGGAGCGCCGCCACGACGCCGCCGGCAGCACCGCCCAGGTGGGCTTGCCAGCTCACGTAACCGGCAACCAATGGCAGGGCGCCCAACAGGATGCTGCCGTATCCCATGAACAGGACCACAGCGAGCAGGATCTGCCGCCAGCTCCGGTTGAAGAATCCGCGCACCAGGAGGAACGAGAACAGCCCGAAGACCAGGCCGGATGCCCCCACGGTAACGCCGTCGCCAATGAGCCACACGGTCAGGCCGCTGCCCAGCCAGCTGAAGGCCAGCGCGGTCAGGAAGACGCGCAGCCCGGACAGGAACACCAGGAACCCGAAGATGACCAGTGGAAGGCTGTTGGAGAGCAGGTGGTTCAGGTTGGCGTGCAGCAGCGGGAAGGTGAAGATGTCCAGCAGCCCGTCGGCGCTCCTGGGCCGCAGCCCGAATGTCCTGACCAGCGCGCCCATCATGAGCGAGTTGGCCACCTCCAGGGCGAACAACAGGGCCAGGAAGCCGCCCAGCACTGCCAGGCCGCCCTTCGCGCGCGACGCCAAAGTCTGGCGCGCCGGGAAGCGTCCGTTACCAGCAGGTCCGGCCATGGGAGGTCCTAATGGACGACGATCGGCTGGAAACCTTCAGCGCGGAGTGCGCTGAGGACTTGCTCACCGTGCTGGTGTCCCTTGGTCTCAAGGTTCACCGTGATGGAAACGTCGCCCATGCTGATGGAACCACCCACGCGGGTGTGGTCCAGGCCGGTGACGTTCGCATCGTTTTCGGCGATGATGCGCGCAATGGTTGCCAGGGAGCCGGGACGGTCGTCCAGCATCATTCGTACGGTCATGTAGCGGCCGGCGGCGGAGAGGCCGCGCTGGATGACCTTGAGCATCAGCATGGGGTCGATGTTGCCGCCGGAGAGGACGGCCACCGTGGTTCCGGGGTTCTCGATCTTGCCGTCCATCAGGGCCGCCACGCCCACCGCACCGGCGGGCTCCACTACCATTTTGGCCCGTTCCAGCAGGAAGATCAGGGCGCGGGCCAGGGAGTCCTCGCTGACGGTGACCACGTCATCGACCAGTTCGCGGATGATGCTGAAGGGCAACTGTCCCGGGCGGCCCACGGCGATGCCGTCAGCCATGGTGGAAACCTTCTTCAGGGGCACCAGCGCATCGGCGGCCAGCGAGGGCGGGTAGGCGGCGGCGTTCTCCGCCTGGACCCCGATGATGCGGATCTCGCGGCCGAGTTCCCTGGCCCGGGCCTTGATGGCGACGGCGACCCCGGCAAGGAGCCCTCCGCCACCCACGCCCATGAGAACGGTGTCAACGTTGGGCACCTGTTCCAGGATTTCCAGGCCAACAGTCCCCTGCCCTGCCACGACGTCCACGTTGTCGAACGGGTGGACAAAGACCATTCCGGTCTCATTGCTGTAGCGCTGCGCTTCGGCGAGTGCTTCGTCAACGTTGTGGCCATGCAGGATCACTTCGGCGCCGTGGCTGCGGGTTGCTGCGAGCTTGGGCAGCGCCACTCCGAGGGGCATGTAGATACGGGCTTTGATGCCAAGGCTCTTGGCGGCGACGGCCACACCCTGGGCGTGGTTGCCGGCGGAGGCGGCCACCACGCCGCGCTTCTTCTCGTCTGCGGAGAGCCGCGCCATGCGGACGTAGGCACCGCGCACCTTGAATGACCCGGCCCGCTGCAGGTTTTCGCATTTGAAGTAGACGTCACCGCCCACCATGCCGCCCAGCGCGCGGGACGATTCCACGGGGGTGCGCGCAATAATCCCGTCAAGCAGCTTCTGCGCCTCAAGGACATCGTCCAGTGTGACGGGAAGGGTTTCAAGGATCTTCACGGACTACTCTCCTCTGGATTCGGCTCCGGTGCCCTCTCGGGAGGCGGTGCGGGCATCGCGGTGTTCGGCTGTTGCGCCGGCAGCCTCGAGCCCCGCATCGGATGCAGCCTGCGGTTCAACGTCCTCGATGGTGTTGTCCCCGCCCGCTCCGGCTGTGATGGGCTTTCCGGCGATGACCGGCACCTGTTCATGTTCCCACGTTCTTGCGGCAATGTAGCGAACGGCCGAGTTTGCTACGGCGAGGATGGGTACCGAGAACAGCGCCCCGGGGATTCCGGCGAGGTAGGAGCCCGCCGCAACGCTGAGGATCACCGCCACCGGGTGCAGCGAGACTGCCTTGCCCATGACCAGGGGTTGCAGGATGTGGCCCTCGAGTTGCTGGACCAGCAGGACGATGGCCAGCATCACCAGGGCATTGACCGGGCCGTTTGCCACCAAAGCGAGCAGGATGGCGACGGCGCCCGTCACCAGGGCGCCCACCACCGGAATGAAGGAGCCGAGGAAGACCAGCACGCCGAGCGGAAGCGCCAGCGGGACACCGATGATGGCCGCTCCGACGCCGATTCCGATTGCGTCGACGGCAGCGACAAACATCTGGATGCGCGCATAGCTGACCATTGACGCCCAGCCCTTGCGGCCTGCACCGAAGGTCGCGGCCCGGGCCTTCCGGGGCAGCAGCCTGACCAGGAAGGCCCAGATCCGGTCCCCTTCCAGCAGGAAGAAGATGAGGATGAACAGGGACAGGAGCATCCCGGCCGCGAAGTGTCCGGCGGTGCTGCCGAAGGAGAGCGCACCGCTGAGGATGCTGCTGCTGTTGTTCTGCAGCGCGTCACTGGCGTCCTTGACGTACTGGTCCACCTGGGCGTCCGTGAGGTGCAGGGGGCCCGTGGACAGCCAGTCCTGGACCTGCCGTATGCCTTCGAGGGCCTGGGACCAGAGCTCTCCAAACCCGACCGCGAGCTGGCGGCCCACCAGGGCCAGCGCGCCCGCGATGACCCCGATGAAGCCCAGGACCGTCACGGCGACGGCGAGGCCGGCGGGCAGGCGCCGTCGTTTCAGCCAGTGGGTGACGGGACTCAGGAGTCCTGCAAGGAGAGCGGCCACCATGATCGGAATGATCAGCAGGGTGATTTTGCTGAGCAGCCACACGAGGGTTCCTGCCATCAGCAGGATCAGGCCCAGCCGCCACGACCAGGATGCCGCAATACGGACGCCGTAGGGAATGTCTTTGTCGAGTTCACGATCCGTCAGCACCCTCAGCGGGGCGGCGGTGGCAGAAGGTCGGTTTGCCTGGGTCACGGCGTCCTCATGTGGCGTCATAACCCAATACTTCCGCAGCCTTGCGCTAATGCGAAACCAACGCCCCGGCCTGGGCCGGGACGTAGTCGATCCCCCATTCGATGCTGAAGGATTCGCCCGGCGGCAGCCAGCGCAGGCCGTCTCCTGAATTGGAAGCGTTCGCCGGTCCGGTCATCGGTTCCACGGCCACGGCGCGGGTCCGTCCGGGGTACTCGGTGCTGACGAAAATGTGGACGTAGCGGCAGGCCTCGTCCTGCCAGAGCGACACCGCGGCGCCGTCGGCGGCGGCAAGGGTGTGCCGCGCCCTGCCCCCGTCATAGTGCAGGTCGGTCAGGGCAACATCCACTGCGAGATTGGCAATGGCACTGCCGGAGCGGAAGTCGGTATCCCCGTCCACCGGTGCCGTGCTGCGCGGGATCAGTCGGTCGTCGGCCACCAGCCGGGTCTCAGCGGCGACTGTCAGCACCAGGTCCTCAACCGGGGTGTCACCGACCCGCAGGTAAGGGTGTGCGCCCAGGACGAACGGGGCCGGCGCCGTGGCCTCGTTGGTGAGCGTCTGTGTGACGTGGAGTCCCAGGTCTTCGGTGAGTTGGTATTGCACCCGGTGCCGGGCCAGGAAGGGGTATCCGTGCTGCGGAAAGATGGTGGCTTCCAGTTCCACTGAGTGTTCCGACTTCCCCACGAGGGAGTAACCGGCGTTCCGCAGGAGTCCGTGGCTGGCGTTGTTGCGGGACACTTCGGTGATGTCCAACTGTTGCTTCTTCCCATCCAGGAACCAGGTCCCGTTCTCCACCCGATTGGCCCAGGGCGCCAGCGTAATGCCGGTGGCGCCAGGCGCGATCTGGTCATCGCCGTAGGTTTCCGTGAGCAGGACACCGCCACGGTGGTACGAGCGCAGGCCGGCGGCGAGCTCGGTGACCACCGCCGCGGCGTCGCCGCGGCGCAGCTCGTGTTGGCGGCCGGTAGCGCAGGACGGGAGGAACGCGGGACCGTGGTTTTCGGGTTCGGACGAGGCAGTCATGGGCCTACCGTACAACGGGCGGAGCCGTGCCCGCATGAGCGTCGCTGTTACTTTTTGTTGTTAACTATTCTTTATTGAGCGTTTATGAGAAACTTTTGCCATGACAGGGATGACTACCACCACGCTCTCCGACGGTCGGGAACTGATGTACTTCGACGATGCGGGCACCACCGCGCCCCGGACTGCCGAACTCACCACGGACCATCGCGGACTGCCGCCCAGGGGCGAGCCGGGCGAGCTCCGGTTCGATGCACTGACCGGGGAATGGGTGGCGGTTGCCGCCCACCGGCAGGCACGGACGCACTTGCCTCCTGCGGACCAATGCCCCATCTGCCCCACCACTGACTCCAACGCGTCAGAGATCCCGGCCGCCGACTATGACGTTGTGGTATTCGAAAACCGCTTCCCTTCCCTTGGCCCGGCCCTGGGGCCCGTTCCGGCGGATCCGGGTTGGGGAACGAAAGGTCCCGCCTATGGCCGCTGCGAGGTGGTGTCCTTCACCCCGGAACACACCGGTTCGTTCAGCGGACTGAGCCAGGAGCGGTCCCGTACGGTGATCGAAGCGTGGGCACAGCGCACCGGTGCCCTCAGCGCCATGGCCGGCATCAAGCAGGTGTTCCCGTTTGAGAACCGGGGAGCGGATATCGGCGTGACGCTGCATCATCCGCACGGACAGATTTACGCCTACCCCTACGTCACGCCGCGCGCCGGCGTCCTGGGGGCTGCGGCCCGGAGGTACTACGACGCCAAGGACGGGAGCGAAACCCTGACCGGCTCCATGTTGCGGGCCGAGCGGGAAGACGGCAGCCGGATGGTGGTGGAGGGCACGCATTTCAGCGCCTACGTACCCTTCGCCGCGCGGTGGCCGCTGGAGATCCACTTGGTCCCGCATCGCCACGTCCCCGACCTCGCTGCCCTGAACGGGGAGGAGAAAGACGAGCTGGCGCAGGTGTACCTCGACCTGCTCAAGCGGGTGGACGCCCTCTACCCCACCCCGACGCCCTACATCTCAGCCTGGCACCAGGCTCCCCTGGACGAGGTCCTCCGCCCGGCCGGCTACCTCCACCTGCAGCTGACCTCCCCTCGCAGGGCAGCGGATAAGCTGAAATACCTCGCCGGCTCGGAGGCAGCGATGGGCGCGTTCATCAACGACACCACGCCGGAAAGCGTGGCGGAGCGCCTGCGCAGTGTTTCTGTCCCGTCGTCGACAGAGCCGTCCGCCATGGCGGCCGCACCAGAAGGAGCTTCCGCGTGAGCAGCCAGGACCAGGCCGGCACAGCCCCGGTCTCCGCCCACGATCTCGCCGCCCGCTTCACCGAGGCGTTCGGTGGCGCTGCCGACGGCGTGTGGCAGGCGCCGGGGCGGGTCAACCTCATCGGCGAACACACCGACTACAACGAGGGGTTCGTCCTTCCGTTCGCCATCGACCGCACCGCCCGGGTGGCCGTCGCGGTCCGCCCGGACCGGACCGTGCGGCTGCTGTCCACCTACGGTGACCAGGGCATCGTGACCACGTCACTGGACTCCCTGCACCCCGGAACGGCCAAGGGCTGGACCAAGTACCCCCTGGGTGTCATGTGGGCCCTCAGGCAGCGGGGCATCGACGTCCCCGGCCTGGACCTGCTCCTGGACTCCACCGTGCCGCTGGGCGCCGGCCTGTCGTCGTCGCACGCCATCGAATGCGCCGTGATCTCCGCCCTCAACGACCTCACCGGCGCCGGGCTTGGGGCCGAGGAGATGGTGCTGGCAACGCAGCGTGCGGAGAACGACTTCGTGGGCGCGCCCACGGGGATCATGGACCAGTCCGCGTCGTTGCGCGGCGCCAAGGGCCATGCGGTTTTCCTCGACTGCCGGGACCAGAAAGCCGCCCTGGTTCCGTTCGAGACAGAACCCGCCGGCCTGGTGCTGCTGGTCATCGACACCAAGGTGTCCCATTCCCATGCCGACGGCGGCTACGCCTCCCGGCGCGCGTCCTGCGAGCTCGGGGCGGAAGTCCTCGGGGTCAAGGCGCTGCGGGACGTCCAGGTGGGTGACCTTGAAGAGGCTGCCGGGCTGCTCGATGAGGTGACGTTCAGGCGGGTGCGGCACGTGGTGACCGAAAACGACAGGGTGCTCCAGACCGTCGAACTCCTGGACGGTGCCGGCCCGGCTGCCATCGGTCCGCTGCTGGACGCCAGCCACGTTTCCATGCGCGATGATTTCGAAATATCGTGCCCGGAGCTGGACTTGGCCGTGGACACGTCCCGGGCGAACGGGGCCCTCGGCGCCCGCATGACCGGAGGCGGGTTCGGCGGGGCCGCGATCGCCCTGACTCCCGTGGATGCGGAGCAGCAGGTGCGGACCGCCGTCGCCAAGGCCTTCTCCGACGCCGGCTTCAAGGCACCGGACATCTTCACTGTCTCCCCTGCCGCCGGAGCCATGCGTATTGCCTAGGCGCGCGCCAGCGCGGCCCTGACGGGCCGGGCGCGCAAAAAGGCCATGGGCCCCACCGTTTGGTGGGGCCCATGGCCTTTGCTTACGACGGCGGCAGTTGCCGCCGGTGGCTAGTCGTCGCCGCGCAGGATGGCCAGCAGGCGGATGATCTCCACGTACAGCCAGACGAGCGTGACAGTCAGGCCGAAGGCGGCCGTCCAGGAGAAGCGCTGCGGAGCACCGCTTCGGACTCCGGCCTCGATGCTGGTGAAGTCCATGATCAGCGAGAACGCTGCCAGGCCAATGGCCAGCAGGCCGATGAAGACACCCAGCGGGATGCCGAAGATCTCAAAGGAAGTGCGGAGGCCGAACGGAGACTGCACGGCTCCGGTCCACATCATCACCATGTTGATCAGCGCGAAGACGGCATAGCCGATCAGGGCGATCATGAAGAAGCGCATCGCACGGGGCGTGGCGCGGACCTTGCCGCTCTTGAACAGAACCAGGGTCACGGCGAAGACGGAGAGGGTGCCGATGACGGCCTGCAGGCCGACGCCGGGGAACATGCCGTCCAGGATGCGGGTCAGGCCGCCCAGGAACAGGCCTTCCAGGGCGGCGTAGGCCAGGATCAGGGCGGGTGAGGGCTGCTTCTTGAAGGTGTTGACCAAGGCCAGCACGAAGCCGCCCAAGGCTCCGACGATCATCAGCAGGGAAGCCAGGCCCTGCGCCACCACCAGGGTGACGGCTGCGCCCACCACCACTGCACCGAGGCAGGCGGCGGTCTTCATGATGACGTCGTCGAATGTCATCCTGCCGGTGTCGGCGGGGCCCGCAGACGGCTGGTTGTACATCTGCTGGAGTTGTTCGTCCGTCATGCCCTGGGGTTGGGTGCCCCATCCCTGCTGGCCGTAGGACGGCTGGCCGTACGGCTGCTGCCCGTACGGTGCCTGGCCGTAAGGAGCACCGTAGGGTGCCTGCGGGGCAGGCTGTGCCTGGGTGGCGCCACGGAAACTCTTTCCGTTGAAGATCGGGTTGCCGCCAAGTGCCATTGCGGAATTCCTCCATGTGGGTGTGGGTGATGAGCTGTTGGTTACGCTACCAAGTCCCACGTGGCGGCTGTGGTGAAAGTTCCCCCGGGGCCCGGTTGCAACCGAACCGTGACCGTTGCCTCCCGGACAACCGGGCCCCGCCGGGCGGCTATCCCACGCCCAGGTAGGCCTCCTTGATGGAAGGATCTTCCAGCAATTGCTTGCCGGTGCCGCTGTGCGTGATCTCGCCGGTCTCCAGGACGAAGGCCCGGTGCGCTCCCGCCAGGGCCTGGTTGGCGTTCTGCTCCACCATCAGGACGGTGGTCCCCTGGTTGTTGATCTCCTTGATGATCTTGAAGATCTGCCGGATGAACTGCGGTGCGAGGCCCATGGACGGTTCGTCCAGCAGGAGCAGCTTCGGGTTGGACATCAGGGCCCGTCCAATGGCCAGCATCTGCTGCTCGCCGCCTGACATGGTTCCGCCGAACTGCTTCTCGCGTTCCTTCAGCCGTGGGAACAGGTCAAAGACGCGGTCCAGGTCCTTGGATACGCCGCTTCTGTCCTTGCGCCCGAAGGTGCCCATGTCGAGGTTTTCCATCACCGTCATGCCCGGGAAGATCCCGCGGCCCTCGGGCGCCTGCGAAATCCCGTGCACCACCCGGATGTGTGCCTTCATCTTGGTGATGTCCTGGCCCGCGAAGGTGATCTTTCCCTCGGAGCAGTTCAACAGGCCGGAGATGGTGCGCATTGTGGTGGTCTTGCCGGCACCGTTGGCGCCGATCAGCGCCACCACTTCTCCTTCCTCCACGGTGAAGGAGATGTTCCGCAGCGCCTGGATGCGGCCGTAATGGACGGAAACGTCCTCAAGTTCAAGCAACGTCATCTTCAGGCTCTCCTAGGTAGGCGGCAACGACCCTCGGGTCTTCGCGGATCTCGCGCGGCAGTCCGTCCGCGATCTTCTTGCCGAACTCCAGCACCACGATCCTGTCGGTCACACCCATCACGAGCTTCATGTCGTGCTCGATCAGCAATACGGTGTAACCCTCGTCCCTGATGGTGCGGATGAGCGCCATCAGATCCTCTTTCTCGGCGGGGTTGAAGCCGGCGGCCGGCTCGTCGAGGCAGAGCACCTTCGGATCGGTGGCCAGTGCCCGGGCGATCTCCAGCCGGCGCTGGAAGCCGTAGGGCAGCTGGCGGGACAGGACGTGGGCGTGGCTGCTGATGCCCACGAAGTCCAGCAGGGCCATGCCGCGCTCGATGGCGGACTTCTCCTCCTTGATGTGGGTGGGCAGGCGCAGCAGGGCCCCGCCCACGCTGGTCCTGTGCCGCGCATCCAGGCCCACCACCACGTTTTCCAACGCCGTCATCTCGCCGAAAAGCCGGATGTTCTGGAAGGTGCGGGACAGGCCCAGACGCGTGATCTTATGCTGCTTGATGCCGTTCAGGACCTGGCCCTCCAACACCACTTTCCCGCTGGTGGGCTTGTAGACCCCGGTCATGGCGTTGAAGCACGTCGTCTTGCCGGCGCCATTGGGACCGATAAGTCCCAGGATCTCGCCGCGCTTGATGTTGAAGCTGATGTTGTCCAACGCCACGAGGCCGCCGAACTTGATGGTGAGGTTCTGGACCTCCACGATGTTGTCGCCCACCGCAACCGCGATATCGCGGTCCGGCGCCACTTTCTCGGCCAGTTCCTGGTCCACCCCGGCTTCGGCCAGGGCTTCGATGTCGATTTCCGGTGCCACAGCTGCCGGGCTGCCCTTGTCCGGCTGCTCCTCGACGCTGCCGGAGCCGGCCTGCCGTTCCTCGGAACTCATGCCTCCGCTCCCCTCTCTCCGGCCGTGCGGGTCCCGGGGCCGGGTGTTGGATTGTCCGTGTCTTTGGTTTCCGTGTCCCGGGCCGTGACCTTGTTAAAAGCTGTCCGGCCGTAGGCGAGCAGGCGCTGCCGTGCCGGGAGCAGCCCCTGCGAGCGGAAGATCATGATCAGTACCAGGGCGATCCCGAAGATCAGGTATTTGTACTCGGCGATGGCCGTGAACCTCAAGGGAATGTAGCTGACCAACGCCCCGCCCAGGATGGCGCCGACCTTGTTGCCGGCGCCGCCGAGCACGACGGCGGCCAGGAACAGGATGGAGGTGGTGACGTCGAACTTCTGGTTGTTGACGAACCCCACCTGCCCGGCAAAGAGCGCACCGGAAAGGCCTCCGATCGCGGCGCCGATGGCAAATGCCCACACCTTGTACTTGAAGGTGGGAACGCCCATGATTTCAGCTGCGTCCTCATCCTCGCGGATGGCGATCCACGCGCGGCCCACCCGGCTGCGCTCCAGGTTGCCCACCAGGAGGGTGACGATGATGATGATGGTCAGGGTCAGCCAGTACCAGGGCACACCGTTCGAGTTGGAGAAGATGGGCGTACCGTCAGCTTCGGTGCCGGGCGGGTGGCCGACGTTCTGGAAACCGACCTGGCCCTTCATGGCGGGAATGATCGTGGCCAGGATGCGCACGATCTCACCGAATCCAAGCGTCACGATGGCCAGGTAGTCGCCCCGAAGACGAAGGGTGGGGACACCCAGCACCACGCCGAAGAACATTGTCACCGCCATGGCCACCGGGATGGTCCAGAGGTACGGGATGTGCAGGAACGGTGAGTCGGGGCTGGTCAGCATCGCCGCGCAGTAGGAGCCGACAGCGAAGAAGGCGACATACCCAAGGTCCAGCAGGCCTGCGTATCCCACCACCACGTTGAGGCCTACCGCGATGAGGGCAAACCGTGCCATGTCGAAGCATGCGAGGGCGAAATTGTTGCCCGGCTCCGTGGTGATGATGGGCGGGTTGAGCAGCGGGAGCAGGTAGGCAAGGACAACCACGATGACCAGGAATGCCCACTGCTGCTGGCGGGACAGGGCGTGCCACCGGTCGGAGAAGTACCCGGACTTGCGTTTCCCGCGCTGCCGCAGATCGCTCTTGCCGGCCGCCTTGGACGAGGCTTCCCGGTCCTCTGCCGCCTGTGCGGCGGCCGCCGTCTGCAGCGGCGTGGGGCCATCCGTCATGCTCATGCTTTGCTCCTTCCAAGGGATGTTCCCAGGATGCCTTCGGGCCGCAGCAGCAGCACGAGCACCAGCACCACGAAGGCCACGACGTCGGTCCACTGCGAGTTGCCGAGCAGGATCTGGCCGTAGTTGCCGATCAAGCCAAGCAGCAGTCCACCCAGCAGGGCCCCGCGGACGTTGCCGATGCCGCCGAGCACGGCTGCGGCGAAGGCCTTGATGCCGAGGACGAATCCGCCGCTGTACTGGACACCGGAGGGGATTTTCATGACGTAGAACAATGCGGCGGCTCCTGCGAGCAGGCCCCCGATGATGAAGGTGGTAATAATGATGCGCTCTTTGTTGACGCCCATCAACGTCGCGGTGTCCGGGTCCTGGGCGACGGCCCGGATGCCGCGGCCGGTGCGGGACTTGCTGATGAAACGGTCGATGCCGACCATCATGATGACCGCCGCGATGATGATCACCAGCTGCTGGGAATCGACGATGGTGCCGAAGACATCAAAGATGGGGGTAGGCCGGAACATTGTCAGCGCAAGTTCGGGACTGGGACCGCGCCACAGGTAGATGAGGTACTGGATGGTGAAGGAAGCGCCGATGGCGGTAATCAGGAAGACAAGGCGCGGGGCGTTGCGTTGCCGGAGCGGTTTATAGGCAATCCGCTCAAGCAGGAAGGCCGTGGCTGCGGAGGCCAGCATGGCAAGGACCAAGGCCAGCAGCAGGTTCAGGATGATGGCCCAGATGTCGAGGCGGGGAACGGAAGGGCCGAAGCCAAGGCTGCTCAGGGTGAAGAAGACGGCGTAGCAGCCAACAATGAACACTTCAGAGTGGGCGAAGTTGATCAGGTTCAGGACGCCGTAAACGAGGGTGTAGCCAAGGGCGACGAGCGCGTAGATGGCGCCGAACGTCAGGCCGTCAAAGGTGGCACTCCAGAAATTCTGGGCCAGGGACGGTATATCGAAGGTGATCCAGTCATTTTCAGTGGGGAGCAGTGGGACGAGAGAGGGAAGCATGGGAACATCCTGATCCAGTTGCACGCGGCCTTCTGGGCCCGGCCGTGGGACTTGTGTCTAGTGACGTAGCTTGGTCCTGGGTTTGTTGCCAAGCGAAGAAAAGGCTGTGGGGGCCTGCAGTGCTGGCCCCCACAGCCGATTCCCGCCGGGTTGCTACTCCCCGATGGGGCCGATCGGAACGATCTTCCCGTTTTCCACCTTGTAGCCGTAGACGGTCGGAGCCTGGAGTTCGCCCTTGGCGTCCCACTTGTAGTGCTTGCTGAAGCCGTCCTTGTCATAGGCCTTGACCCACGACAGCAGGTCTGCGCGGCTCTGCTTGCCCGCGTCGATGCCGGACAGGAGGACCGTCGCGGCGTCGTAGCCTTCAATGGAGTACGTACCGGGCTCGGCGCCCTTGGAGACGTCCTTGTAAGCCGACGCGAAGTCCGGGATCAGTTCGCCCGGGAGGCAGGGGCAGGTGAAGTACGCGTTGTTCGACGCGTCGCCTGCCTGCTTGATGAACTGGTCGTCCTTGACGCCGTCAGGTGCCACGAACGTTCCGGTGAATCCCTTCCCGACCAACTGCTGGTCGAACGGCGCGCCTTCGGCGTAGTAGCCGGCGTAGAAGACGGCGTCGGCCTTGGCGTTCATGATCTTGGAGATGACTGCGGAGAAGTCCTTCTGCCCCGTGGTTACCTTCTCCGTGCCGGCCAGGGCGCTGCCCAGTCCTGCGGAAGTGGAGGTGCCCAGGCCGATGCCGTAGTCGGAGTCATCCTGGACCAGGTAGACCTTCTTGGCGCCGAGCTTGCCGGTGAGGAACTTGGCGGCGGCCGGGCCCTGGACGGCGTCGTTGCCGAGGCCGCGGAAGAAGGTGGTCCAGCCGTTTCCGGTCAGGGTGGGGTTGGTGGCCGACGGGGTGATGTGGACCAGGCCCTTCTGCTCGAAAATGTTGCCCGTTGCCTTGGACTCACCGGAGAACGGCAGCCCGATGACACCAAGGATGTCGGACTCGCTCACCAACTGGGTCACCGGACCGGTGGCCTTGTTGGGGTCGCCTTCGGTATCGAACTTCTTGAACTGGACCTGGCAGCCGGGGTTGGCCTTGTTGTGCTGGTCGATGGCCAGCTGGATGCCGTTGAAGATGTTGACGCCCAGCTGGGCATTGGGGCCGGTCTGCGCGCCGGCGTAGGCCAACGTAGTGGTGGCCGGGCAGGTTGCCTTGCCGTCGCCGGCCGGCTTGACCGCACCGGAGGGAACATCCACCTTGGAAATGGCGGGGATGTTCACTTTGTTGGAGGAGCCGGAGCTTTCGGTGGTGCCGGGGCCCGCCTGGTTGGCGCAGGCCGACAGCAGCATGCTGAATGTGGCTGCTGCTGCCAACGAGGTGAGGACTTTCTTTCGGTACATTTGTCTGCCTTCCGAAACAGGGCCATGCGATGCGCGTGCGGATCAATGGGACGCTGCGGCGCCCGAAAATGGGACCAGGTATTCCTGATTTAGGTTCAAGCTAATGCATGGAGGGCAACGAATCTAAGTGACTGAGGTCACAGCCTTATAACAGTCGTTGCCTATCCGGAATTAAATGGCGAAAGCCGCCTGCGGCGCAGGCGGCTTTCGGTCTCCGGGTGCCGGTTCCCCGTGCACGGGAGTAGTACCCCAGGTGGGACTCGAACCCACAACACGCGGATTTTAAGTCCGCTGCCTCTGCCAATTGGGCTACTGGGGCGCCGGGTCAATGGTACCTGCCGGCGACGCGTTGCCGGGAAACGACGACGGCGGCCGTCCCCGGAAAGGGGACGGC
>NZ_JBHVVN010000021.1:0-37472 GCF_042882685.1 Pseudarthrobacter sp. NPDC058196
AATTCGCCACCCTCGGCGCCGACGGCTTCGGCTTCTCCGACACCCGCGCAGCAGCCCGCCGCTACTTCAAAAACGACACCCACTCCATCGTGGTCAAAGCGCTGCAGATGCTCGCGGCACGTGGAGAAGTCGAGGAGGGTGCGCCGTCGTACGCCATGGACCGGTACAAGCTCCTGGACGTCAACGCCGGCACCACCGGCGGAGCGGGCGGAGACGCCTGAGTCCAGCTGTGGGCGGCAGTCGGGGCAGTTTCCGGGGGAGCTGCCCCGGCTGCCGCGACGTTGGCTAGGGTGCAGCTATGGAGAACATCGAGGAATCCGGAGGGCCGGGCCTGCGGGTGACCGGGGTGTTGCTTGCCGCGGGGGCGGGCACACGCCTGGGGCGCGGCCCAAAGGCCTTGTTGCTGTACCAGGGACGGCCGCTGGTGGAGGTGCTCGCCGGCAAACTGTTTGAAGGAGGCTGCCGGGAGGTGGTGGTTGTTACCGGCGCAGGAGCAGCCGACGTGCAGGCTGCTGCCTCCCTGGCTTGCTGCCGCGTAGTGGTCAATCCGGAATGGCAGTCCGGCATGGGCAGCTCGTTCGTGCTTGGCAATAACACCGCGGATCCTGAAGACCACCTGCTCATCGCCCTCGTGGACCAGCCCGGGCTGACCCCGGAGACCGTCCGACGACTGTTGGCCGCCCACCGTTCGGGGCGGATCACGGCTGCAGCCTACCGCCGTGCGGCGTCCGACGGTGGCCGGCCCCGCGGCCTGCCGGACGCCCGCAGCCCGGATGGAAATGCCCGACACGACGGCATCAGCGGGCAGGCATGGGAACTCCACCGCGGGCATCCACTGCTCATCGACGGTTCGCTGCGGGCTGCGGTAGCCGCAACGGTGAGCGGTGACGCTGGCGCGCGCAACTTTCTCCGCGCCCATCCGGAACTCGTGGATGAGGTGGATTGCAGTGACCAGTCCACGGGCGAGGATATCGACACCCCGGACCAGCTTCGCCTGCTCCGGTAGACCCTGAGGGTAGTCAGGAGTGGGCGCTCAGGAACCGCTGCAGGGCATCCTCCCACGGGCATCCGCGGTGGCGGACAATGTCCGCGGCACCCGGAACGCGTCCTTGGGGCCACTTTGTCGGTTCCCAGTCTTGGTGTTCGCTTTGGTAGTGGCGGCCGGTGGGTGAGGTCCAGCCCGGTGGGTCGGTTTGGGTAGCTGGGGTGGGTTTCCAGCCGGTGGTGTGCCGGAGTCGATGATGTTTGGGGCACGGCTGTCCCAGGTTGCTGATTCCAGTGGTGCCACCATTGGCCCAGGCAAGGATGTGGTCGGCCTCGGTGTCCAGGGAGGGATTGCTGCACCCGGGGAACGGGCATTTACCGTCCCGCAGCCGGAGCCAGTTCCGCATCGCTTTGCCTACCCGGTAGCTCTTCCTGCCGATCTCCAACGGTGCCCCGTCCCGAGGATCCACAAGCACCCGGTAGAACGAGCCCGCCCCCTCCGCGACCAGCCGCCGGGCCATCGAGGCCGGGATCGGCCCATGACCATCCAACACCGCCGCCTCATCCGTCAACCCCAGCAGCGAAAACACCGGCACCGTCACCAACACCTGCGCCCGGACCGAGGAAGACAAGCCAGCGCCAGGGACGATCCGGGACAGGGCATCAGGCCCTTCCCCGCCACCGTCCCCGGGGGCGCCGGCACTGCCGCTGGCGTGGTCCCCGGCACCGCTACCGCCGGCACCGCCCCCTCTGGTGCTGCCAGGGACGAGTCCGGTGGCGAGTCCGGTGGTAAGGATCGCATCGGCGAAAGTATCAGCCCGCAGCTGAGTCAAGGTCCTGTCCTCGCCCGGGACCTGGAGCCCACGGGCGACGGCGGTGAGCCGGTTCCAGGCCGCTGCCCCCTGGTCCGCGGGCAGGTAAGCGGCGAGCCAGGCCATCCCGTCCTGGTCCGGCCGGTACTCCACCCGCCGGTCCATGGTTCCCTTGGCGTGGCGTTTCTCGATGCTCTCGGCATGGTGGCGTTCCCGCCAAACCCTGGCTTTGGCCCGGAACCGGTGCGCCGGCAACTCCCCCACCGGGCACCCCCGGGCCGCATCCGGTGCCTCAGGGTCCAGGAAATGTGCCTCCAACCCCGCCGCCCCGGCAGCATCCAGACCCGCCGTTTCATCGGCCATCACCGTGGCGTGCTGCCACGAGATCACCCCGGCCTGCAACGCCGACAAGGTCCGCGGCAACGAGGCGCTCAGCGCGTGCGAGGTGGCCAGGAACGAAGACGCCGCCCGCGGACCCAGCGCCAGCACACACCCGATCTCCGCCGCGACCGCCATCTCCTGCCCCACCACCGGCAGCCCCGGCCCCGCCACAGCACCGGCAGCATCCGCATACGCCACCGCAGCCCGGGCCTTCAGACCGGCGACCCTGGCCTCCACCTCACGCGCACCGGCCAGGACATCCAGGCAGCCATCCGCCAACCCGGCCAACGGATCAGCAGCACAGAACAACTCCACACCACACCCGTCCACCTCCGCAACAAGCACGGCAAGGGCAGCGCGAATATCCTCGAACGCCCCCACCACCGCCGCTTTCCCCATAAACCCATCATGACAACGGGGTACGACATTTAAGGCAAGCAGCACAACCGGGCGCTCAACCACCGGGGGCGAGCAATTCCTCCAGTCCGCTCTTGAAGCCCGAGCGGCCGCCGTGGGCGGGATGCCGGATTTTGGGCACCTCCAGGCCGCTGCGTTGCAGGCTGTGCTGGGCCACGTTGCCCACCGCCACGATGGAGCTGATCCCGAACAATCCGGCCAGTTCCTGCCAGAAAGGCGTCCCGAGTTTGGTCTCGGACGGTTTGGGCGTGCGGTTGGACCACGGCTTTCCCGGCTGGTGCGGGTGCCAGGGGAAGGCACTCCACAGCAGCGGGAGAAAATTCACTTCTTCCAGGACCTGCCAGAGCACCGTTGCCGTTGGCTCGGCAGCTACCCCAACAGCTTCGGGCGGCAGCACGTACCCTTTGCCCGGGCCGAAGAGCCCAAAGCTGTTAGCCGGGCCTTCCAGGATGGTCCGGTTGGTAAACGGCACGCCGGTAATCCGCATGCCCCTGAAACCCGGCGCCTCCCCTACCAACAGCACGCCGGGCTGCCGGTCCCGCATTTCCTGCAGGTAGAGCTCCAGGTTCCGGCGGCGCAACGCATTCTCCGGCACGGCATCGGAGAAGAAGTTGGTGCAGGCCGGTCCGGTTTCCACGGATGCCAGCCGCTCCACAAACTCCTTGATGCCGCTCCCGGAACGCACGCCGGTACCTGCGGACAGGTGTTACCAGCGGGGGTGGATGGCCTCGCGGAAGTAGTGGTCGTAGATCCAGCGGACGCCGTCGTCGAACTCCTTGCCGACGCTTACCCCGGCCGCGGCGGCATTGCCCCGGGCCTGCTCCACGTTGCGCGCGCCGGGGATGACGGAGCTGACGCCGTCCTGCGCCGCAATCCAGGCGATGGCGGCCTGCGCCGTGGTGGCCCCTGAGGGCACCAGTTGCTCGAACTCGGCCACCGCCTTCAGGCCCAACTCAAAGTCGACACCGGAGAAGGTCTCCCCCACGTCAAACGCTTCGCCGTGGCGGTTGTAGTTCCGGTGGTCGTTCTCCGCGAAAGTAGTGTCCTTCGAGTACTTTCCGGACAGCAGCCCGGACGCGAGCGGCACCCGGGCAATGATGCCCACGCCGGCAGCCTTGGCCGCGGGGAGGACTTCATCCAGCGGCTTGAGCCGGAAGGCGTTCAGGATGATCTGGACCGATGCGGTTCCTTCGTGGCGGATGGCTTCCAGGGCCTCGTCCGTTCGTTCCACGCTGACACCGTAGTTGCGGATGGCGCCTTCGGCGACCAGCGTGTCCAGGGCGTCATACACCTCGTTGTTGCTGTAGACAGCAGTGGGCGGGCAGTGCAGCTGGACCAGGTCAAGGGTTTCGGTGCCCAGGTTCTTCCGTGAGCGGTCCACCCACTGGCGGAAGTTGGCCAGTGAATAGTTTTCCGGCCGCTGCTCCACCCGGCGGCCCATCTTGGTGGCAACGGTGACGCCGTGCCCCGGGTTGTCCGCGAGGAACTTACCGATGGCCTGCTCGCTTTTTCCGTCGCCATAGACATCGGCCGTGTCAAAGAAGGTGACGCCGGCCTCCACGGAGGCGGCGAGGATGGCTTGGGCCTGTGCCGGGTCCACGGTGCCCCAGTCCGCGCCGAGCTGCCAGGTGCCCAGCCCCACGATGGAGACGTTCCGTCCGGTCTTGCCTAAAATCCGCTGTTCCATCCCCTGACTATATGGGTTTGGCGTAAAGCTGGGTGAATCCTCCGAAGGAATTTACCTCCCCGCGTCCGGCAGGCCTGCGCCCGGGCCCGCATCCACGGCTGCCTCGCCAGCCATGCCACAGGCACCAGCTGGATCAGCGCACCGCACCCGCCTCAGCCGGGACGAGGCCTGCTTCCTTCAGCCCCAGGTAGATCCGGTCCCGGGCGATGGGAAGCTGTGCGAAGCGGACTCCGGTGGCGTTCCTGATGGCGTTGGCGAGCGCCGGGGCTACGGGGTTGAACGGACTCTCGCTCATCGATTTCGCGCCCAGCGGCCCCAGCGTGTCATTGGTGGCCGCGAAGTACACCTCGCTGCGCGGCACGTCCGCGAAGGTCGGAATGTGGTACTGACGGAGGATGTCCGTGGTGACCTTGCCGTCGTCGTTCACCACCACTTCCTCGTAGAGCGTGGCACCAATGGCCTGGGCGATCCCGCCTTCGATCTGTCCACGGCACTGGCGCGGGTTGACCACCACGCCGGCGTCCGCCGCCTGGACGCTCTGCAGGATCTTCAGCTCGCCGGTGCCGCGGTTCACCGCCACCCGGAACCCGTGCACATTGAAGGCGACGGAGCGCGGCGTGCCGCCCCAGCGGCCCTCCGCAGCGAGGTCGACGCCGGCTTCCGTGGCGGCCTGCGCCAGCTCAGAAAGTGCCACGCGGGATCCGTCGACCACCACGGCGTCGCCGTCCAGGACGCACGCGGAAGCCTGCGTTTGGCGGATACCGGCCGCGAACGCCCGGATCCGGAGGGCCAGCTCTTCGGCTGCTTCAAGGGTGGCTTTACCGGCCACCACGGTCCCGGCCGAACCGAACGCGCCAGTATCGTGCTCCACCAGGTCCGTGTCCGATTGCCGCACCGCCACCCGGGACGCCTGAGTGGACAACGCCGTGGCGGCAAGCTGGGCGTGCACCGTGGTGGTGCCGTTGCCGAACTCGGCGGTCCCGACGTCGGCCTGGTACGTTCCGTCCGGCAGGAGCCGGAGCCGGGCATGGGCAAAGTGGCCGCGCGGCGGCACGGTGTCGATCATGGAGAGGGCCGCGCCTTCGCCCACCATCCAGTCCGGCCCGAGGTCCTCAAGGCCTGCCTGCCGGTAGCGTTCGCTGCCCCGGTCCAGCGCATCCCGGACCAGGTCGAGGCACTGGTCCAACCCGTAACTTCCGTAGTGGACGTCCTCCTCCGGCTGGGGCTGGGTGGACAGCATGTGGTCCCCTTCGCGGACCATGTTCCGGCGGCGGAACTCCAGCGGATCCATCCCGATCCCGGCGGCCAGCTCGTCCATCGCGGACTCGATCGCAAAAATCATCTGGCTCAGGCCGTAGCCGCGGAACGCGCCGGCCGGGACGGTGTTGGTGTAGACCGACTGCGCGTCCACTTTCTTGTTGGCGCACTTGTAGACCGCCAAGGATTCACCGCAGCCGTGGAACATGACGCCCGGGCCGTGGTTGCCGTAGGCGCCGGTGTTGGTCACCACGTCCAGTTGCAGGGCGGTCAGCCGGCCGTCCCTGGCGGCACCGGCTTTCAGCTTGATGGTGAACGGGTGCCGGGTTGTGGTGGCGGTGAACTGCTCGGTGCGGGTCAGTTCCAGCTGGACCGGCCGCTTCAGTTTCAGGGCCGCGAGCGCCACGAGGTCCTCGGTGAGGACTTCCTGTTTGCCGCCGAATCCGCCGCCCACGCGTCCTGCCACCACGTGCACGCGGTCCTCTTCGAGCCCGAACACCCGGCACAGCGTGCGGCGGACCAGGAACGGGACCTGACTGGACGTGCGCACCTGCAGCCGCCCGTCGTCGTCTACGGTGGCGATGGCCGCGTGGGTTTCCAGGGCTACGTGCTGGACGCGCTGGGTCTGATAGGTCTGTTCGTGGATGAAGTCGGCGGCGGCGAAGCCGTCGGCGACGCTGCCCAGTTCGGAGTGCAGTTCAGCCACCACGTTCCGTTCCGGGCAGGAGATGCGCGCTTTCAGGGCATCCTTCTCTCCGTGGACCAGAGGGGCGCCAGGCAGCAGCGCTTCCTGCGGCGAGAACACGGCGGGAAGTTCCGCATATTCCACCTGCAGCGCGCGGACGCCGGCTTCCGCTGCGGCTACCGATTCAGCCACGACGGCGGCCACCCGCTGGCCGATGAACCGCACCACGTCATCGAGCACCCGGGTATCGTCCGGGTCATCGGTGAAGAGTTCGTGCTGGGCCGTGGAAAACAGTTGCTCCGGGGCGTCTTCGGACGTGAGGACCGCCACCACGCCCGGAACCCGGAGGGCAGCGTCCTTGGCGATGGACAGCACCCGGGCGTGCGCATGCGGCGAACGGAGGATCTTCAGGTGCAGCAGTCCTTGCTGCTGCTCCGACGGGACATCCAGGGTGTAGCGCGCGGCCCCGGTGACCACGGCGCGGCTGGCCGGGGCCGGGACGTCGTCGCCCAGACGGCCCGATTCAGGATCCGGCTGTCCCTCCCCTGCGATGCCCGAGCCCGGGCCTGAGGGATCCGGGTGGCCTGCGTCTCCGCAGACGGCATCGGCGATGGCGCGGTAGCCGGTGCACCGGCAGAGGTTGCCTTTAAGGTTGCGGGGCAGGTTGTCCTTTTGGGCGTCGTCGAACGTGGCAGCCGTCATCACCATGCCTGCCGTGCAGAACCCGCATTGGAAACCCTGCCGCTCCAGGAACTGCTGCTGCACCGGATGCAGGCCGCCTTCGGCAGTGCCGGCCAGACCCTCGATGGTGGTCACCGCACGGCCCTCGGCGCGGACCGCAGGGTAGATGCAGCTGTGGACCGGGGTGCCGTCCACATGCACGGTGCAGGCTCCGCAGTCGCCTCCGTCGCAGCCTTTCTTGACACCCAGGTTGCCTTGCTCGCGCAGGAACGTGCGCAGGCACTGGCCGGGGCGTGGCGCAGCCACGGAGGCCGTGCCGTTGATCTCGATGGCCATGCTCAGGCCCCTTTCGAAAGTGTGGTGGACCCGGGAGCGGAGTCGCTCCGGGGCGGCCAGAAATCACCGGACACGCGCAGCCCGGGCGTCCCCGCCGGCACGGTAAGCTCGCCACGGATTTCCTCGGCCAGCCGGTACGTCATGTCACGGCGCCAGGCCGGCAGCCCGTGGATGTCGTCATGGTAGAGCCCGGAAGGAACGGCGTCGTCTAGGGCAGCTGCCAGCCGGTCGGCATCGGGCAAGCCGTCGAAGCGCAGCTGCACCGGGCGCTTGGTGGCGGCGGTGACGGTCAGGACCAGGGAGGCGCCGGCGTCGAGCCGTCCGACCAGGAGCACCCCGGACCGGCCCAGGTTGCTCAGCGACAGGCGGCGGAACGCCACCCGGGAGGAAAGGGCCGACGCCGGGACGTGGACGCTGCGGAGCAGCTCGCCCGGTGCCAGGCAGTTGGTGGCGTCGCCGGTCACGAAGTCCGCCACGGGGACGGTGCGGCTGCCGCCGCCAGGGGTGAGGATGGTGGCCACGCCGTCCAGCCCGGCGCAGAGCGAGATGACAGGCCCGGCGGGCAGGGACGTGCAAAGGTTGCCGCCCACGGTGGACATGTTCCACACCTTGAACGAGGCCACGAAGGAATCGCAGCAGGCCCGGACCAGGTCCAGCCCGGCCCAGTCACGGCCGTCCACGCCGGCCGTGACAGGCAGGTTGTACAGCTCGGCGATGGTGCAGGTGGCGGCAAGGTCGATGCCGTGGTCGGTGACGGTGATGGGGGTCCAGCCTGCTGCGCCGAGGTCCAGCAGCCGTTTGAGGGGTTCGGGTCCAAAGGCGTAGCTGCCGTAGGAGAAGAGGACCGTTCCGCCGGCCAGCCAGGCGTCGCCGTCGCGCCATTCTGCGGGGTCGGTGGTGCGGACCACCGCCTCGATGGTGTTCATGTCCATGCGATCTCCTGCGGGGTAAGGTCTGTGGGCGCCGTTGCCGGCGCGCGGTGGTGGATAGTGCCGGTGGTGTCGCGCAGCGGCGCGCAGGTGGCGGCGCGGCTGCGTGCGGCGATGAGCTCCGCGGTGACGGACACCGCCACCTCGGCGGGGGTGGTGGCGCCGAGGTCCAGGCCGATGGGTGAGTGCAGCATGGCAATCCGTTCCGGCAGGACTCCGGCGCTGAGGAGCTCCTCGACACGTTGGAGGTGGCTGCGGCGCGACCCCATGGCGCCCACATAGGCGAGGTCCAGGGCCAGCGCGGCCTCCAGCAGCGGAAGGTCGAACTTGGGGTCATGGGTCAAGACGGCCGCCACGGTGCGGCTGTCCAGGCGCCCCGCGGCAGCTTCCGCCGCCAGGTACCGGTGCGGCCAGTCCGTCACCACTTGGTCTGCGGCGGCGAAGCGCGGCTGGCCGGCAAAAGCAGGCCGGGCGTCCACCAGGGTCACGTGGTAGCCGAGCAGCTTGGCGGCCGGCACCAGGGCCGCACCGAAGTCGTTGGCACCGAACACCAGCATCCGTGGCGGGGCGAGCCGGGACTCCACCAGGATGGAGGGTTCCCCGGGATGCAGGCTGCCGCCGTCGCGGTCCGGCAGGCATTCCCCCGCCTGGACCAGTGGGACCAGACCGGCGGCGCCGCCGCGCAGGAGGGATTCCACCCGCCGCGCGGACTCCCCGCGCAGCAGTGGGTCCAGTTCCGGGGACGCCGGTCCGTGGTGTTGTGCCGGGTCCAGGAGTACGACGGCGGCGCCGCCTCGTGCGCCCAGGAGCCGTACCAGCGCCACGGGAGCGTCGTGGCCGAGGCCGGCGAGTTGCCGCACGGCCACCCTCAGCGGGTGCTCCGGTTCACCGGGAACAGCCGCAGGCACCGGTTGGATGTGGATCTCCAACCGTCCCCCGCAGGTGAGCCCGGCGGCGAAGGCGTCGGCGGAACTGAAGCCGAAGACCTGGTGGCGCGGGCCGCCGTCGTCCATTGCCTCCTGGGCGAGCGCCACCACGGCGCCCTCCACGCAACCGCCGGAGAGGCTGCCCAGCACCTCACCGGATTCCGTGACGAGCATGGAGGTTCCCACCGGGCGGGGCACCGAACCGGAGGCAGCCACGATGGTGGCCACGGCGAATTGCCGGTCCGCGAGGCGGGGCAGCCAGGGGGCGAGTGAAGGGATCAGGTCAAGCATGGCGGCACTCCTTCTTCCGCGCGGCGGTGGTGTCCATTGTCTGTCTTGTCAGGGGCCGGGCCAAGGGTTGGCCCGGCCCCTGGTCTGATTGGGGCAACGATCAGCCGCCCAGGAGGAGGTTGATCGGGCCGCGGGCGAAGTACACCAGGAACCCGGCGCTCACCACCCACATCAGCGGGTGGATCTTTTTCGCCTTGCCTGACGCCGCCCCGATGACCGCCCAACTCACGAAGCCGACGCCGATGCCGTTGGCGATCGAGTAGCTCAGCGGCATGGTGACGATGGTGAGGAAGGCCGGCAGCGCCACGGTGAACTTGGTGAACTTGATCTCGCGGATCTGCGCCATCATCATGGCGCCCACCACCACGAGCGCGGCGGCGGCGACCTCGAGCGGCACCACGCTGGTGAGCGGGGTGAGGAACATCGAGCCGAGGAACAGCAGGCCGGTGACCACCGAGGCCAGGCCGGTCCGCGCGCCCTCACCGATACCCGCCGCGGAGTCGATGTACACCGTGTTGGACGAACCTGAGGTTGCCCCGCCCGCCACGGCGCCGAAGCCTTCAACGATGAAGGCGGATTTCAGCCGCGGGAACGTGCCGTCCTTGTGTGCGACGCCTGCGCTCTTGGCCAGGCCGGTCATGGTCCCCATGGCGTCAAAGAAGTTGGTGAACACCAGCGTGAACACCAGCATGGTGGCAGCAAGTCCGCCGATCCGGCTGAACGAACCAAAGAGGTCGAAGTGGCCCACCAGGCCCAGGTCGGGTGCGGAGACCAGCTGGCCGGACAGGACAGGGGTGTTCAGGTGCCAGCCGCCGGGGTTGGTGGTGCCGGCAGGGCCCAGTTTCATGATGGCTTCGACGACGGCGGCCAGCACGGTGGTGCCGACGATGCCGATGAGCAGGCCGCCCTGTACCTTGCGCGCCACGAGGATGCCCATGGCCAGGAGTCCGACGACGAACACCAGCGTTGGCACGGAGGTGATGGAGCCGCCGTCGCCCAGTTGCACGGGCGGGCCGCCGGTGGTGGGCCGGACGAAGCCGGAGTCAACGAAGCCGATGAAGGCGATGAACAGGCCGATGCCCACGGTGATGGCGGCCTTGAATTCCTTGGGGACAGCCCTGAAGATGGCGGTCCGGGCTCCGGTGACGCCGAACAGGACGATCAGGATGCCGTTGATGACCACCAGTCCCATGGCTTCGGGCCAGGTGACTTCGTGGATCACCGAGACGGCCAGGAAGGAGTTGATGCCCAGCCCGGCGGCGAGCCCGAACGGCAGGTTGGCGATGAGGCCGAACAGGATGGTCATGACGCCGGCGGTGAGGCCGGTGACGGCACCCACCTGGGATGCGGACAACCAGCCCCCGGCGACGTCGGTGGGAGCGTTGTCAGCGCTGAACCCGCCGAGGATGAGGGGGTTCAGGATGACGATGTACGCCATGGTGAAGAAGGTGACCAGGCCGCCACGGAATTCGCGGGCAACGGTTGAGCCGCGCCGGGTGATCTGGAAGAAGCGGTCCAGGAAGGAGCCCGACGACGTCGGCCCGGGTACGGATGGGGCCTGCGCCGGGGTGCGCGGCGACCGCCGCGAGGTGCTGGTGGTTGGAGCCGGATGCTCCTCGTGGGAATGGTCCAGGATGGTCATCTCAGCCGCCCGGTCTAGTAGTCGATCCTGGATTCGAGCGTGTTCCAGGTATTGAACGGCTCCAGCGGTGCGGGGGCCTGGGGATCGCCCAGTTCCAGCTTGGATACCGGCATCAGGGAGTCCCTGTCCTGGTTTTCGAAGTATTCGTAAAAAACGGCGTCGTCGAAGCCCACCGAGGCGGCGTCATGCCGGTCGGCGGCGTAGACCACGCGGTCAACACGGGCCCAGAGGGCGGAGGCCAGGCACATGGGGCATGGCTCGCAGCTGGTGTAGAGGGTGGCGCCGCTGAGGTCAAAAGTGCCGAGTTCGCGGCAGGCGGTGCGGATGGCGGTGACTTCGGCGTGGGCCGTGGGATCGTTGTCCGCGGTGACGCGGTTGACGCCGTCGAACGTTGTGCCGTCCGCGGTGACGATCATGGCGCCGAAGGGGCCGCCGCTGTTCAGGACGTTGGCTGTTGCCAGCCGGATGGATCTGGCCAGGAACTGCTCGGCCGTGACGGTGGTACTCATGATGCGACTTCCTTTTGCCGGGAAGCCTGTTGCCGTGCAAGGACCAGTAGAACCAGGTGCGACGGTTACCAGGCTTCAGCATGTGCTGTGAAGGTTAAGTTGCGCCTGGTAGATAGCTTCCCGGGTTCGGGTGCCCGCCTTTGGCAGAATCGAGATTAGCACCGGTTTGTGGCCCGCGCCATAGTTTTCTGGAAATTTAATTTCGCTATGTGAAATCCATGTTTCGGCTTGTTAACCCTTGCCCAGTCACATCCCGCCGGTGTTGACGCCCCGCGCCCGGGCTGGCTAGTCTCATCGAATCCGCGGCCCCGCCGCGGCTACCTGGATCAGCAGACAGGGCCTCACTGAGCTGGAACAACTGCCACCGCTCAGGACAGGAACATCCCATGCACCAGCCCCTTGCCGCACCCGCACCCCGGCTCTGGATCCGGAATCCGCAGGCCGCCTTCACCGCCAACAACCTGGACGCCTCCGGCGGGGTGGTCATCAGCGGCGGCGTCATCACCGAAGTCCTGGCGGCCGGACAGAAGCCGTCCGAGCCGTGTGCCGGGACGTTCGACGCCGGCAGCCACGTGTTGCTGCCGGGACTGGTCAACACGCACCACCACTTCTACCAGACCCTCACCCGCGCCTGGGGTCCGGTGGCCAACGCCCCGCTGTTCCCGTGGCTGCAGAACCTTTATCCGGTCTGGGCCAGGCTCACGCCCAAGGATGTGGAGCTCGCCGCAACCGCCGCCCTCGCTGAGCTGCTGCTCAGCGGCTGCACCACCGCCGCCGACCACCACTACCTCTTTCCCGCCGGGCTGGAGGATGCCATCGACATCGAGGTGGCGGCCGTGCGCCGGCTGGGCATGCGGGCAACACTCACCCGCGGCTCCATGACGCTGGGCACGGACGACGGCGGCCTGCCGCCGCAGTCAACGGTCCAGGCACCGGAGGTGGTGCTGGCGGACAGCGAACGGCTGATCGGCGCGTACCACGAGCGCGGGGAGGACGCGGTCATCCAGATCGCCCTGGCGCCGTGCTCGCCATTCTCCGTCACGAAGGACATCATGGCCGAGAGTGCCGCACTCGCCGAACGGCTGGACGTCCGGCTGCACACCCACCTGGCCGAAACCCTTGACGAGGAAGACTTCTGCCGGGAGATGTTCGGGCTGCGGACCGTTGACTACCTGGAGAGCGTCGGCTGGCTGACGGACCGCACCTGGCTGGGGCACGGGATCCACTTCAGCGACGCGGAGATCGGCCGCCTCGGTTCGGCGGGCACCGCCGTCGCCCACTGCCCCACCTCCAACATGCGGCTCGCATCGGGCACGGCCCGGGTCCTGGAACTTGAGGACGCGGGCGTTCCGGTGGGGCTGGGAGTGGACGGCTCGGCGTCGAACGATGCTTCCAACATGATCCTGGAGGCCCGGCAGGCGCTGTACCTCCAGCGCCTCCGCTATGGCGCGGATGTCCCGGTGGAGCGGGCACTCGGCTGGGCCACCCGCGGTTCGGCCGCAGTGCTGGGACGGCCCGGGCTGGGCCAGCTGGCTCCGGGAATGCAGGCCGACCTTGCCTTGTTCAAGCTCGATGACCTGCGCTTCTCCGGCAGCCACGACCCCGTCGCCGCCCTGTTGTTGTGCGCCGCCGACCGCGCCGACCGCGTGATGGTGGGCGGCCAGTGGCGCGTCGTGGATGGACAAATTCCCGGCCTGGACCTCGCCGGGCTCATCGCGGAGCATTCAGCAGCGGCCAAGCGCCTGGTAAACGGGGTCCTGTGAACGGCTGACACGGATCCGGGCCGCTGCTACCGTGGCGGCATGACTCCGTCAAAGACGCCGCCCGAGGTCCTGGACATCGAAGGTGTTGAGGTCAGGATCTCGAGCCCGGACAAGGTGGTTTTCCCGGATCCGGGGCTGACCAAGCTCGACCTGGTGCGGTATTACCTGGCCGTGGCGGACGGGGCGCTGCGCGGCGCGGGAGGCCGGCCCATGGTGCTCAAGCGGTTCCCCAAGGGCATCAACGCCGAGCCCTTCTTCCAGAAGCGCGTGCCGGAGAACCATCCGCCCTTCATCGACACCACCACGCTGCATTACGCGTCCGGAACGTCGGCGGAGGAAGCAGTCATCCGTGATGCTGCGGGCCTGGCCTGGGTCATCAACCTTGGTTGCCTGGACCTGAATCCGCATCCTGTGCGGGCCGAAGACCTGGAGCACCCGGACGAACTGCGGGTGGACCTCGATCCGATGCCCGGCGTGGACTGGTCGCAGATAGTGGACGTCGCGTATGTGGCCCGGGAGGTCCTGGATGACACGGGGCTGGTGGGCTGGCCGAAGACGAGCGGATCACGGGGGCTGCATATCCTGGTGCGGATCGCCCCGCAGTGGTCGTACCGCGATGTCCGGCTCGCCGCCGAAACCCTTGCACGGGAGGTGGAAAACCGCGCGCCCGGCCTCGCCACGGCACGGTGGTGGAAGGAGGAGCGCGGCGAGAGCGTGTTCGTGGACTTCAACCAGAACGCGAAGGACCGCACCGTGGCCTCCGCCTACTCCGTCAGGCCCCTGCCGGACGCCCGGGTGTCTGCGCCGCTCACGTGGGAGGAGGTCCGCACCGCCCGGCCGGAGCAATTCACGGTTCAGACGGTACCGCAGCGATTCGCGGACATCGGGGACCCGCACGCCGGAATCGATGACGCGGTGGGCGCACTCGACAGGCTCCTTGCCTTGGCCGAAAAGCTGGGCCCGGCAGAGAAGGCGCCCCGCAGCGGCAATGGAACCGGCCGCCGGCAGTCGCTCATGCCGCTTATCGAGGTTGCCCGGACCAAGACCAAGCCCGAGGCGCTCAAGGCGTTGGAGGAATGGAAGTCCGGGCACGCCGTCGTCGTGAAATCCCTGCAACCGGCGGACATTCTGGTGGATGGGATGCGGGGGTCCAGCTCGCTCTGGTACCGGGTGCGGGTCAACCTGCAGCACGTCCCGGACGCGGACCGGCCGGCCCAGGAAAAACTCGTCGCGGACTACGATCCCTGGGCCGGAAAGGAATGGCCCGGCCGCCCCGGAGCTTAGCGCTGCCGGCCGAAGCCCGGCAGGGCAGAGATCCAGCGCGAGAAGCGGCTTGGTTCGTGGATGCGGTCCTCCGGAACATAGAAGTCCGGATCGGTGCCGCCGCCGAGGGGGAGGTAGAACTCCGGGACCGCGTGGCCCGCCGTGTTCGCGGGTGCAACTGCCTGTGACTCCTGCTGGTACATCTGATCCTCCTCGATTCTTTATTTCGTATTACGGAAAGTAATTTTTGCTATACGAAAAGACTAGAGTGGTCTCCGACGCTGAGTCAATGGTCCCCGCGGCTTTGCTTCGGGCTCGCCGGTCACAAACTGGATTTTGAGGTTGTGATGTACACCACCGGCCTGCGGGGGTACGCTGGTAGGCAACTCGTGGCGCACGTCACGTAACCTGGGAGCAGCAGGCAGGGTCGTAATGAGCTGGCATCAATGGATGCCGGCTCTTTTTTGTTGGGTCGGCTCCACCGGAAACGCGCCTGAAACGCGCGCTTAATTTCAGTGATGGAACCTTGGTTCCACTTACCGGAGATTGGGAAAAGACCATGAGCAGCAAGATCATTCTCGGCGAAAACCAGTACGGCAAGGCCGAAGTCCGCGTCGTCAAGATCACCAGGGACACCAACCGCCACGAGATCGAAGACCTGAACGTCACATCGCAGCTGCGGGGCGATTTCGCCGCGGCCCACCTTGAAGGCGACAACGCCCACGTGGTGGCCACGGACACCCAGAAGAACACCATCTACGCCTTCGCCCGGGACGGCATTGGTTCGCCGGAGGCGTTCCTGCTGCGCCTCGGCGAGCACTTCACCTCCAGCTTCGACTGGGTCACCGGCGGCCGCTGGGAAGCGGAATCGTACGCCTGGAACCGCATCCAGGCGCACGGCAGCGAACATGACCACTCATTCGTCCGCAACGGCCAGGAAGTCCGCACCGCGGTCCTGGTCCGCGACGGCGCCGCCAGCCACCTGATCTCCGGGCTGAAGGACCTGACGGTCCTGAAGTCCACGGAGTCCGGCTTCGTCGGCTACCCCCGCGACCGCTACACGACGCTTCCGGAGACCACCGACCGCATCCTCGCCACGGACGTTTCGGCCCGCTGGCGCTTCAAGGCCGGAACCGACTTCAACAGCCTGGACTTCAACAAGAGCTACGACGACGTCAAGGGCCTCCTGCTCGAAGGCTTCACGGAGAAGTACTCCCACGCACTGCAGCAGACCCTGTTCGACATGGGCGCCAAGGTCCTGGAGGCGCACAGCGAAATCGACGAGATCAAGTTCTCCATGCCCAACAAGCACCACTTCCTGGTGGACCTCTCGCCGTTTGGCCTGGACAACCCCAACGAAGTTTTCTTCGCCGCCGACCGGCCCTACGGCCTGATCGAGGCCACCGTCCAGCGTGATGACGCAACCGCCGCACCCGCGGCGTGGTCGGGCATCGCCGGCTTCTGCTAAGAAGCCACGCTCATGGTTTCGACAGGCTCAACCACCTGTGGTTGAGCCTGTCGAAACCAAACCCGGCACCACTCCCACATCTTCACAACACTTGTTAGCCAGACACCAGTTAGCCAGACGATGACGTCTGCCATGAACCAAGAAAGTCTGCCATGAACACCAAGAAGAAACCGGCCGCCGCCGGAAATGGCGCCCGGCAGGGCCGCCCCGAGGACCAGCGACTCCCGATCGGAAGCATGTTTGCCTACGGTTTCCAGCACGTCCTGACCATGTACGGCGGCATCATCGCCCCTCCCCTCATTATTGGCGCCGCCGCGGGTATGAACTCCCAGGACATCGGCCTGCTCATCGCGGCTTGCCTCTTCGTCGGTGGCCTCGCCACCATCCTGCAGACGGTCGGCATTCCGTTCTTCGGCTCGCAGTTGCCGCTGGTGCAGGGCGTGTCCTTCGCCGGCGTCTCCACCATGGTGGCCATCGTGCATGGCGGCGGCGGGATCCAAGCCGTTTTTGGGTCCGTCATCGCGGCCTCCCTGATTGGCCTGCTGATCACCCCGCTGTTCTCTAAGATCATCCGTTTCTTCCCGCCCGTGGTGACCGGAACCGTGATCACCACCATCGGCCTGACGCTGATGCCGGTGGCTGCCAACTGGGCCATGGGCGGCAACAACAAGGCTCCGAACTACGGCAGCGTGGCCAACATCGGCCTGGCCGCCGGCACCATGGGGATCGTCCTGCTCCTGAGCAAAGTGGGCAGCGCGGCCATCTCCCGGCTCTCCATCCTCCTTGCCATGGTCCTGGGGACCCTCATCGCCCTGGTTTTCGGGATGGCCGACTTCTCGAAAGTGGGCCAGGGCGAGATCGTCGCCTTTCCCACCCCTTTCGCCTTCGGGCCGCCCACGTTTGAGGTCGCAGCCATCATCTCCATGCTGATCGTCATCCTGGTGACCCTGACGGAGACGTCCGCGGACATCATCGCGGTGGGCGAGATCGTGGGCACCAAGGTGGACTCCAAGAGGATCGGGAACGGCCTGCGCGCGGACATGCTGTCCAGCGCCGTTTCACCCCTCTTCAACTCCTTCACCCAGAGCGCCTTCGCCCAAAACGTCGGCCTGGTGGCCATCACCGGCGTCAAGAGCAGGTTTGTGGTGAGCGCCGGCGGCGTGATCCTGGTGGTCCTCGGGCTGCTGCCCATCCTGGGCCGGGTGGTTGCAGCGGTGCCGACGCCCGTCCTGGGCGGGGCCGGCGTCGTGCTCTTCGGGACGGTCGCGGCCAGCGGCATCCGGACCCTGTCCAAGGTGGACTACAAGAACAACATGAACCTGATCGTGGTAGCCGCATCCATCGGCTTCGGGATGATCCCCATCGCCGCGCCCACGTTCTACGACCAGTTCCCGTCTTGGTTCGGCACCATCTTCCACTCCGGCATCAGCTCGGCAGCCGTCATGGCCATCCTGCTGAACCTGCTGTTCAACCACTTCCGGGCCGGAAATTCGGACAACCAGTCCGTCTTCGTCGCGGGCACCGAACGGCTGGTCAAGGCGGAGGACCTGCGCTGCCTGGCGGACGGCGACAGGTTCGAGAACGGCAAGCTCATTGACAGCGACGGCAAGGAAGTCCGGATCGAATCAGCCGACAAGGCATCGGAGCATTAGCAAGGACACAGCGAACGACGCCGGCCCGCACCTTCCAGCGAAGGTGCGGGCCGGCGTCGTCAGCAGTTCCGCAGTATCAGGTGCGGTTGAGCTCGCGGGAAATGGCCTCCGCGGCCTCGCGGAGGACTGGGACGGCCTTGTCGGCGAAGTTCTCGTCCACCCGGGACACCGGGCCGGACACCGAGATAGCGGTGGGCGTGGGGGCATTGGGCACCGCCATCGCAAAGCAGCGGACACCGAGCTCCTGCTCCTCCTCGTCGATGGAGTAGCCCCGTTCGCGGATGAGCTTGAGGTCGGCCAGGAGTTCTTCGACGTCGCCAATGCTCTTGGCGGTGGGGGTGGGCATTCCGGCCCGGGCCACGATGCCGCGGACGGTGTCGTCGTCGAGCTGGGCCAGGATGGCCTTGCCGACGCCGGTGGCGTGGGTGTGGGCGCGCCGGCCCACCTCCGTGAACATGCGCATGGAGTGCAGCGAAGGGACCTGGGCCACGTAGATCACCATGTCCGAATCAAGCACGGCCATGTTGGAGGTCTCCCCGAGGCGGTCCACCAGTGTTTTGAGCTGGGGGCGGGCCAGGGCGCCCAGCTGCTTGTTGGCGCCCTCGCCCAACCGGATCAGCCGGGGGCCCAAGGCATAGCGCCGGTTAGGCAGCTGGCGGATGTAGCCGAGCGATACCAGCGTGCGGAGCAGGCGGTGGATGGTGGGAAGCGGCAAATCGGTCGACGATGACAGTTCACTGAGCGTGACGTCGCCACCGGCATCCGTGATGAGCTCCAGCAGCTCGAAGACGCGCTCCACCGACTGCACTCCGCCGGAGGCTTTTTCTGCCATTCCGTTGTCTCCTATGGCTCGGAATCCGACAACTCTTATCCGCATCGTGAAAAGAGTTGCTTAGACCACCCAACATACAGCACGGCAGGACGCGCGGCGATGTCCCTCGGCAGTCACATCGCGAAGGGGTTGTGTTTCCATAAAGTAGATAATAATATCCATAATACGAAAATATTCGGATCAGAGCAGAAGCCGGACAAGGCCTACCAGGAGGACATTCAATGGCGAACCCCAGCCCCGGAAATTCGATCACCCTGCGCGTGGAAGCACCGTCGAGCTTCAGCGCCACCAGCGAACTCGCCGCAGCCGTCGGAGCGGCCGGCGCCGCAATCACCGCACTGGACGTCACCGAGTCCCACCACGAAACCCTCGTCGTCGACGTCACCTGCAACACCACCGACGACGCCCACGCAGCACGGGTCAAGGACGCCCTTAACGCCCTCGACGGCGTTACCGTCCAGCACGTCTCGGACCGCACGTTCCTGATGCACCTCGGCGGCAAGCTCGAAGTGGTCCCCAAGGTCCCGCTGCGAAACCGCGACGACCTGTCGCGCGCCTACACCCCCGGCGTCGCCCGCGTCTGCCTGGCCATCGCCGAAGACCCCGCCGCCGCCCGCAACCTGACCGTCAAACGGAACACCGTCGCCGTCGTCACCGATGGCTCCGCCGTGCTGGGCCTGGGCAACATCGGCCCCGCAGCCGCCCTGCCGGTCATGGAAGGCAAGGCCGCCCTTTTCAAGCAGTTCGCCAACGTGGACGCGTGGCCGGTCTGCCTTGATACCCAGGACACCGAGGAGATCATCCGCACCGTCAAGCTCCTGGCCCCCGTATTCGGCGGCGTGAACCTCGAGGACATCGCAGCTCCCCGCTGCTTCGAGATCGAGGCCCGCCTGCGCGAAGAACTCGATATTCCGGTATTCCACGACGACCAGCACGGCACCGCCATCGTGACCCTCGCGGCGCTGGTCAATGCGCTCCGCGTGGTGGACAAGAAGATCGAGGACGTGAAGATCGTGGTCTCCGGCGTCGGCGCCGCCGGCTCGGCCATCATCCAGCTGCTCAAGGCCCAGGGCGCCCGCCACATTGTGGCGGCGGGACGCTCGGGCGCCATCCACCAGGGCGAGGCCTACAATGATCCGCACCGCACCTGGATCGCTGAAAACACCAACCGGGAGGGTTTCTCCGGCAGCCTGCACCAGGCCCTGGCGGGGGCGGACGTCTTCATCGGCGTCTCCGCCCCGAACATCCTGGAGGAGGAGCACGTGGCCTCCATGGCAAAGGACTCCATCGTTTTCGCGATGGCCAACCCCACCCCCGAGGTGGACCCGGCCATCGCGTCCCGGCACGCCGCCGTCGTGGCCACCGGCCGCAGCGACTTCCCCAACCAGATCAACAACGTCCTCGCCTTCCCGGGCCTCTTCCGCGGGCTCCTGGACGTCGGAGCGAGCGACATCACCCCGGACATGCTGGTGGCCGCCGCGGAGGCAATCGCCAACCGGGTGAATGATAATGAGCTCAATGCCAGCTACATCATCCCGAGCATCTTCGACCCGCACGTGACCGCCAACGTCGCCGCAGCCGTCGCCGCCGCGGCTCACGCCTCAAACGTGGCAACGGCTGCCGTTCCCGATTCAGCCAAGGAGCCGGTGGCAGCACTGGCCTCCGCCTGACCGCCCGACTTCCCCACAAGGAAAGGACCAGAAATGGCCATCACCGTCACAGATCCCCGGCCGATCAACCGCGCTGAGGAGATCCTCACCCCCAAGGCACTTGCCTTCGTGGAGGAGCTCCACAACCGGTTCGCCGGCACCCGCAACGAGCTCATGGCGGCCCGCGCCGTCAAGCGGCAGCGGGTGGCAGAGACCGGCAAGCTGGACTTCCTGCCGGAGACGCAGGACGTGCGCGACGGCGACTGGAAAGTTGCGCCCGCACCCGCAGCCCTGCAGGACCGCCGGGTTGAGATGACCGGGCCCGCGTCACCGGCGAAGATGGCCATCAATGCCCTGAACTCCGGAGCCAAGGTGTGGCTGGCGGACCTCGAGGACGCCAGCACCCCCATCTGGGCCAACGTCATCGACGCCATCCTGAACCTTCGGGACGCCGCCCAGGGCACCCTGAGCTACACCTCGGAGGAAGGCAAGGAGTACCGGCTCCGCACCGACGCGCCGCTGGCCGTCGTGGTGGCCCGGCCCCGCGGCTGGCACATGCAGGAGAAGCATCTGCTGCTCAACGGCGAACCCGCAGTGGGTGCCCTCGTGGACTTCGGGCTGCACTTCTTCCACATTGCCAAGCAGCTGGTGCTCAACGGCCAGGGCCCCTACTACTACCTGCCCAAGATGGAGAGCCACCTTGAGGCCAGGCTGTGGAACGACGTGTTCGTGTTCGCCCAGGACTACCTGGGCCTGCACCAGGGCACCATCCGGGCAACGGTCCTGATCGAGACCATCCCCGCAGCCTTCGAGATGGACGAAATCCTCTACGAACTGCGGGACCACGCCTCGGGCCTGAACGCAGGCCGCTGGGACTACCTGTTCAGCATCATCAAGTACTTCCGTGATGCCGGCGAGGAATTCGTCCTCCCGGACCGCGCCTCCGTGGCGATGACCGCCCCGTTCATGCGCGCCTACACCGAGCTGCTGGTCAAGACCTGCCACCGGCGCGGCGCGTTCGCGATGGGCGGCATGGCTGCGGTCATCCCCAACCGCCGCCACCCGGAAGTGACCGAAGCCGCGTTCGAGAAGGTGCGGGCGGACAAGACCCGCGAGGCCAACGACGGCTTCGACGGCTCATGGGTTGCGCACCCGGACCTGGTCTCCACCTGCCGGGAGGTCTTCGACTCCGTGCTGGGGGACAAGCCGAACCAGGTGGACAAGCAGCGTCCGGAAGTGTCGGTCACGGCGGAGCAGCTGCTCGATGTCTCCTCCGCCGACGGCCAGGTCACCGAGGCCGGGCTGCGCCTGAACCTGTATGTGGCCGTGGCTTACACGGCGGTGTGGCTGTCCGGGAACGGCGCGGTGGCCATCCACAACCTGATGGAGGACGCCGCCACCGCGGAGATCTCCCGTTCGCAGGTGTGGCAGCAGATCAGGAACAAGTCCATCCTGGCGGACACCGGCAACACGGTGACCAAGGAGCTGGTGGAACGGATCCTCGGCGAGGAAACCGAGCGGCTCAGGACCGAATTCGGTGACGAAGCCTTCCGCCGCTACTACCAGCCTGCCAGCGACCTGATCGCGGACATCTGCCTCTCCGACGGCTACACGGACTTCCTCACCACCCCCGCCTACGAACTGGTGGGCTGAGATGGCAGCACCCAAGCCCTCCCTTTCAGCCGCGGACCTCGCGCACATCGACGGACAGCTGGCCGCTACGGACCGGCTGCTGGAGCAGAACTACCCCGGTGACGACGGCTCGCGCCAGCCCGTGCACACGGTGTACGTGCCCGCTGACCGTTTCACGCCGTCGCTCGCCGCGGACTGGGGCACCCAGGCAACCGCGACGACGGAGGCTCACGGCGGCTTCGAAAAGCTGGGGCGGCTCCTGGGCCAGGACGAAGGCCATGCCGGCGCGGTGGCCGCCCGCGTGGCGGCCAAGCTGGCTGCCGAGCCGATCGAGGACCTGCGCCTGGACTTCGAAGACGGGTTCGGGGACCGGGGCGACGACGCCGAGGACGCCGCCGCGATCGCCGCCGCCGCAGCTGTTGCCGGCGCGGTCGCGGCCGGGTCCGCTCCCCCGTTCATCGGCATCCGCTTCAAATGCTTTGAGGCCGCCACCCGGGCCCGGGGACTCCGCACCCTGGACCTGTTCGTCTCCGGCCTTGCCGCCGCCGGCGAGCTGCCGGACGGCCTGGTGCTGACCCTGCCGAAGGTGACCACCGTTGCCCAGGTGCTGGCGATGGACTACGCAGTGTCCCGTCTGGAGGAAGTCCACTCGCTGCCCGCGGGGCGGCTTCGGTTCGAAGTCCAGGTGGAAACCCCGCAGCTGATCCTAGGCCCCGGAGGAACCTCGCCGGTGGCGCAGCTGCCGCACGCCGTGCCCGGCCGCATCAGCGGGCTGCACTACGGCACCTACGACTACTCGGCCTCACTGCAGATCTCCGCGGAGTACCAGTCCATGGAGCACCCGGTGGCCGACTTCGCCAAAGAGGTCATGCAGCTGGCCGTGGCCGGTACCGGCATCCGGCTCTCCGACGGGTCCACCAACATCATCCCGGTGGGCGACAACGTGGAGAACGCCTGGCAGCTGCACGGCCGGCTGGTCCGGCGGTCGCTGGAGCGCGGCTACTACCAGGGCTGGGACCTGCACCCGGCCCAGCTGGCCAGCCGGTTCGCCGCCACCTATGCCTTCTACCGCGAGGGCCTGCCCGCCGCGGCGGCCCGGCTGCGCAACTACGTGGAACGCACCGAAGGCGGCGTCATGGACGAGCCCGCCACCGCCCGGGCCCTGGCGGCGTTCGTGCTCCGCGGAGTCCAGTGCGGCGCCGTCGGTGCCGAGGAAGTCCAGGCCCTTGCCGGCGTCGGAATTCCGCAGCTGACCGGCCTGGCACACCCGCGGCTCGCCACCACTTCCAACTCCTAGGCAAAGGATCCCATTCATGGGCAAGTACTACTCCCCCACCGGCGGACTCCCGCCGCAGACCCACCTGACCACCGAGCGTGCCATCGTGACCGAGGCGTACACGGTAATCCCGAAGGGCGTGATGACGGACATCGTCACGTCCAACCTGCCGGGCTTTTCGAACACCCGGTCCTGGATCATCGCCCGCCCCATCTCCGGCTTCGCCACCACGTTCTCCCAGCTGATCGTGGAAATCGGCCCGGGCGGCGGGGCCCCCAAGGCCGAGTTCGAGGCCGGCGTCGAAGGCGTCGTCTTCGTCACCCGCGGCAAAGTCAACCTCACCCTCGACGGCGAACTGCACACGCTGGAGGAAGGCGGCTACGCCTACCTTGCTGCGGGTTCGGAGTGGGGCCTGGAAAACGTTTCGGACGACGTCGTATCCTTCCACTGGATCCGCAAGGCCTACGAACGGCTTGAAGGATACGAGGCAAAGTCCTTCGTCACCAATGAGAAGGACGTGAAGCCAACGTCCATGCCGGATACCGACGACGTCTGGAAGACCACCCGGTTCACGGACTCCAACGACCTCGCCCACGACATGCAGGTGAACATCGTGACGTTCCAGCCCGGCGGCGTGATCCCGTTCCCGGAAACCCACGTCATGGAGCACGGCCTGTACGTCCTGGAGGGCAAGGCCATGTACCTGCTCAACAACGACTGGGTGGAGGTGGAAGCAGGCGACTTCATGTGGCTGCGCGCCTTTTGCCCGCAGGCCTGCTACGCCGGCGGCCCCGGCGAGTTCCGCTACCTGCTGTACAAGGACATGAACCGCCAGGTGAAGCTCACCTAGCGGGCAACCCCGCCGCGTGGGGCGCGTCAGTGGTCCTGGCGCGCCATCAGCCGGCCGATGGCACTTGAGCCAAGGTTATCCAGCAGGTCACGGGGGCCTTCATAGACCTCTACGGCGCCGGCATCGCGCAGTTCCGCCGCATTGATTCCGCCGCAGGTAACGCCGATCGCCGGAATACCCAGCGCAGCCGCCGCCTTCATGTCCCACACGGCGTCACCGACATAGACGGCGTTCGTGGCGCCAATGCCGACGGCTTCCAGGGCCGCCGCGAGGATGTCCGGCGAAGGCTTGCTTTCCTTGGCGTCGTTGGAACTCGTGGCGGCGTCAATGAAGGCGTCCGCGTCGAGCACGGAGCGCATCACCTGCAGGTCCTTTTCCCGGGCCGAGGAGGCAAGGGCAACCGCGAGGCCGTCCGCGTGGCATCGCTCGAGGAGCTCCTTTGCACCTGTGAAGGCACGAAGCGAGGGCCAATGTGAGGCGTACAGGGCGCCGTGGCTGGCCATGATGTCGTCGTCTTCGGAGCGGTCCCGGTCCGGCGGCAGGAGGTTGTCCACCAGGCGGGCGCCGCCCATGCCGACGAAGTGGTGGATGGCGGCCATGGGGACGTCGTATCCGTACTGGCGGAACGCGCCCCACCAGGCGACAGTGTGGATATAGGACGAGTCGATCAGCGTCCCGTCGACGTCGAAGAGAACCCCTTGGCTGGCACTTTTAGGCGGGGAAGCGGTGCCGGGCATCAGCTGACAGCCGCCCGCCGCACGTCAGGCGCTTTCTTTCGTTTCGCCGCGTCCTCCTTGGGGGAGCTGACGGGCCGCACACGTTCGCGAATGACTGACCCCGCACCATCCAGGCTCTTGTCCCTGATGAGGCCCGTGCCCGCGATCTCCCTGGCCATGGCGACGCCCGCGACGGCCGCCCGTTTCGTCGGGAAAGTCACTGAAATGGCCATCAGGTTCCCGCTTCCGTCCATCATCCTGATCCGGTATCCGCCGTCAGGGGCATCCACGAGTTCAAAAAATCCGGCCACAACTATCACTCCTCCGTCAATCACGGCATTGTGCTGGGGAGCACTCCATGAGGTGTTAGTAAGTATACTTATCTATCCTGCGAAGGAGAAGTTCCGGCCCCGGCCCGCGCCGCCTCAGCGCGAGTGCGCCCCTTCCGGCGGAATGGGAGCGTCACTGCGCCGAACCGTATCCTGATGCAGCTCCAGGGCGCTAGTCACAAGGGCGAAGTGGCTGAATGCCTGGGGCGTGTTGCCCAGCTGGCGGCCGGCTTTCACCGCCCATTCCTCACTCAGCAGCCCCACATCATTGCGCAGTTCCAGCAGCCGTTCGAACAGTTCCCGTGACTCCTCGTGACGTCCGGCGCCCAAGAGGGCCTCCACCAGCCAAAACGAACAAGCCAGGAAGACGCCCTCATCCCCCGGCAGGCCGTCGTCGCTCTGTTCCGGCCGGTACCGCAGCACGAACCCCTCCTGGGTCAGCTCCCGCTGGATCGCCTCGATGGTCCCCACCACCTTGGGATCATCCGGGGGCAGGAAGCCCACCCTGGGAATCAACAGCAGGCTGGCGTCCAGCTCAGGGCGGCCGTAGGACTGGACGAATGTATTGCGCTCCGCGTCGTAGCCGTTGGCCAGGATGTCCTGCCGGATCCGGTCCCGCAAGGCCTCCCAACGCTCCACCGGTCCCGGCAGCCCGGACTCCCGTACACCCTTCACCATCCGGTCTGCGGCCACCCATGCCATGACCTTGGAGTGCGTGAAGTGCCGCCGGGGCCCCCGCATTTCCCAGAGCCCGTTGTCCGGCTGGTCCCAGATGGTCTCCAGGTGTTCCATCAGGGCAATCTGGACGTCCCAGGCCTCATCCGTATGCTTGAGCAGTGAATTCCGGGTCAGCGCCAGGCAGTCGAGGACCTCACCCCACACATCGAGCTGGAATTGCTCGGCCGCCGCATTGCCGATCCGCACCGGCGCCGAGTTCTCGTAGCCTTTCAGCCAGGGCAGTTCCATCTCCGGCAGCCTCCGCTCGCCGTGGATCCCGTACATGATCTGCAGGTCCGCAGGGTCTCCCGCCACGGCACGGAGCAGCCAGTCCCGCCAGGCGGCGGCCTCGGCCTTGTACCCGGCTGCCAGCAGCGCCTGCAGCGTCATGGTGGCATCCCGCAGCCAGCAATAGCGGTAGTCCCAGTTGCGTTGCCCGCCCGGCTGTTCGGGCAGTGATGTGGTGACAGCAGCGACGATTCCACCGGTGGGGGCGTAGGTGAGGGCCTTGAGCGTTACGAGGGAGCGCACCACGGCATCCTGGTACTTTCCTTCGACCGTACATTGGGATGACCAGCCCTGCCAGAACTCGAACGTACTGTGCAGGACTTTCTCCGCCTCGACCGAAACCGGCCGGCCCACGTGGCTGGGGGCCCAGGTCAGCACGAACGGCACTTTCTCGCCGGCATTGACGGTGAAGTCGCTGACGGTGTGCATGTTCTCGCCGTGCAGGGGTGCGGGAGTAACCAGGTAGACGGCGTCCGGGCCGGCAATGGCGTGCAGTCCCCGTTTGTCCTTGCGCACCCAGGGCACGATATGCCCGTAGTCGAAGCGAAGCACCAACTCGCCGTGCATCTTTACGCTGCCGCTGACGCCCTCGACGATCCGGACGATATCGGCCACGGAATCCCGGGGCGGCATGAAGTCGGTGACGCGCACCGTGCCGTCCGGCGTCTCCCACTCGGTGTCCAGGATCAGGCTGCCGTCGCGGTAGCTGCGGCGGGTACAGGCACCACCGCCTTCCGGAGCCAGCAGCCAGCGTCCGGCGTCCGGCGTGTCCAGCAAGGCATTGAAACACGCAGGGGAATCGAACCGGGGCAGGCAGAGCCAGTCGATCGAGCCTTCCTTGTTGATGAGTGCACCTGTATGAAGGTCGCCAACGACCGCGTAATCCTCAATTCGCGCCATGACCTTACCCTGCCACACAACACTGTAGGAACATCGAAGAATGGCAGTGCACATCGGTACCTCCGGCTGGAGCTACGACCACTGGGAGAACGTCCTGTACCCGCCCGGGCTGCCGGTCCGGGACCGGCTGCAGTGCTACGTCGCCAGGTTCACCACGGTTGAACTGAATGCCAGTTTCTACCGGTGGCCCCGCGACACCACCTTCACCGGCTGGAACAGGCGGCTGCCACCCGGGTTCAACATGTCCGTCAAGGCTCCCCGCGGCCTGACCCATGCCCGCAAGCTGTACGCACCCGAAGTCTGGGTGGAACGCATTGCCCGGTGCTGGCATGAACTGGGGGATAAACGGGCGGTGCTCCTGGTCCAGCTGCCGCCGCAACTGGGCCGGGACGACGCGCGGCTGGAGTATTTCCTTGCCGCGGTTCCGGAATGGATCCGGGTTGCCGTCGAGTTCAGGCACCCCAGCTGGGACTGTCCGGAGGTGTTTTCCGTGTTGGAACGGCACCAGGCGGCCTACTGCATCATGAGCGGCGCCAACCTGCCCTGCATCCTGCGCACCACCGCGCCGTTTACCTACGTCCGGCTGCACGGCCCCGACCACGAGCATTTGTATGGCGGCTCATATTCGGACGCCGACCTGCACTGGTGGGCAGACCGGATCCGCGAATGGGACAGCGGAGGCTTGGACGTCTACGCCTACTTCAACAACGACGGCGGCGGGAACGCCGTGCGTAACGCCGAAACACTGCGGGGATCCTCGGCGCCGGCTGATCCACGGTCCACCCTGTGGCAGAGTGGTGGCATGGACACGGCTCCCCAGCATCCGGCCCGGAAAACAGCACGCAAGCCCACGCAGGCAGTGCTTGCCCAGTACGCGCTCTCGGGGAACCAGGCCTTCCGGCTGGCCCACCGGGTCTCGGACGCGGTCAACAGCCTGCGGATCCGGCTGGCGAAGCGCTGGGATTTCGTGCCGCAGACCATCGCATACCAGGGCTATGGTTCCACCACCCGGGTACGCGTGCTGGGCCGGGTCCTGCTGACGCAAAAGCCGCTGCCGGGAAGCCGTGCGGAGCAGGAAGCGAAAATCGGGAACCAGAACATCCGCGGCTGGCGGGCCTTCACCGGCGTGCCGCTGCAGTTTACCGACGTCGAGATCACCATCGGCGACGTCGTCACCCACATGACAGCGGACCGGGGCGGCCTGATCGACACCGAAGTGGACGTCCGGCTTTCCCCCGGCTGGCACACGGCGGTCCTGCGCGCTGAGGGAACCGAACCGGCAGAAGCGCTGATCCAGGTGATCGCACCGGAGGTGAAGTTCGGAATCGTCTCGGACATCGACGACACCGTCATGGTGACCGCACTGCCCCGGCCCTTCCTGGCGCTGTGGAACACCTTCGTGCTCAGCGAACGGGCACGGATGGCCACTCCGGGCATGGCGGTGCTGCTGGACCGGCTGACCATTGAGCATCCCGACGCCCCCGTCATCTACCTGTCCACAGGCCCCTGGAATGCGGCCCCCACCCTGGGCCGCTTCCTGACCCGCAATATGTACCCCAAGGGCGCGCTGCTTTTGACGGACTGGGGCTTGACCCAAGACCGCTGGTTCCGCAGCGGCCAGGAACACAAGCGGCGGAACCTGGAGCGGCTGGCCCAGGAATTCCCGGACATGCGGTGGCTCCTGATCGGCGACAACGGGCAGCACGACGAAGCCATCTACTCGGCATTCGCCGCAGAAAACGCCGACAAGGTGGCGGCCATCGCCATCCGGCAGCTGTCCGTCAGCGAATCGGTGTTCGCCGGCGGCCACTCGGAGGACGGCGACCACACCTCATCGAGGGTTCCGTGGATCTACTCCCCGGACGGCGCAGGCATCGCCAAGCAGCTGGCCATGCTGGACCTGCTCCGGGGCTGACCCCGAAGCAAGGCCGGCCCCGGACGGTCTATGCGCTCGCACCCAGCGCCGCGCCGTCGTCGGGCGCTTCACTGCCGTCCAGGCCATCCGGACCAACAGCGTGCGCGATGGCGGCATCCGCAGCCCAAGCGAGGTCGCGTTCCTCGATGAGCTCCTGGAACCAGAAGTAGGAGGCTTTGGGCGTCCGCTCCAGCGTTTCGAAGTCCACGTGCAGGAGGCCGAACGGCTGCCTGTACCCGGCGGACCATTCAAAGTTGTCCAGGAACGACCAGACGTAGTAGCCGCGGAGGTCCACCGATTCGGCTTCGCCGCCGGGGGCCGTTGCCTTCAGTGCGGCCTCGAGGTGGTCGGAGATGTACTTAAGCCGGCGCTCGTCCGGAATGAACGTGGTGTTGGTGGACTTGTCCCGGACAATGATGTCCTCGAAGCTCGCCCCGCCCTCGGTAATAATCACCGGAGGCAGGTTGGGGTACCGTTCCGCCATTTCCTTCAAGGCGACCGCCATGTACTCGGGCTTGACCGGCCACCCGTAGGCGGTGATGTCCGCTTCCGGCCATGCCTCGACGTGGAAGGGTGTGGTACCGCCGCCTGCTGCGTTGAGGTCGCTCCCCATCGCCTCCGCCATGCTCGGCGGCACCGCACCGCTGCCCGGCCCCACGGCGACCTTGGTGGGCATGTAGTAGTTCAGCCCATAGAAGTCCAGCGGCTGGGAAATGATCTGCATGTCCTCCTCGGGATGCTCGAAGGAGCTGAAGAACTTGGCCGCCCGGATGAGGTCCGGGTACTTGCCCGTGAGGACCGGGTCCGCGTACAGCCGGTTCTGGCCCAGGTCCATCAGGCCGGCACTGAGCTTGTCCAGCGGGTTGATGGAGTTCGGCACCATGGGAGAGTAGACGTTGGTCATCCCGATCTCCCCCGGCACCCCCGCGGCACGGAGGGCCTGGACCGCCAGGCCGTGGCCGAGCAGCTGATGGTGGACAGTGGGGAACGCGCCCAAGGCCAGCTCCTTGCCTGGCGAATGCACTCCCAGGGAGTAGCCGTTGGCACTTACCGTTGCCGGTTCGTTGATGGTGACCCAGCGGGCCACCCGGTCGCCGAATGCGTCGGCCACGAGGCTGGCATACTCCCCCAGCCTGTAGGCCATGTCCCGGTTCATCCAGCCCCCCGCCTCGTCCAGCTCCAGCGGCGTGTCCCAGTGGTAGATGGTGGCCATGGGCGAAATCCCGTTGGCCAGGAGTTCATCCAGGAGCCGGTCGTAGAACGCCAGGCCGGCCCGGTTTACCGGGCCGGTTCCGCCAGGCTGGATGCGCGGCCAGGAGAGGGAGAACCGGTACGAGTCCACGCCAAGCTGCTTCAGCAGGGCAACGTCCTGCGGCATCCGGTGGTAATGGTCGGTAGCGACGGCCGGGCTGTGGTCCCCCACGATCGCCCCCGGCTTGGCGGCAAACACCTCCCAGCCCGACTTGCCGCGGCCGTCTTCGTCGAGCGCCCCTTCAATCTGGAATGCTGCGGTGGCGACGCCAAGCGTGAACCCCGGAGGGATAATTGCTGCGAGGTCCTTGGCGGATTTGTGCATGGAGGCCAGCCTTTGTTGCGGTGGTTCGGGTACGTCTCAGGATTACACAGCAGGGACCGGCTGACGAGCAGCAACTCCTTTTGCCGGCATCGTTGGTTACTGCGAGCCGAAGAGGAACTCCTTGGCGTGCGCCACCGCCTTGCGGAAGGCGTCATTGCGCAGGGTCACCAGATGCTCCGTGTCGCCGTCGGACGGTTCCAGGTAACCGGTGTAGCCCGGCCGCAGGACCCAGATATCGCCGGCAGGGGGCAGGTAGAACACACCGAAGGACCTCTGCTGCGCCTCATCGGCCGTCCAGATCGGGACCACCGCCAAGGCAGCGCCGGTGGACGGGTTGATCCACTGCGCCCGCGGCATGGGCTGCTCGTGTGCCTCGGGGTCCAGGAACGGCGCCGTTCCCTCGCCCCACCGCTGCTCAAAGCGCTCATGGAATGCAGGAATCAGGGGTGAATCGTAGCGCCGCCACTCACTCATGGGGTGTTCCGCCTCCTTGGATGGATTCGCCTGTGCCGGCCCTTGGCCGCCGGCGTCCCAGCCCGGAGGCAAGGGCGCCGGCGCAGGGCCATGGTCCTAGGCGTCGATCTGCTGCATACCGCCCTGTTGGGTCTGGATTTCGATCTTGCGCGGCTTGGCCTGCTGGGCCACGGGGATCCGCAGGGTGAGGACGCCCTGGTCGTAGGCGGCCTTGATCCTCTCGGTGTCAAGGGTGTCGCCCAGGATCAGCTGGCGGCTGAACACGCCGCGGGGACGTTCGGACGCCACCAGTTCCACGTTGGGCTGCGTGGGGTCCCGGCGCTCGGCCCGCACCGTCAGGACGTTCCGCTCCACATTCAGGTCCACGGAGTCCACGTCCACGCCGGGAAGGTCGAACGCCACCACGAATTCGCCGTCTTCCTGCCAGGCGTCCATCGGCATGGCTGCCGGGCGGGCGGCGGTTCCCAAAACCTGCTGCGCGAGCCGGTCCAGCTCACGGAACGGGTCCGTACGCATCAACATCATTTCCCACTCCTTCAGCGTCAAGGTGTTGGATATCCGGCCACCCACCACCCATCAATCTATGGTGGTGAATGTAGATTTTTTATAGCACCAGTGGGAAACTTGGGCAAGACCCTATTCGGCGGAATTTTTGGGAGAACCCATGGCGGACCCTACAGCCGGCGGCGCCCGCGGCCCACGCGCCCTGTTCGCGATCTCGGTTGCGGCGGAATTGACGGGCACGGGGCAGCAAAACATCAGGCTTTACGAGGCCAAGGGGCTGTTGACGCCCGCCCGGACCGCAGGCGGCACGCGTCAATACAGCGAGGCGGACATCGCCGTGCTGCTCCGCATCGGCGAGCTCCTCCAGGAGGGCCTGAACCTCGCCGGTGTTGCCAAAGTCCTGGAACTGGAGGCAGCCAACCTTAAGCTGCACCGGGCGCTGAAGCGGGCGCGGTCCGGGCCCTAGCGGGACAGGGACTGAACCGGTCCTGCTCGCCGGTTCACTCCTGCGGTGACTCCGCTTTAGACAACTCCCCGGTGACAGGTTCGCCTTCGATCCTGGCCGTCCGCCAGGTATCGAGGGCGATGACTCCGCCGAGGATTACCAGCGAGAGGGAGAACGACGCCAAGGTGTCAGTGGGCCAGTGATAGCCCAGGTACAGGCGGCTCGCGATCGCCAGGACAATTCCGATTCCGGCGCCAATGAATCCGAAGACGGCGGCCCGCCGGCTCCGGCGCCGGGAGACGATCAGGTACACGCCCACCAGCAGGAAGTCGCAGGCACCCAGGACATGCCCAGAGGGGAACGAGAAAGTCTGGTCCGCGCCAAACAACATCTGGTCCACGGGCGGCCGCGAACGCTGCACGATGTGGAGGATAATTTGGGACACGATGACGCCGGCCAGCATCGCGGACGCCAGCAGGATGGGCCGCCAGGCATGTTTGGCCGCGAAGCCCCAGACGAGGATCACCACCAGCACGATGATGGGCAGGGCAATAGGGCCGAAGAACACCGCCAGGAAGATCATGATGGCGGTGACGGTTCCGGAACGCGTGGTCAGCAGCCAGTCATGCACGGGTTCGTCGGCAACTGTCAATCCAGTGGACTGCACCACGCTGACGAGGATGGCGATAAAGAGCGCCAGCCCCACCACCGAGAGGATGACCGACGCCCGGTACAGGCCGCGCCGGTCCGCCACATCCACGTAGCGCTCCTCCACCACGAACTTCTCGTTGAAGGTACGCCACTTGCCGGCGTTGTGTTCCGCGCCCCCGGACCGTACTGATTTCTTTACCAATGTGCTGCCTTGTCCCTGCGCCGTGATAAATGCTTAGGCTGAACACTATCCCGGTGAAGGCCCATTCACTCCATCATGCGGCCGGCAATCGCGGCGGCCGCTGGCACCCGCCGGCGTTAGCCGTTGCCGCCGGCCTCGCCAAGGGGAACTGCTGCGTGGTTCCGCCAACTGTGTTCGGGCTCGAAGCCGAGCAGGCGCCGGGCCTTGTCGATGGAGAGCATGGTTTCGTGCTCGCCCAATTCCTTGGTGATTTGGACGCCGGGAAAGACCTCCGCGGCCAGGCTGGCGCTCGAGCGGCTCATGACGGTGTCTGCGTTGGCGATGATGAAGGCTTCGAAACCCGGCGTCGCATTCTCCAGTGCCCGGGCCACTGCCTGCGCGCCGTCCCTGCCGTCGATGTAGCCCCAAAGGTTCCACTTGCGCAGCGTCGCGTCGTCATCGAAGGAAGGGAACCGCCCATAGTCGGATTCGTCCATGACATTGGAGAACCGCAGCCCGGTGATGCTCAGCTCCGGGTCCCAGCGGGTCAGTTCCACCGCCATCCGTTCCTCCAGGGTCTTCACCAGGGAATAGGTGCTCTCCGGCCGGGGAGGATATTCCTCGTCCACCGGAATGTAGGGCGGGTCGATGTCGAACGGCAGGCCGAGCACGGTCTCGCTGGAGGCGTACACCACCTTCTTGATGCCGGCCCGTCGCGCCGCCTGGAAGACGTTGTAGGTGGAGAGCATGTTGTTCTCGAACGTCGCGGCGTCCGGAAGGATGCCCGGGGCGGGTATGGCACCAAGGTGCACCACGGCATCGAACCCGTCATGGCGGTCATCCACGCCCAGCAGCGCATCCACCACCTGGCCGTAGTTGCGCAGGTCCACCACCAGCAGTCCCGGGCTCCGGGTACCGGCGCGGTCCAGGTTGAGGACCTGGTGGCCGTCGTCGGTGAGCCGGCGCACCACGTGCCGGCCAAGTTTTCCGCTTCCGCCTGTAACCGCAATTCTCATCAGTGTTTCCTTTTGCTCGAGTTCACCATGCTTTGTTCCGGTCAGGATGGCCGTCGCGGTGCTGCCAGGAATTGTTCGACGGCGGCAATCGCCAGCGCGGTAATCTCCCCCGGATCCCCGCTGCCGTTGACGGATACCAGGATTCCCCGGCCCGCGTACACCGAGACTACTTCATGCGTCTGGCGGTGGTAGAGGTCCAACCTGCGGCGGAAGACGTCGATGGTGTCGTCGGTGCGCCCCTGTTCCTGCGCCCGCCGGTGCATGCGCTCTTCCAATTCAGCGTCGGGAGCCTGCAGTTCGATGACTGCATCAAGACCGTGGCCTTGGGCGGCGAGCATATTGTCCAGTTCCGTTGCTTGTGGCGCGGTGCGCGGGTAACCGTCCAGCAGGAAACCGTGACTGACGTCGCCATCAAGGAGCCGGTCCTTCACGAGGGCATTGGTGAGGTGGTCGGGAACGAAATGGCCGCCGTCCAGGTATTCGGCAGCCTGGTTCCCCAGGTCCGTCTTCCGGCTGACGTTGCTGCGGAAGATATCTCCCGTGGACACGGCCGGGATCCCGAAGTGCCGGGCCAGGTGTTCAGCCTGGGTTCCCTTGCCGGAGCCCGGCGGGCCGATGATAAGAAGCCTGGTCATGTTCCTGTCCTCCCCGGCGGGCAGCCTTTGGGTTGGCGCCGCATCCGGTGGCCGGCTCCCGCTTCATTGTGCCGGTTACCCCCTGCGTGGCGCCAGCGTCCCGCTGTGACGGCCCTGCGGACATGACGTTTCGCCTTCCTTGCGGATGTATATACTCTGGTTATCGGTTTAGCAGCGGGCCGTTGGAAAGTTCTTCGATCCAGCGACCATCACCGGTTCCCCGCCTACGTTGCGGGGCGTTTGTGTGTTGCCGGCTCGTTTTGACCTGAGCGAATGGCACCAAGAAACAGTGGCCAGCGAGTCAACAGCTAAACCCGATACCTCCATTACCGAGTACCTGCATGAAATTGTCCTGGACAGCTCCGACGTCGAGGACTTCCTCAACGAGTTGGTGCAGGTCTCCGCACGCAACCTGTCCGAACCCGGCGATGAGATGTTGTGCGCCGTCACCCTGCTCAGGCAGCGGAAGGGCACCACGGTTGCCAGCAGCAGCCATGAAGCGCGGGCCATTGGACGGTTTGAGCACCGGTTCACCGACACACCGGGCATGACGGCAGCAACAGGCCAGGAAACTGTCCACGTCCCGGATCTCACCGCTGAGGGCCGCTGGCCGGACTACTCCTCAGCCGTGCTGGCGGAGGGGATCCGGTCCGTCGCGGCGCTCCCGTTCCGGCTGGAGGGCGACACCAAGGCAGCCTTGCTGCTGTACTCCGGCCGTGCGCACAGTTTCGAGGGCGGGATCCTGACATTCGCCGAGGATTTCGTCAGCCAAACCTCGTTGGCCCTGCGCCTTGCGATCCGCTTTGCGCACTTCAGCGAAACGGCGGCGAACCTGCGCGCCACCCTGGAAACCCGGACCGTCATTGACATGGCGGTGGGGATCATCATGGCCCAGAACCGGTGCAGCCAGCAGGACGCCTTCGACATCCTGAAGACGGCGTCAAGCACCCGCAATTCCAAACTCCACGATGTGGCCGCCGCCGTGGTCCACTCCCTGGGCCAGGGCCCTGCGCGGACACATTACGACGGATAAGGCCAAGGCCCCGAATAACCGGCACGGCGCGGATAGACTGTTGCCAACTTTTTCGCCGGGGGGCTTGGATGGAACAGCAGCGCACCTGCCTTGTCGTTGAGGACAACGACGATATCCGCGGACTGATTTCGGTAGTCCTTTCACGTGCAGGCTTCGTGGTCAAAGCCGTTGGCACCGGAGCGGAGGCCATCGCCGAGGCGTCCGGCCCCGGCATTGCCCTGGTCACCCTGGACCTTGGCCTCCCGGACATGGACGGGCACGTTGTTGCCCGTGCCATCCGCGCCAGGAGCTCCGCCCCGTTGCTGTTCCTGACAGCCCGTTCGGAGGGTGACGACGTGCTGGCCGGCATGGCGTCCGGGGCGGCCGCCTACCTCACCAAGCCTTTCCACCCCCGGGAGCTCGAAGCGCTGGCCGCGAAGCTGTGCCCCATACCCGTGGCACAGGAGCCCCGCACCACCGGCACCTCCCTCTGCTGAGCGGACCGGCAAGGGGAGCCGACAGGCGTCCCGCCGCCGCCCCAGGGTAGGTGGCTGCGCCGGCCCACCTGCCGTCGGCCGGCCAACAGGCAGGCCGCTGACATGCGGGGTGGACGGCATTGTGACACTATATGCGCATGAATGCAGATAAGAACGCTTGCTCGCTGGGAACGGACAGCCAGTACGTGGAGTTGGCCGTGGAGGTCTTCTCGATGCTGGCTGACGCCACGAGGGTACGGATCATCCTTGCCCTGCGCGACGGCGAAATGGCAGTGGGTGCCTTGGCCGAATCGGTAGGCAAATCCCCCGCCGCCGTGTCCCAGCACCTGGCCAAAATGCGGCTTGCCAGGATGGTGTCCACGCGGCAGGACGGGACGCGGGTGCTGTACCGGCTGGAGAACGAACATGCCCGGCAACTGGTGGCCGACGCCATCTTCCAGGCCGAACACGCGCTCGGCGGCGAGCCGGCGCACCACCGCGCACCCGCCCACCACGCACAGAGGAACGCCTCATGACCGGGCCGCACCAGGAATCTCCGCATGCGCACAGCCATCACGACGACGACCACGCCGGCCACCATCACGACCACGACCATGGGCACGATCACGATCACGATCATGACCATGCGCACGACCACGCCGGGCACGGACATGACCACGGCCACCATCACCATTCCGGTTTCAAGGGTTGGCTTTTCGAGCTGTTCGTGCCGCACACCCACGATGCCGCGGATTCCATCGATGACGCCATGGAAGCCAGCACGGAGGGCATCCGGGCCTTGAAGATCAGCATGTTCGTCCTGCTGGCCACCACGCTGTTGCAGTTCCTGGTGGCCCTGTTCAGCAGTTCGGTGGCATTGCTCGCGGACACCATCCATAACTTCTCCGACGCGCTGACCGCGGTGCCGCTGTGGATTGCCTTCATCCTGGGGCGCAGGGCGGCGACCCGCCGGTACACGTACGGGTATGGCCGGGCAGAGGACCTGGCAGGCCTGTTCATCGTGGCTGTGGTGGCCCTTTCGGCCATTGTGGCGGGCTGGCAGTCAGTTGACCGGCTCATCCATCCCCAAACCTTGCAAAACCTGGGGTGGGTAATGGCGGCGGGCCTGATTGGCTTCGCGGGCAACGAGGCGGTGGCAATCTACCGCATCCGGGTGGGGCGCAGGATCGGTTCTGCGGCGCTCGTGGCCGACGGTGTGCACGCCAGGACGGACGGCTTCACGTCCCTGGCGGTGGTGATCGGCGCCGTTGGCGTCATGCTTGGTTTCCCGTTGGCGGACCCGATCGTGGGATTGGTCATTTCCGCCGCCATCATGGTGCTGCTGTGGGGGACGGTCCGCAGCATCGGGCGGCGGCTGATGGACGGCATCGAACCGGAACTGGTGGAGCTCGCCGAGGCCGCCATGGCGGAGACTCCCGGCGTCCTCGCGGTCCGGCAGTTGCAGCTGCGGTGGTCCGGCCACCGGCTGCAGGGGTCCGCCCGCCTGGAACTGGCCGATACCAGGTTGTCGCAGGCGGCGGAGACTCTTGACCGCGCGGAGCACAGGCTCCGGCATGCCCTGCCGAAACTGGACCACATGCTCCTGGCGCCCGAAACCCGGCGCTAGGGGCCAAGCGGACGTGGCCCTGCCGGAGATCTCCGGCACGGCCCCCGAGGGCGGTGTTTAGATGAGCAGGTAGTACCGCGCCCGCCGG
>NZ_JBHVVN010000021.1:37482-52082 GCF_042882685.1 Pseudarthrobacter sp. NPDC058196
CTGCACCCCTGGCTCGGGGCCCCCCACCCCCGGGGGTCGGGCCCACGGGGCGGGGGCCCGGCCGGAGACCCCCGCCCGCCCCACGTCCTGCGTTTTTCCTTGTGGCCTTTAGGCCCGGGCAGCCTTGCCGGGGAGCGCCAGCTTGAATACCTTCGCCCAGGACGAACCCACCTGCTTGAGCAGCGGACCGGTGGTGTACTTCAGGCCGTAGCGCTGGCAGATCTCGCGGACCCTGGGGGCCACCTCTGCGTACCGGTTGGAGGGCAGGTCCGGGAAGAGGTGGTGCTCGATCTGGTGCGACAGGTTGCCGGTCATGAGGTGCATGAACCTGGACCCCGAGATGTTGGCGGAGCCGATCATCTGGCGCACGTACCAGTCGCCCCGCGTTTCCCCTTCCACCATTTCTTCGGTGAAGGTGTCGGTGCCTTCCGGGAAGTGGCCGCAGAAGATGACGGCGTGGGCCCATACGTTGCGGACGGCGTTGGCGGCAATGGTGCCGAACAGCGCCTGCTTCGCGGAGCCGGTGAGCATGGCCAAGGCAGGGGTGGCGGCGTAGTCCTTGGTGAACTGGGTGATCACCTTGCGGCCGAGGGCCTTGAGGTCCTTGAGCAGGGCCTCCTTGGACTTGGTGCCTTCCTTGTACTCGGTCAGCTCGAGGTCGTAGATGGCAATGCCCCACTCGAACACCGGAGCAAGGATCGCATTGAACAGCGGGTTGGCCAGGTTGATCGGCTTCCACGGCTGGTTCTCGTCCATCCGGAGGAGGTTGTATCCGACGTCGTTGTCCTTGCCCACCACGTTGGTCCAGCGGTGGTGGAGGTCGTTGTGCGTGTGCTGCCAGGAACGCGAGGGCGTGACGAAGTCCCATTCCCAGGTGGTGGAGTGGATGTCCGGGTCCCGCATCCAGTCCCACTGGCCGTGCAGGATGTTGTGGCCGAGTTCCATGTTTTCCAGGATCTTGGCCAGGCTCAGGAGGGTGGTGCCGGTTACCCAGGCAGCTTTGTTCTTGCTGACCAGCAGGGCGGCACGGCCGGAGATTTCAAGCCCGCGCTGGATCTTGATCATCCGGCGGATGTAGGCGGCGTCTTCCGCGCCGCGCTTGCCCAGGATCTCGTCCCGGATGGCGTCGAGCTCGCGGCCCAGCTCCGCTACTTGTTCGTCGCTGAGGTGCGCTGCCGCCGGGGGCCGTACCGTGGGGCTGCCGGATTCTGCGAGCTTTCCGGGGCGCGTTCTTGAGCTGCCCGTGGCCGTGGCCTTGGCGGGTGAGATTACAGACATACGGTGGTGCTCCTCAGATTTCGAGGTTGACGGGTCCGGCGGCTGCCGAGACACACGTTTGGATAAGTTCACCGGGTTCGCCATGGACTTCCCCGGTGCGGAGGTCGCGGACCTGGCCGGCGAGGAGGGGGGTGAGGCAGCTGTGGCAGATACCCATCCGGCACCCGCTGGGCATCAGGACCCCGGCGTCCTCGCCGATGTCCAGGATGGGGGTGTCGCCGTCGGCCTGTACCTCACGGTCGGACGCCTCAAAGGTGACCAGGCCGCCGTCATGCCCTACACCGGCGTTGAACGTGGTGTTGAAGCGTTCGATCATGAGGTTGCCGGCGTCTCCGGCCACTGCGACGTCCGTCCCTGGCGCGCGGGTGGTCAGGGCGGCCCGCTTCCAGAGGGCTTCGGCGTCGTCAAGGAAGCTGTCCGGGCCGCAGGCGTAGGCTGACCGTTCCTTCCAGTCGGGGCAGATCTCGTCCAGCTCACGGGTGCTGGAAAAGTCCATCCGGCCCTGTTCGCCCGTGTACCAGTGCGCCAGCCGGAAGTTGGGGAACTGGTCCGCCAGTTCGGCCAGTTCCTCGCGGAACAGGCTGTCACCCGGGGTGCGGGCGGAATGGACCAGGACGACGTCGGCATCAGGCCGCCGCGGGACAAGGGTACGGATCATGGACATCACCGGAGTGATGCCGCTGCCGGCCGTGACCATGAGCAGGGGCCGGGGGTGCTCAGGAAGAACGAAATCACCCTGCGGCGGAGCGAGGAACAAGACATCGCCCGGCCGGGTGGTGCGGACCAGGGTGCCGGACACAGCTCCGACATCCGTAACGGTGATGGCGGGGTCCTTCCCGGCCGGGGCACTGAGGGAGTAGGAACGCCAGTGGCGCACGCCGTCGAGTTCGACGCCGATGCGCGCCCACTGCCCGGCAAGGTGCGCCTTCCAGCCGCGCCCGGGACGGAAAAAGATCGTGGCTGACTGGGCCGTCTCCTGGACCACGCGCGTCACGACGCCCCGGAGCTGCCGGGCCGAGTAAACAGGGTTGAACAGGGACAGGATGTCCTCTGGCGCCAGAGGCGTGGTCAGCACAGAGGCCGCCTGGGCCAGCTGTCGTAGCCGGATCATGCGATCAAGCCTAAGGCGGTGTGAGCCATATTTCTCTCTCTCCGTCATATGACCGTTCCGCAGTCACACAGTAGTAGGGGCGCGAAGCCCCCACCACGCTCTTTAAGAGTAACGGTTGGGTCACACCGAAAGTTCCCCGGCTTCAGCGGCGGCTCCATCCCAGGGCAGGCGCGACGTGTTCAGCGATGGTGCCCAGGAGCTTGGCGTTGAACTCCACGCCGAGCTGGTTGGGGATGGTCAGCAGCAGCGTATCAGCCGCCTGCACCGCGGTGTCTGCCGCCAACTGCTCCGCCAAAAGATCGGGCGCGCCAACATAGCTCTTGCCGAACCTTGCGGTGAAGCCGTCAATTACGCCCACCTGGTCGCGGCCATCCCGGAGCGCGCTGCCGGCGAAGTAGTAGTTGTCCTCGTCATCCACGATGGGAAGGACGCTGCGGCTGACCGACACCCGTGGGGTGCGAGCATGTCCTGCCGCGGCCCACGCCTCCCTGAACAGCCGGATCTGTTCGGACTGGAGTTCATGGAACGGAACGCCGGTGTCCTCGGTGAGCAGGGTGGAGCTCATCAGGTTCATGCCGAGTTCAGCCGCCCACACCGCGGTTTTCCGGCTGCCGGCACCCCACCAGATCCGGTCCGCCAAACCCGGTGACTGGGGCTGGACGGGCAGGAGTCCGGTGGCGCCGCCGGCGTACCGGGGGTCTGCCTGGGCAACGCCCGCACCGGTAATGGCCTGGCGGAAGGCGGCCGTATGGCGCCGGGCCATGTCCGCGTCGGTCTCCCCGGGCTGCGGCCGGTACCCGAAAGCCGACGCGCCGTCCCGGGCAGGTTCGGGTGAGCCGCGGCTGATTCCCAGCTGCAGCCTGCCGCCGCTGATCAGGTCGGCGGCAGCCGCTTCCTCCGCCATGTACAGCGGATTCTCGTAGCGCATGTCAATGACGCCCGTGCCGATTTCCAGGCGGCTGGTGCGCGCCGCAATGGCCGAAAGAAGCGGGAAGGGAGAGGCCTGCTGGCGGGCGAAATGATGGACGCGGAAAAACGCGCCGTCAATGCCGAGTTCTTCGGCAGCTACCGCAAGATCAATCCCTTGGAGCAGGGCGTCGGCCGCCGTCCTGGTGCGGGAACCCTGGCCGGGCCCCCAGTGTCCGAAGGAAAGAAATCCAATGCGTTCCATACCTGCCCCAACCGTCCGGCAACCGCCTGCATTCCCTGCCGGCATGATGGCTGCGTGGATGTTCCGGAAGAAACCGCCAGCATCTTCAAGACGATCGAGCTGTTCATCCTGGCCGCCGCTTAGTGGCCGGTTCCCTCACTTGGGGGATGGCGTTCGACGGTTTCCGTCCGGACCGGTGGGCTGGGCCTGTCCCGGTGGGGATACCCCGAGTTCGCGGGCGCAGGGCGGCCTGACCGGACACCGTACTTCGCCGGCGCGGCTACACTGGGCCCGTGACCAACAGTGAGCAGACGCCGGGCCCAGCCGCCCCGTCGCCGCGCGGACGGCTCGCCGAACGGCTGTTGCCCGGCGGCGAGGAACCGGACCCGCGATTCACGCTCGCGAACGAACGCACCTTCCTCGCGTGGATCCGCACCTCCCTTGCGCTGCTGGCCGGTGGCATTGCCATCGAGGCCTTTACATCAGGCCTCTTCATCGAGCCGGTCCGCAAAGGGCTGGCCATCATCCTGCTCCTGATGGGCATGATGCTGAGCGGTGGCGCCGCAGTGCGGTGGCTTCGCGTGGAGCGGAGCATGCGCAACAAAGCACCGCTTCCGCTGCCCTTCTTCGTCCCCCTGCTGGCCGGGGCAGGCGCCCTGGCGGCCGCCGTCGTCCTGGTTTTTATCCTTCTGCGCTGATGGCATCCGGCGCACCCCGGCCGCACGGCGATCCGGGCCTCCAACCCGAACGGACGGCGCTCGCCTGGGGCCGGACCATGTTGGCGCTGGTGACGGCAAGCGCCTTCTTCCTGCGCTGGCTTCCCACCTACGGGCCACCCATCCTGATGCTCCCGGCAGTGTCCGGGGGCGCCGCCCTGGCCATCTACCTCACCCAGCGCCGCCGCTACCGGGCGAGGTCCCACGGCCTGGCCGGGGAGAGTATCGAAGCGGACCTTTCGGCCGTGCTCTGGACCGCGGTCGCGGGCGTCGTCCTGGGCGCCCTGGGCATTGTGGTGGTGGCGGCGGGTTAGCGGCGGAGGCTAGAACATCGGCAGGACGAAGCCGCCCAACAATGCCACGGTGCCGATGGCCGTCAGGCAGCGGCCAAGGACCGACGCCGTCCTGCCCGCCTCTTCCGGCGCGGTGGCCTGCCACTGGGTGGGGCGTTTGGGGTGGTAGTAGACGGGCAACGTGTCTCCCACGGCCATGTCCCTGATGTCGTACGGGGACATGGGGGCGTTGTGCACCTGGTGCTTCCGGTCGTACCAGCGGAAACCTACGCCGGTGGAGTCCGAATACACCACGGCTTCGGCCACGTCCCAGGGGTGGACGAAGCGGCGGAGGACCCCGGTGTAGATCAGCAGTCCCAGTCCGGCGGGCAGGCACAACCAGGTCAGCACTTCCAGGATGGGACCTGCCATATCGAGCGCAGTGGGCATGAAATCGATGGTACAGCGCGGGGACTGGTGGCTTCAGCACCAGCTACGTACGCTGAAGGTGACCGGACCGGAGTGAGGGGAAGCGCAATGAATGATCAGGATATTTTGACGCACATCCAGGCCCTCGTGGAAGAGGAGCATGCGCTGCGCGAGGGGTCCACTGGAGGCCGGGCGCCGGACCAGGCACGCCTGAAGTACGTGGAAGAAAGCCTGGACCAATACTGGGACCTGCTGCGACAACGGCGGGCCAAAAAGGACTCCGGCGAAAATCCCAACGAGGCCCAGGCCCGCCCCATCAGGGAAGTGGAGGGCTACCGGCAGTAGCCTTGCGGCATGGACGGGTTCCGCCGCCCGGTTGGGGCGGCGGAACCTTTCTTTATGCCCTGAACGCAGCCTGCTGGAGCGCTTAGCCGATGGGCTGCGGCATTTGCTCCACGACGTACTGCACGTCCAGCGATTCTCCCGTCTCCGGATCCGCCATCTCCACCTTCCAGCTGCGGGCGAACTGGTTGACGCCGCCCGTCATCGCCACAGTGCCGGAAATCAGCACGGTGCCCGGCTGGTTGAGCCCGCGCGCAGCCAGCACCTCCAGCCAGTAGTCAGGGGTCAGCAGGGCCTCGAGGGAACTGTCCTGGATGAGGGTGTCCGGGGTCTCCCCCTCCCCTACCCAGCCGCGCAACGTGATGCGGTCCAGGTGGTCCCGCACATCGTCAAGCCGCCATGCCTTGCGGCCCAGGACGTCAGGGCTGGCGTTCTTGCTCCACGCCACACCGTGCACTTCGAGCTCACGGTCCGTGTGGTCGCAGGCGACGGTGAGCAGGACGCCGTCGTCGGTGATGACCAGCGCCCATTCCGCCTCGCCGGACGTTCGTCCATGCTGGACCCGGACCTCGGATACCTGCTGCGCGAGATAGGGCGAGACGGGGTACATCGCCGGAGTGGTGGTGGGGCCGGGGACGCCAAGCTCGGCCAGCTCTGCGATGTGGGCCTGCACCTCATCCTGCTCACGCCCTGCGTAGCCGGCGTTGAGGAGATGCCGGACCTGCACGTTCTTGATGCTGCCGTCGGGAAGTTCAAAGCTGAGAGCCGTCATGGTGCCGTCCTTTTCGAAGGCCGCGGAGCCGGTGCACCGCGGGAAAATTAACAAACCGGAAACCGTAAACAGTCGCCAATGTACATCCAGTATGCGTAATGTATACATTTAACGCCAGCGTGACAGGCGTCACCCCAAAAAATCCACTGTGGAGGACACAATGAGCAATTCTCCGGTTTCGGCTGCGGGCGCAGCGGCACACCCGGGCCCGCCGATCCATCCCAAGGGCCTGATCAAGGCGTTTGCGGCGAGCCTGACCGGCACGGCCCTGGAGTGGTACGACTTCGCCGTCTATTCGGCCGCCGCGGCAGTCGTGTTTCCCATCGTTTTCTTCCCGTCCTCGGACCCCCTGACCGGCACCGTCCTGGCCTTCTCCACCTACGCGGTGGGCTACGTGTCACGACCCGTGGGCGGCGTGGTCTTCGGCCGGCTCGGCGACCGGATCGGACGCAAGAAAGTCCTGGTCACCACCTTGATGATCATCGGCGTGGCCACGGTGCTGATCGGCGTCCTTCCCGGCTACGGCAGCATCGGCATTGCCGCCCCGATCCTCCTGGTGCTCCTGCGCTTCGCCCAGGGCGTGGGCGTGGGCGGCGAATGGGGCGGCGCAGTGCTGCTCTCCAGCGAATACGGCGACCCGCAGCGGCGGGGTTTTTGGGCCTCGGCCGCGCAGGTGGGTCCGCCCGCCGGGAATTTGCTGGCCAACGGCGCGCTGGCGGTCCTGACCCTGATGCTCACCGAAGAGCAGTTCATCAGCTTTGGCTGGCGCATCGCATTCCTGGTCTCCGCGCTCCTGGTCGGCTTCGGCCTGTGGATCCGGCTCAAGCTGGAGGACACCCCCATCTTCAAGGCGATCGAGGCCCATGGAGAGCAGCCCGCCGCACCCATCCGGGAAGTGTTCAGCACGGAACTCCGGCCGCTGATCGCCGCCATCCTGTGCCGTGTAGGACCGGATGTGTTGTACGCGCTGTTCACTGTCTTCACCCTTACCTACGGCATCCAGGCGCTCGGCTACGAACGGAACCAGGTGCTCACCGCCGTCCTGGTCGGCTCGGCCTTCCAGCTGTTCATGATTCCCCTGGCGGGCGCAGTCTCGGACCGCTTCAACCGGCGGCTGGTCTATGGCGTGGGTGCAGTGGTGGGCGCCGTCTGGACCTTCGTCTTCTTTGGTGTCCTGGGCGGCAACAACGAGCCGATGTTGATCGTCGGCATCGTCCTGGGGCTGGCGGCGCACTCCTTTATGTACGGGCCGCAGGCAGCCTTCATCGTGGAGCAGTTCTCTCCGCGGCTGCGGTCCACGGGCAGCTCACTCGCCTACACCTTCGCAGGCGTCATCGGCGGGGCCATCGCACCACTGATGTTCACCCTCCTGCTTTCGCAGTTCGGCACCTGGATTCCAGTGGCGGTCTACGTGGCGGTCGCAGCGGCCGTGACCCTCGTGGGCCTCGCCCTGGGCCGGGACAACAACACTGTGGAGGACCAGGACTACCGCCTGCTGCTGGAAGGCAATGCCGGGTCCCGGGCGGACGGCGAAGCGGCGCGCGTGTCCGGCGCGGGCGAAGCCCGGTGATCAGGTCCGCAGGAGGATGTCCCGCGTCACCGCGAGGTGATGGTCGATAGCCTCCTTGGCACGGGCGGAATCGCCGGCCACCAGGGCATCGAGGATGTCCTGGTGTTCGGCGCATACCGCCTGGCGCCTGCCTCCGGTGCGGAACAGCGCGGCAACGCCCACCAGGATCTGGCGCACATGGAGCTTGCTGTACGTTCGTGAAATGAGTTCGTTGCCGGCGGCGTCGATGAGCTGCTGATGGAAGAGCGTGTCCAGGCGGATGAATTCGCGGGCGTCGTCCGCGTAATTGTTGTTCGGAATCTGCGACTGCTGCTGCAGGGTGTCCTGCATTTGCCTGGCGGGCACCCGGTGTTCGTCAATGACAAGCTTGGCGGCATGGCTTTCCAGCACGCCGCGAAGTTCCATCAGCTCGGAGATCTCCCGGCCGGTGACGACGGGAACGTAGGCGCCCCGTTGCGGAATGAGTTCCACCAGCCCGTCGGAGACCAGCAACAACAGCGCCTCGCGGACCGGAGTGCGGGACACCCCGATGTCAGCCGCAAGCTCCTGCTCGTTGAGGAAGCGGCCTTGCAGTTCCGGGTCGGTCAGGACGTTCTCGCGCAGGTAGGCGTACGCCTTTTCGCGGCCCGAGGCGGCCGAACCCGAAATTTTTACCATACATTATGTATACAACAGATCGGAGATCTTCCATGCGCATCGCCATCGCCCAAATCATCAGCAGCGCCGACACCGCGGCCAACCTCGGCATCATCAGGGACTACGCGGCCCAGGCCAAGAATGCCGGCGCGCGGCTGGTGGTCTTTCCGGAGGCAGCCATGCGGGCCTTCGGCCACTCACTGAAAGATATTGCCGAACCGCTCGACGGCCCCTGGGCAAGCGAGGTGCGCCGCGTCGCCAAAGACCTGGACATCACCATCGTGGCAGGCATGTTCACCCCTGGAGCGGAAGGGCGCGTCCGCAACACGCTGCTGGTCACCGGCCCCGGTGTGGAAGCGTCCTACGACAAGGTCCACCTCTTTGACGCATTCGGCTTCACCGAGTCCAAGACGGTGGACGCCGGTGAGGCGCCGGTAACGTTCGAGCTCGACGGCACCGTGTTCGGACTTGCCACCTGCTACGACGTCCGCTTCCCGGCACTGTTCACGGCCAACGCCAACGCAGGAGCACACGTAAACATCGTGTGCGCGTCCTGGGGAGCCGGTGAGGGCAAGGCCGAGCAGTGGGACCTGCTGGTGCGGGCCCGGGCGCTGGACAGCACCACGTTTGTGGTTGCGTGCGCCCAAGGCGATCCTGAAACCGTCGGCGCAGGCCCCGCAGGTGCGGCGCCCACCGGAATCGGGCACAGCGCCGTTGTCACACCCCTGGGGACCGCCCTGGTGTCACTCGGCGGAAAGCCTGAACTCGCCGTCGTCGACATCGATCCGGCGTCCGTGGACTCCGTGCGCGCCACACTGCCGGTCCTGGCCAACGCCCGCCGCTTCTGAACGGGCGAATCGCCGTTCACGGCGCGGAAACATAAGGCGAAAGACGCACGACGGCGGGTTCTCACCCCTGGAACAGCCGGAACCCCCGCGAATTCCGCAGTATCGCGGGGGCCGGCAACCAGGAGGAACCGTCACGGTGGGGGCGCGTTTACATTCCCGAAACATGGCTGATACGTGAACTTCACGCAGGAGCGATTTGTGTAACGCAGCCGCAACTTTAAGCGGCACTGGCTGAAACACGCGGCACGAAAAATAGACCGCGGGGGAAATGCCACGGGGCCAAAAGGGCCCCGCACAACGTTCACGCTGCGAAGGGACCCACCGGTGGAAATCACTGCCCAACACGTCTGGCTGATGATTTCAGCCGCGATGGTACTGCTGATGACTCCTGGCCTTGGCCTCTTCTACGGCGGCATGACCCGCGCCAAGGCCGCCCTGAACATGATCATGATGAGCTTCATTTCCGCCGGCATCGTGGGCGTGGTCTGGGTCCTGTGGGGTTACTCCATGACCACCGGCGACGGCGTGCTGGGAATCTTCGGCAATCCCTTCACCAGCTTCGGCCTGCAGAACCTTATTGGGTCTCCGGACCTCCTCAAGGCCGGATACAGCGCCACCTTCGCCATCATCACCGTGGCTTTGATCAGCGGTGCCATCGCCGACCGCGCCAAATTCAGTGCCTGGGCCCTCTTCGTGCCCGTCTGGATCACGGTGATCTACTGCCCCCTCGCCTACATGATCTGGGGCGGCGGCCTGATGAGTGCAGGCGGCGCCGTCACGGCAATCTTCGGCCAGATCATCGACTTCGCCGGCGGCGCTGTGGTGGAAATCAGCTCTGGCACCGCTGCCCTGGTGCTCGCCATCATCGTGGGCCAGCGGCACGGCTTCGCGAAGGACCCCAACCACCGCCCGCACAACATCCCGTTCATCATGCTGGGCGCAGCTATCCTGTGGTTCGGCTGGTTTGGCTTCAATGGCGGCGCCGCAACCAGCGTGGAGCAGGCCGGGCTGATCTGGGTCAACACCCTGATAGCCCCCGCCGCGGCGATGCTGAGCTGGCTGGTGACCGAGAAGGTCCGGCACGGGCACCCGACTTCCCTGGGTGCCGCCTCCGGCGTGGTTGCCGGCCTGGTAGCCATCACGCCGTCCTGCGCGAACATCAGCCCGCTCGCTGCCGTAGGCCTGGGCCTGGTTGCCGGGGTCGCCTGCTGCGTGTTCGTGGACCTCAAGTACCGCTTTGGCCTCGATGACTCCCTGGACGTGGTGGGAGTCCACCTGGGCGCAGGCCTCATCGGCACCCTGGCGCTGGGATTCATTGCCCTGCCCGTAGACGGCCAGGGCGGCGGACTCTTCTACGGCGGAGGCGTCCAGCAGCTGGTGGCCCAGGCGGCCGCCGTCGTCGTCACCCTGCTGCTCTCAGGCTTCGGAACGGCAATCATTGGCCTGGTCATCAACAAGACGGTCGGGTTCCGTGTCAGCCATGAGGCTGAGACCGCCGGCGTGGACCTGTCCGAGCATGCGGAAACCGCCTACGCGTTCGGGGAGATGGGCTCCGGCTTCAGCACTCTGAGCCACATGCTGACCCACCATGCTGCCCACGCCGCCGCGGCACCGGCCAAGGCCAAGGTGCCCGCCAAGGAAGAGGTACCTGCCAAGGAAGACGCCTTCGCGTAGCTCCCCCGCGCAGGAACCCCATTCCCGGAGTTTGTGTCCGGGCGGAACCGGCGCCGGCCGGCCCGGACCGCCCGGAGCGCCTAGTCAGCAAGGATCTTGTAGAGGGCCCGGCGCGTTTCATCCATCTTTTCGACGGCTGCAGCGCGCTGTTCCTCGGTAACACCCGTACGGAATTGATGGATGGCCCCCATCAGCTTCCCAATGCTCTGGTGGAAGTCCCGGTCTGCGCTGTCGGGCTCTGCGTTCCAGGCATTTTCCATCTCCTCTGCATGCTCTGCCACATAGGCCTTGCCGTCGTCGGTGAGCGCGAACTCTGTTCCCCGGCCCTCACTGAGCGCCTTGATCAGGCCTTCATCCACCAACTGCTGGAGGGTGGGGTAGATCGATCCGGGGCTGGGGCGCCACATGCCTCCGGTCTTCGTGGCAATGGTCTTAATCAGCCCGTAACCGTTGGAGGGCGCCTCGGCCAAGAGGGAGAGGATGGCCGCGCGGACATCCCCCCGGCTGGCGCGCCGGCCGCCACGGCCAAAACCGGGACCGAACCCAGGACCAAAGCCCGGTCCAAAACCAGGTCCAAAACCAGGACCGAAGCCGGGCCCAAACCCTGGCCCCCGGTGCCCGTGCGGGCCCCTGTGGGCCCTCCCCCGCTCGAAGCGGCCTTTAGCGAATTCCGGGCCGGGGTGCTTGTCGTCGAATATGCCTTTCATAGCGGCATCGTCCTTTCAATACAGGTAACTCGCTGATTGATTCAGCGATAGTTAACGATATGTCGTTAACTATCGCTGGTCAAGACTCCTGCCGTGACTAAATCCTGACCTTCACTCATCTGGTACGCCGTTGGCCGGCGGCGTATCCTGTTCACACCTTGGAGCACGAGGGCTGAGGAATGGCGAGGAAGCGGAAGCGCAGGCACGGAATCGGCGCAGCCATGGGACGGCTCCTGGGGTTTTTTGCAGCCAGCATCCTGTGTGGCGTACTGGTTGCCAGCCTGGTGGTTCCGGCGGTGGCAGCCGCGGGCCTCGGCGTCAGCTCTTCCATTGGATTCTTTGACAGCCTGCCCGCGGAACTGACGGTGCAGCCGCCGTCGCAAGCCACCAAAGTCCTGACCGCCGACGGCCAGCCGATCGCTACCCTCTACGCGGAGAACCGCGTACGGGTGCCGCTGGACCAGATGTCACCCTTTATCAGGGACGCCATTATTTCGATCGAGGACAGCAGGTTCTACGAGCATGCCGGGGTGGATCCGCAGGGCATCCTCCGCGCACTGTTTTCCAACCTGACCAAAGGCGGCGAGCAAGGGGCGTCAACCATCACCCAGCAATACGTTACGAACGTCCTCAATGAAGCGCAGCTTTCACAGGACAGGCCGGATGCGGTGGTCCTGAGCGGACAGAAGAACCTCGGGGACAAACTGCGGGAGATGAAGCTGGCCATCGCCCTCGAGAAGAAGTACACCAAGGACCAGATCCTTGAGGGCTACCTGAACATCGTTTTCTTCAGCAGCAACGCCTACGGGATCGAGGCGGCGGCCCGCTACTTCTTCAGCACCACGGCAAAGGACCTCACCCTGCCGCAGGCAGCCCTGCTGGCCGGGTTGGTGAACAGCCCCACGTTCTACAATCCGGCCTCCCATCCGGACAACTCGGCCGTGCGCCGGAACCAGGTCCTGTCCGAAATGCTGCGCCTGCGCAAGATCACCCGGGCCCAGCATGACGAGGCCGTGGCCGCTCCCATCGAATTGAAGATCACGCCCCAGGAACAGGGGTGCGCCAATGCCGCCATGGCGCCGTATTTCTGCGATTACGTTTCCCACCTGATCCTGAACAATCCCGCGTTCGGGCAAGGCGGGGCCGAACGGGAGCGGCGGCTGTACCGGGGCGGACTCACGATCGTGACCACTTTGGACAGCCGCCTCCAGGCCGCAGCCCAGTCACAGGTGGACGGTACTGCGGGCGCCAATCCGGACCGCTGGGCGGCATCCCTGGTAACCATCCAGCCCGGCACCGGCAAGATCCTGGCGATGGCCCAGAACACCGTATTCCTTCCACAACCCGGCAAGTTCGACACGAACCTGAATTTCAACGTGGATGCCAGGGACGCGCGGGGCAATGACCTCAACGGGGCGGGCGGGTTCCAGCCGGGGTCCACCATGAAGCCGTTCACGTTTGCCGAGTGGCTGAACGAGGGGAAGGCCCTCACGGCGGTGGTGGACGCGTCACGCCGGGTCTATCCCCTCGACTTTCCGTGGAAGGACAGCTGCGGCAAAGTGCTGGGCGCCTATGACACAGCGCAAAACAATCCCACGCTTGGCGCGGCCGACGACCTGCAGAATGCCGAAGACGGCTTCTACCGGCCTATGCCAGTTAATTACGGCCTGTACAACTCGATCAATACCGCCACGTTTGCCTCGGCAGCACAGCTCGATTTCTGTGGCATCCAGAAGATGGTGGACTCGGTGGGCCTGCACAGCGGGCTGGACAGCGCGCCGGTCAACATGCACCAACTGGGCAACCTGCTGGGCGGCACCGGAGTCGCGCCCCTGACCCTTGCGAACGCCTTTGCGACCTTCGCCACCGAGGGCCGCTACTGCTCGCCCATCGCCTTGGTGGAGGTCCGTGATGCCGCGGGCGCGAACCTTCCCGTACAGGCCCCGGACTGCCATGACGCCGTCAAACCGGACGTGGCCCGCGGTGTGAACTCGGTGCTGCAGGACGTTTTGAAGCGGGGCTCCGGCGTGTGGATCAACCCGAAGGTGCAGGACAGGTTCCCTGCCGCGGCCAAGACCGGCACGTCGAACAATAACGGCTCCACCTGGGTGGTGGGCTACACCACCGGCCTGGTCACCGCGTCCTTCTTCGGGGATGCCCTGGGAGGCCAGAAGCGGGCCGGCCAGAACGTCACTATCAACGGCACGTTCTATCCCAGCCTGGACGGTTACATGATTGCCGGTCCGCAGTGGGCCAACTACATGCTCAAGGTGGCGGCGCTGTATCCGGCCGCACCGTTCGCGCCGCCGCCCGCATCGATGACCGGCGCAAATCCGACACCGAAGCCCTGATAGCGGCGCGGGAACGGACTGCGCCGCAAAAAGCGCTAGCCTTGGCCCTGCCCTTTCCACAGCCGCTGCCACCAGGAACGCGCGGGCTCAGGCTCCGCGGGAACGTCCGCAGCGCGCGCTGCCCGTCGGCTCCGCCAGCGCTCCAGTTCCTCTTCCACGTCGCGCGGCTTGGTAATGACCGGCGGCCCGCCCTGCAGTTGCCGGCGCGCGTCGATGACCCGCCTGTTGAAGTCCGCCAAGTGGTCACGGACCTGCCGCTCTGTGTATTGGGCGTCGAGCGTGGCGTCGAGTTCGGCGTCCTCGGCGCGGAGCAGGATGGCCGCCGGTCCCAGGCCGCTGATATTTTCCCGCTGGATCAGTCCCTTGACCCACCAGTCCGGATCATAGGATTCGCCGAGGCCGGGGATCGGCTTGCCTGCGTACTTGAGGTTGTCGAACTTGCCCTGAGCCATGGCATCGCGGACCAGGTATTCCGCGCGGGCGGCGTCGCTGACCTTCCGGCGTTTGTCGCGCTCCTGCGCGTCCAGGGCATCCAGCGCAGCTTCTTCCTCGGCGCTGATGCCGGCGCCGCGGTATGAACGCAGCTCGACTGCCCGCTCAAGTCGCTTGCGGAAACCCGCTGCCCCGCCACTCATTGCCGCCACCGCCTTACGCCAGGTTGATCCGCCTTCCAGTATTCCGGCGCCGGCCTGTGCGTTCAACGCCCGGGGTGGGCGGACGACGGCGGGACGTCCCGCCGTCGTC
>NZ_JBHVVN010000022.1:0-35101 GCF_042882685.1 Pseudarthrobacter sp. NPDC058196
CCGGTGGCGAGGGCTTCCTGCGCGATGGCGGTGGCGGTGGCGTAGCCGAGGTGGGGGTTCAATGCGGTGACCAGGCCGATGGACTGCTCCACGGTACGGCGCAGGTGGTCGGTGTTGGCGGTGATTCCACTGATGCAGCGGGCCGTGAGGGTGCGGCAGGCTGCTTCCAGGTGGGAGATGCTCTTGTGGAGGCTGTGGACGATGATCGGTTCGAAGGCGTTGAGCTGGAGCTGCCCGGCTTCGGCGGCCATGGTGATGGTGACGTCGTTGCCGATGACCTCGTAGGCGACCTGGGAGACCACTTCGGGGATGACCGGGTTGATCTTTCCGGGCATGATGGAGGAGCCGGACTGGACGGCGGGAAGGTTGATCTCCCCGAAACCGGCGCGGGGGCCGGAGGAGAGCAGGCGGAGGTCGTTGCAGATCTTGGACAGTTTCACTGCCACGCGTTTGAGCACGCCGGACAGGTGCACGAAGGCGCCCACGTCCTGGGTGGCCTCGATCAGGTCGACGGCGGTGACCAGCGGCAGGCCGGTGATCTCCGCCAGGTGCCGGCAGGCTGTGTCGGCGTACCCGGAAGGGGCGTTCAGGCCGGTGCCGATGGCGGTGGCGCCGAGGTTGATCTCGTGGATCAGCAGTTCGGCCTCCGCCAGGCGGAGCCGGTCCTCGCCGATGGTGACGGCGTAGCTGCCGAACTCCTGGCCCAGGGTCATGGGGACGGCGTCCTGCAACTGGGTGCGGCCCATCTTGACCACGGTGCGGAACTCCATGGCTTTGGCGGCGCAGGCGTCCTCAAGTTCTTCGAGGGCGGCCAGCAGCTCGCGGGCGGCAAAAATGGTGCCCAGCTTCACGGCCGTGGGGTACACGTCGTTGGTGGACTGGCTGAGGTTGACGTGGTCGTTCGGGTGCAGCCTGGCGTAGTCGCCCTTGGGGTGGCCCAGGATTTCCAGGGCACGGTTGGCGATGACCTCGTTGGCGTTCATGTTCGAGGACGTCCCGGCACCGCCCTGGACAACGTCCACCACGAACTGGTCCGCGAGCCGCCCGGCCATGACATCGTGGCAGGCCTGCTCAATGGCGTCAGCCCGTTCGGCGTCCAACAGTCCCAGTTCACGGTTGGTGCGGGCGGCGGCCAGCTTGACCGCGGCCAGGCCGCGGACCAGGTGCATGTTGGAAGACAGCTTCTGCCCGGTAATCGGGAAGTTCTCCACAGCACGGAGCGTATGCACACCCCAATACGCGTGCGCCGGGACGTCCCGGTCCCCGAGCAGGTCGTGCTCGGACCGGATGTCGGCTGCGGTGTCAATGATGGTCATGGGGGTCCTCACAGGGCTTCGTTGTCGGGCGTGGACGGGGTGGTATCCAGGAAATCGGTGGCCAGCAGCTGCCCCACTTGGTGGCCGCCGCCCAGGACGGGGGCGGTGGCGATGCCGGCGAGCGGCCCGGTGTCCACGCCCAGTGCCGCCAGCAGGCGGACGGTGGCGGGCATCCGGGCGCGGTCGCCGCCGTCGGAAATCTTGACGGCGGCGGCACCGCCGTCGGCCAGGCCCACCAGCTGGACGCCTTCGAAGCCGTCCTTGGCCACGGAGCCCGGGAGCAGCCGCATCAGGTCGGTGACGTCCCGGCCTTCACCGGCCACCATGTCAGGGTGCTGCTGCATGGCCAGCCCGACGGCGGCTTCCGCGCTTCCGGACCCGGGCCCGCCGTCGTGCGTGGCTGCAAGGGAAGCCGCCCGGGCGATCCGGCCGAAGGCGCGGGCCATGCCGCCCAGGGTGAGGGCGAACAGCGGGGTGCCGCAACCGTCGGTGCTCAGTGCGGCAGGGTTTTCTCCGGTCAAGTCGGTGACGGTCTGCGCCACGAGCTGCTGCAGCGGGTGGGAGGGGTCCAGGTAGCCCCGGACGGCCCAGCCGTTGATCACGCAGGTCGCGGCCATGGCCGCGTGCTTTCCGGAACAGTTCTGGGTGATCTGCGTGGGTCGGCCGCCGGTGCGCAGCCAGTCCTCGCGTTCGGCGGTGCCGTAGGGGAGGTCGGAGCTGTTCTCGAGGTCGGCGGGAGCCAGCCCGTGCAGGTGGAGGATGCGGAGGGCGCCATCGCGGTGCGCGGCGGAGCCCGAGTGGCTTGCGGCGGCGAGGGCCAGGAGGTCGGCCGGAAGTTCCAGGCCGGCCCGGACCATGGCTACGGCCTGGAGCGGCTTAAGCGCGGACCGCGGGTAGAAGGGCGCCTGGGGATCACCGGCGGTTGCTGCCACGGATCCGTCAGCCGCAAGGGCGATTGCCGAGCCGTAGTGCACGCTCTCCACGAGGCCGTCACGGACGGCGGCCACCAGCGGGGCGTGATGCGGCAGGGCCGCCTCACCCAGGGCAGCGGTGTGGGCAGCGGAAAACACGGGGGATGGCATGGCGTCCTTGGAAGGGTTGGTTGGATGTGTCTAGTTGTTGAGGATGGAGTCCAGGGCGGCGCCCACGGCTTCCAGGTGGTGGGCCATGGCGGCGCGGGCGTTGTCCGCGGAGCCTGCCTCGATGGCGGCCAGGATCTGCTGGTGTTCCACGTCGGAGGCGTGCTGGCGGTCGGCCACCATATTCAGCGTCTCGGACTGGTGGGCCAGCGCATCCCGGATGTCCGTCACCACGCTGGCGAAGACCTTGTTGCCGCTGGCGCGGGCGATGGCGGCATGGAAGGAGGAGTCCAGGGCCACCCAGGACTCGGGGTCGGTTTCGGTGGCCATGGCGGCCACGATGTCGCGGAGGGTTTCCAGTTCTTCAGGGGTGCGCCGCTGTGCGGCAAGTCCGGCGGCCGGGACTTCGATGTGCGGGCGGGCCTCGGTCAGGTCCCGCGCCGAGTACTGCCCCAGGGTGAGGTCGTTGGCTACCTTGCCGGCAATGACGAACGTGCCTTTGCCGGTCCGGGTAACCGTCAGGCCCAAGGCGGTGCAGGAGCGGAGCGCTTCGCGGATGACCGAGCGGCTGACCCCGTATTGCTGGGACAGGGTGGCTTCCGAGCTGAGCTTGCTGCCCACCGAGATGGTGCCGGACTCGATGTCCGTACGGATGGTGTTGAACACCGCCTCGGCAGCGCTCAGCCGGGCAAGGGGACGGTAAGCAGGCTGTCCTGCTGTCCGGCTGTCTGACAGGTTCACGCCTTAAATATGGCACCGGTCACAGTCACTGTCAAGCCCTTCCCTGGTCCTGCCGCTGCCCTGTGTCGCGCCGGTGCTGCCGCCGTCGCCGTGAGCGGAAGTGCCAGGCAACGAGCGCGGCCACCGCCACTGCGGCGATGACGACGGCGATGTCCCGGCCGGCTGCCTGGGCCACGGCCTCATAGGAGTTGCCCGCCAGGAAGCCCAGGAGGACGAAGCCGATGCCCCACACCAGGCCGCCCGCCGCGTTGTAGGCAAGGAAGCGGCCGTACGGCATCCGCGAGGTTCCGGCCAGGGCGGGCATGACCGCCCGGAAGAAGGCGGTGAAGCGGCCGAGGAATACGGCAGACCCGCCCCGCCGGCGGAGCAGGTCCTGGGCGTTCTGCAGCTTCCCGGAGTGCCGGGCCAGTGCCCTGGTCTTCAGGATGCGGCTGCCCAGGTGTTTGCCCACCTCGTAACCCACGCTGTCGCCCACGATCGCGGCGGTGACCACCAGGGCCATCATGGCGCCCAGTTGGACTTCGCCCCGGCTGGCCACCACTCCGCCCAGGACGGCCGCGGTTTCCCCCGGAATGACGAAGCCAATGAACAATGCGTCCTCGGCAAAGACGAGGCAGAACACCGCGATGTACGCCACCAGGGGGCTGACGTTCAGGAGGCCGTCGATGAACCCCGTCATGGCAGCAACCTTAAGCCCGCGGCGCCGGGCTGAACACCACATCGGAGAACCGGGGCGCGGCCAGTGCCGCGGTCGCAGCGCCGAATGGGTGTGGGGGCGAACGTCACGGTTGAGCCTTCTTTGGCCGGCGGTCAGGTACCTACGAGTATGCGCCTGCGCGCCTGGAAATTTCCTGACAGTTGGCGTAGCTGGCTGGCCAGTAAATCGGTACGAACGTACCGTCTTTCCGCTCCGGGGACTTATCTTTTCACTCCCACGGTGCTACCTTGGCCGTAATCGGCACGATCGTGCCTAGGAGGTTTGGTGGCTGAATCCCTGATGGAGCAGGTGGCGGTAGAGGTACGCGCCAGGCGCAAGGCCCTGCGGCTCAACCAGCGCGACCTGGCGGACATCGCCGGCGTCTCCGAGCGCTTCGTCCGCTTCGTGGAACAGGGCAAGCCAAGTGTCCAAGTGGACTCGCTGGTTGCCCTGCTGGAGGCCGTGGGGCTCCAACTCCGGGTCGCGCCACAAACCAGCCACGCCGTGCGGACGCTCATACGGTCTGCAGCCGGGGACGGTGGAACCGGCGGATGAGGCACCGCGTGGCAGACGTTTACAAGGCCGGTGTCCTGGCCGCCCGGCTGGAACGGCACGACGGCGGCACGCGGTTCAGCTACCTGCCCGCCTACCTGGAATCCGGCAGGCCCGCCGTCGCCAGCTCACTGCCCCTTACGGACCAACCCGTGCTGTCCGCCGCCGGTGCCGCTCCGCCCTACTTCACGGGGCTGCTGCCCGAAGGGCGCCGCCTCAACGCACTCCGGCGGTCCATCAAGGCCAGCGCCGACGACGACCTCTCCCTGCTCATCGCGGCGGGCGGTAATCCGGTGGGCGACGTCCAGGTGGTTGGGCATGGGGAGCCGCTGGACCCGGACGAGCATGCCGTGCGACTGGATCCCGGGCAGCCGGTGGATTTCGACCAGCTCATCGGAGACCCCGACCTGATCGATCCGGTGGCGCTCGCCGGGGTGCAGGACAAGCTTTCCGCCGGAATGATCTCGCTGCCGGTGGCCACGGCGGGGAAGCGGTTCATCCTCAAACTCAACGCCCCCGAGTTCCCGCATGTGGTGGAGAACGAGTTCATCATGTTCCGGTACGCCGCGAAGCTGCGGATTCCCCTGGGCCGGGTCCAGCTCATCCACGATGTCGCCGGGCGCCCCGGGCTTCTGGTGGAACGCTTCGACCGTGTTCCGCTCCCTGGTGGTGGCCCGGACGGCGTCCAGCGCCTTGCGGTTGAAGACGGGGCCCAGGTGCTCAAGCTCTACCCCGCGGACAAGTACAACGTGGGCTACGGGCAGGTCTGCAGGGCGCTGGCCGATCACTGCGCGGCGCCGCTGCCTGCCTTGCGGAACCTCGCCCTGCAGGCCGCCTTTGCCTGGCTCACGGGCAATGGCGACTTGCACGCCAAGAACGTGTCCATGGTGCAGGACCCGGCCGGGGAATGGAGGATCGCCCCGGTGTACGACATTCCCTCCACCGTGGTTTACGGGGACAAGACCCTGGCGCTCACCCTGGGCGGCAAACGGACCGGCATCTCCCGCCGGCATTTCCTGGACTGGGCAACCGGGTTGGGTTTGCCGGTGCGTGCGGCCGCCACGGTGGTGGAGTTGGCGCTGAAGGCCTCCGGTCCGCTCGTGGCCGACCTAGAGGCGGGGACGGCCTTCGCCCTCGGGAATGCTTCCATGGCAGGCGGCGACGGCGGGTCACCCTTCCCGGCGATGACCACCCGGGCGTGGGTCAAGGAATTGAAGCACCGGCGCCGCCTGTTTGAGGCACCGTAGTCCGGCGGCGATTGTGCAGCCTCAGAGGTGCTGGATCCCTGCCCGCTGCATGGCATCACGGTAGGTTTCCACGCTCTTGGCCAGGAGTTCTTCCTGCTTGGTCTCTGAAACAGCAAAGGCCCTGCCGCCAAGGGCGGAGGCCTTGTAGATTTTGATGCCGCTGTTCTTCAGCGACGAGTGGTATGTCTTCTCAAAGAGAGTCAGGAACGTGGAAGCGTCCGTACCGTGCGCGATGACAGCCGAGACGCGGGAATTGATCTTGAGGAACTGGCGGAAGGGGCGCAGGCCGTCGGTTTTCTCCTGGACGCTCAGCGCCGACGGGCTGCCGCTGTCGCGGATCCAGGGGTAGGCGTTCCACGGCATGACATACTGCGGATCCAGTTCGGCGAGTTCGTAGATCTGGGTGGCGCGGCGCGCTGCTTCGTCGTCGTTGTAGAGCGAGACGAACCCGGATTCGGTGCCCTTGCCGGGGCTGGCCTGAAGGCTGATGATTCTGCACTCGTCTTCGTCATGGACGGGGTCGATGTAGGGGACGGTGGAACCGGGCTTCTTTTCCATCAGTTCTTCGCAAAGTTGGGTTACCTTCGCGATGTTCGGTTCCTGTAGCAGGGCCTTTTTTTCGTCCCAATCAATTGTCACGATTTCTCCCTTTGCAGCGAGGCGTCCAGAATCAGGCGTCCTATGTCACTCTACGCTTCCGCGGGGAGCGGTGGGCACACTTGATTTTTGGCCCGGGCCAGCCTACTGCCGGCCCCGCAGGTGCTGGGTGTGGAGTTCATCGAGCTGCTCGTCGGTCAGTTCATCGAAGGCCACGGCTTCGCGCTTGTCGCTGCGCGAGAAGCGGATGAACATGAGGATGATCAGCGGCAGGTCCACCACCTCGCAGATGAACCAGAGCAAATTCCCTGCGAACTGCTGGTCTTGGAGGGCGTCCCGGAACCACCACTGGGGATCCGGGACGGCCAGTGCGTGGTCGAGGACCTGGCCGTTGAGGCTGAGGAGGATGCCGGGGACGGCGTCGATGAGCAGCTCAATGAACACGAACATGAATTCCAGGGTCAGGTAGGCGCTGGACCGTTGGAAGTTGGATTCTTCGATGATGGGCAGTGCCATGAGCATGCCCAGCATCGGGACACCGAGTGTCAGCAGTGCGTCGGCCGCAGGATTGGTCCGCAGCGTGTAGAAGGCCGGGGTGAGGAAGGTGGAGAAGAGCGCCAGCCCCAGCAGGGGTGCGCCGAACGAATTGCTGACGAACCGCACCGGCCGGCTGGACAGGACGGCATCAAAGACTTTAATGCCGTGGTCAGGCAACGCCGCACGTGCAAGCGTCAGGGGCTTGCCCAGGCCGATGAGCAGCGGAACCACAAAGAGCAGCAAGGAAATTTTGAGGGTGAACGCCCACCGCTGCTGCGGGCCGTACACGCCGGTGAAACCGCAGGTCAGGATGACGAAAGTACCTAGGCCCAGGACGTAGAACGCCGCCGCGCGCCAGGCCGGCCAGCGTTGGCCTTTCCGTCCGGCCGAACGCATGCCCCACCCGTAAAGGACTCCGGACACAACGATAAACGCCGTGGCGGCCCAGTCCAGGCGCCAGGAGGAAACAAGGATCTCAAGGGGTGGCACGGGGCCATGGTAGCCAGTCTTCCTGAGAAGAGGATGGGCGTTTACCGGAAACCGGGGGACCCATTGCCGGCATGCTGTTCAATGTGAGGATGCAATTCACCAGGAAGGGCCTGAAAGACGACGGGTTTTTTGGCTTCAGGCCCCTGAAGGACCTTGACGCCATGCGGGTCCCCCGGGGAACGGGCATTTTCGTCGTGATGGCGCCGGACGCGTTCCAGCCTGAATTCCTGAAAAAGAGCACCGCCGGCGTCTTCAAGAAGAAAGATCCCTCCCTGCCGGAGCAGGACCTTAGAGCTGCCTGGCTGGACACCGCAACCGTCCTGTACCTCGGCAAAGCGGGTCCGGGCAGCAAGGGCAACCGCGGGCTAAGGCGGCAGATCCAGGAGTTCCTGGACTTCGGGCACGGAAAGCCGCCGGGCCACTGGGATGGCCGGCTCATCTGGCAACTCAGGGATGCTGGCACGCTGCTGGTTGCGTGGAAGGAAATGGCCGCCGATGCCCTCAACCAGGCCGAGGCGGATTACCACACAGGCTTTGTGGGGGAATACGGGAAACTGCCGTACGCGAACCTCGTGCGGGGGCGGACCAAAAGCTGACGCGGGGGCAAACGGGTCAGGCCGGTCCCTTGAGGCGCTCCATCTCCCGGCGGTCCTTCTTGGTGGGCCGGCCGGCGCCCCGGTCGCGCTGCGGGAGCCCCAGCGCCGGAAGGACGGGCCGCGGGGGAGTGTGGTCCGTAAAGCAATGGGACGCGGCCTCGGCTCCCACCCGCTTGGCGATCAGCCGCCGGACCTCAAGGATGCGCTCGTAACCGGACATGCGCACCGTCACCGTGTCTCCCGTGACCAGTGTCGCGGACGCTTTGGCGGGACTGCCGTTCAGGCGGACGTGCCCGGCGCGGCAGGCGGCGGTGGCGGCGGACCGTGTCTTGTAGGCGCGGATGGCCCACAACCACGCATCGATTCGGACACTGGCGGGGGAGGAGGGGAGGCTGGTCATGATTGGCACCGAGTATAGCCCCGGGCCCGCCGGCTTCACTCCACCGTCACCGTGACCCGCTGGACCACGTTGTTGCCCATCCCCTGGTAGTTCCAGTTCTGCTCCAGCGGCTGGGTGGCGCCGGTGGTGTCGGTGGCGCGGCAGGCCAGAACATGCTCGCCGGGTTCGGCCTCCCACGGCATGCTCCACCTCCGCCATGCGTAGCCGCCCGCGGGCTTGTCCAAACGGGCGGGCAGCCAGATGCCGTCAATGGCCACCTCGACGCCGGCGACAGCGCCTTCCCCCGACCAGGCGCGGCCCTGCAACATGACCGGACCGGGGCGGACAAACCGCCGGCGGGTGAAGAAGTCCGGGATACCCGGCGGAACCATCAGCGAACGCACCCTGATCCTCGAAACCGGCCGGCCGGCGTCGTCCGCGGAGGCCTGGTACCGGTAGGCGGACTGCTGCTGGAACCCGGCGAACGGCTCCCTGGCCACTTCGATCGACTCCAGCCACTTGACGCTGGCCATCCCGTACCAGCCCGGAACCACCAGCCGCAGCGGGTACCCATGCTGCGGCGGCAGGTCGGCGCCGTTCATGGCGTAGGCAAGGACGACGTCGGGCCGCAGGGCTTCGCGGACCGGAAGGCTGCGTGCGTAGTGGTGCGGGACGCCGCCTTGAACACCCGCGTCCGCGCCGGTGAAGACCACTTCCAGGGCACCCGGCAGTATTCCCGCTTTATCCAGGAGATAGGCCAGAGGAACGCCGGTCCAATGCGCCGTGCCCACCGCTTCCAGCACCCACGGCTGGCTGAGGGGCCGCGGCTCCAGCAGCGACCTGCCGTTGCCCGCACACTCCAAGGTGACCGGGACGGTGATGGACGGGGCCCTGCGGAGGGCTGCCAGGTTCAGCTCCAGGGCCCGTTCCACCGCACCCCGGATCCGCAGGTGCCATGAGGTGCCTTCGATGTCCGGGATATCGAAATGCGTGAGCACATAGTGCAGCCCGGGAGGCGTGACGTCGCGGCGGAGCGCCTCCAGCGGCATTGAATGGTTGCGGGCGGAGAGCTGCAGTTCCTCGGGAGTGAGGAAGCCCTCCGACGGGCCGGCGGACACCGGAGGGGCTTCCGCCACCGGTGGTTGGCTGTGTTCTCTGGTCTCTGTCATGGCGCCGGGATTCTGTGGGCCGTGCTCCGCCGGGGTGGCGGCGCCTAGCCACTGGTCTACGCCGGGATCCCCGGTCCGTCAACAGCCCACGGACCGGGGAGCGGAGCGCTACAGGACGGGCCGCGTCAGGAACTCGGCCAGGCTGATGGGGTCCTGGCCGGTCAAGCCGTGCACGTCAGGTGACAGCCCTGCCATTTCGCCGGCCGCCATCGCGGTGTAGGTGCTCACCCACGCGTCCAACTGCCATTGCGGAGCGCCGTATGACGCCCGGGATGCGTAGGCTTCCTCCACCGTCTCCGGGTGGTAGCTGATGGCCCGTCCGGTTCCGTCGCTCAGCACCCGGGCGGCCTGGGCCATGGTCAGTTCTTCCGGTCCGGTCAGGTTGTAGGTCATTCCCTTGTGGATCGCCGGGTCGCGGAGCACTGCGTGGGCGGAGCGGGCCACATCCTCCCGTGCCACTCCGGAAAACACGCCGTCACCGGCGGGCCCGCGGATCACGCCGTCCTCTCCGGCCATGAGCGGCAGGAAGTCCAGGTAGAAGTTGTCCCGGAGGAACGTGAAGTCCATGCCCGAGGCTTTAATCCGCTCCTCCGTGGCGTAATGGTCCCGCGCCAGGGTAAAGGTGGCGTCCGGCGCGGCGCCGTAGAAGGACGTGTACACCACATGCTGCACCCCGGCGTCGGCGGCGGCGTCCACGAACGCGTAATGCTGCTGCAGCCGGTCTTCAGCCTCGGCAGCGGACACCATGAACAGGAGCTTCGCCCCGTCCAGGGCCTGCCGGGACGCCGCGCCGTCGCCGTAGGAACACACCACCGCGGAGGCCCCGGCCAGTTCCGGGGCCCGGGCGGGGTCGCGCACCAGCAGCCGTTGCGCGAATCCGGACCCGGCGAGTTGCCGCGCCAGCATGCCGCCCAGGCCACCGGTGGATCCGGTGACCGCGAGCTCCGGGAGATCGGCCGGGGATGCCATTCAGGCTTCCCGGGTGGCCGGCGACTTGGTCTGGGCCGGGTCGCGTTCGGCGAGGCCGCCGATGACGTCGTCAATCTTCTTGAGGACCTCGGCGTCCAGCGTCACCCCTGCCGCCGCGACGGTGTCCGCGATCTGTTCCGGCCGGGACGCACCCACGATGGCGGACGCTACGTTCGGGTTCTGGAGGACCCACGCAACTGCCAGCTGCGGCATGGTCAAGCCTGCTTCGGCGGCAATCGGCTTCAGGTCCTGCACGCCTGCCAGGACGTCGTCGCGCATCCACCGCTGGATCATCTTGGCGCCGCCCTTCTCATCCGTGGCGCGGGTGCCTTCCGGGGCCGGCTGGCCTGGAAGGTACTTGCCGCTGAGGACGCCTTGGGCCATGGGCGACCAGACGATCTGGGACACCCCCAGCTCCTCCGACGCCGGGACCACTTCCGCCTCGATGACCCGCCACAGCATGGAGTACTGGGGCTGGTTGGAGATCAGCTGGAAGCCGAGTTCCTTGGACAGCCGGTGGCCTTCACGGAGCTGGTCGGCGGTCCACTCGCTCACGCCGATGTATAGCGCCTTGCCCTGCCGGACGATGTCCGCGAACGCCTGCATGGTCTCTTCCAGCGGCGTCTCAAAGTCGTAGCGGTGGGCCTGGTAGAGGTCCACGTAGTCCGTTTGCAGCCGGCGCAGGGACCCGTTGATGGATTCCATGATGTGCTTGCGGGAGAGGCCCAGATCGTTCTTGCCCTTGGGGCCGGTGGGACCGAAGACCTTGGTGAAGATTTCCAGGGACTCACGCCGTTCGTCCTTCAGGGCCTCGCCCAGGACGGTTTCCGCCGCGGTGTTGGCGTAGACATCCGCGGTGTCAAAGGTGCTGATGCCGGCATCGAGGGCTGCCCGCACGCACTGGCCGGCAACGTCGTTTTCCACCTGCGAGCCGTGCGTCAGCCAGTTGCCGAACGTGATTTCCGAGACTTTGAAGCCACTGTTTCCGAGGTATCTGAATTCCATGGGTTTCACGCTAACCCAGTTGGTTGCTCAGGGTAAGGGCTTAGCCGTTCTCCGGCGCCTTGTCCTTGAGGACCTGCTTCGGACCGGCCAGCGAAACGAGGGACCCGGTGTCCAACGGCGGCACCGGATGCGGCGGCACGGGCTTCTTGAAGGACCTCGGCATTTCATGCGGCGGCCGGTGGTTGTGCAGGGCGGATTCCACCAGCGGGGCCACCCGGGCAACCTTGTCGGCGGGCACCGCCGGGTCCGGGAGGTCCCGCACCGAGAGTTTGATTTCCGGCGCCGCGGCCCGCGCCCTGGCCTCGGCGCGTTTGTCGGCTTCGGCCACGGCTGAGGCCCAGTCTTCGGCCAGGACAGGCGGCTCGGGCCGGGCTGCGGCAAGTTTGGGGTGGCGTACGACGACGGTGCGCAGCGACTCCCCGAGCCGTGCCGGCCTGAGGGCGCCGGCGCGTTCACGCCAGGATGGGCGGGGTTCCTGGCGTTGGCTCCGTGCTGCCATGATGAGCGCACGGCCCTTCCGGGGCCCCTTACCGAACAGGGTCATCAACACGATGCCGGCAAGCCGGCCCACGCCGGCGAGGACCAGGGTCAGCACCCCGAGGAGGAAGAGGACGAAGAACATCAGGAGGGCTACGCCCATGGTGCCGAAGAAGGTCAGGTTGAGGACCAGAGTGTCCGGTTGCTCCACGTCATCACTCCTTTCCACCAACATCCCGGGGGCCCGCGGCCGGCGCCCAGCGCCAGGGGCAAGCTCCTCCTCAACCATACGGATTTTTGGCGTGCCGTGCCGCCGGGCGCGGTGGCGCGGACAGGGTTGTAGCGAAGCTGTTACCCGATGTGACAGCATCACCGGGTGACCGAATCGAATGAGTCCGCGAACTGCGTGTGCCTGTCCGGCGAAACGTACGCGATGTGCTGCGGCAGGTTCCATTCCGGCAGCGCAGAAGCTTCTACCGCTGAGCAGTTGATGCGGTCCCGCTACAGCGCATTTGCCCGGCTTGATGAGGGCTACCTGCTGCGGACCCAGCATCCGTCAACGGTCCCGGCCGGCCTTGACCTGGATCCGGCCACGCAGTGGCGGCGCCTGGATATTGTTGCCAGCAGCCACGGCGGTCCCTTCGACACCGAAGGGACGGTCGAGTTCAAGGCCTACTACCGGCACGGCGCGGACCGCGGGGTTCTCCATGAAGCCAGCAGGTTTGTCCGCGAAGGCGGCCGGTGGCTCTATGTGGACGGCGACATCCTGTCCCCCTAGCGGCGGCGCGCCGCCTGCGGGCTATTCGCCGTCGTCGTAATACTCGCTGTCCGGGGTGAAGCCGGCACGGTCCACCCTGCGGTGGAAGCGCATCCCCGCAAGGCCGCCGAGGACGGCGCCCACCAGTGCCACGGCCGCCACCACCACAGCTGCGATGATGCTGGTGGTGGTCAGTTGGCCTTCGTTGACGGGGATCCGCGGGAAGCTGTTGAGGTTGGCCAGGACGTTGAACTGCTGCCCCAGCACGAGGCCCAGGATGGCGACCACGACGGCCGCGATCAGGGCCCAGATCCACACCATGAGACCCTGCCGTGCGCCGTTGAAGCGCGCCATCCGCCCGGCCACGTAACCGCCGCAATAGTAGGAGAGGAACAGGATCACCAGCAGGACGATGATGCCCACCAGCCCCACGGTGCCGCTGTTCTGCGCGGCCTGGTTCACGGCCGCGTTCACGTCCGTGTTGTTGGCCAGCCCCACGGCGGTCCCGGCGGCAGCCACCAGTGCTGTCAGCAGCACGGCCATCCCGGTGGCGGTGAGCCAGCCGAAGAACGCCGAGCCGGCCTTGATGCCGCCGAACCTTTCCTTTTGGCGGGCGACGGCGGTTTCCCTGTCCACCAGCCCCGGGTCCACCACGGGTGCCGCGGCAGTGGCGGGAGTGTGCCGGTACTCGCGCTCCGCGGACGGGGCGGCTGCATAGTCCCGGTCCCGTTCCCGCTCGCGCGGACGGGCCGGTGCCTGGTCGATCGACCGCGTGGCCGAATCCTCCGCTGCGCCCGCGCGGCCCGTGTCAATGCGGGAGGTTTCATCCTCCCGGACATGGCGGGGAGGCAGGTTCTCTGGGTCCGTTGAGCTGCTCATGAACTAACTCAACCACCCGCCACCACCGATAGCAAGCGTGCTTATTACTTTGTGACCTGCGGGTTTACCGGTATTTCCGGTGCAGGTCCTCCTTCCGGGACGGCCCGGCAGAGGCATCGGCGATCCACGGACCGGTTCCCTCGGACTGGTCAAGCACGCCAGCCTCCAGCCAGGTGTAGTCCCCGGCGAGGACCTTGCGGGTCAATGCCTGGTCGGCGTCGTCCGTGTTCCGCCACAACTGGTCGAAGTACTCGTCCACCCGCACCCTTGCCTGCTCGCAGGAGGCGTCCGCGAGTTCGTAGGCGCCGGCGGCCGTGCCGGGGGAGGTGCGAAGCAGCATCTCCGCGCGGGAACAACAGGCGGTCATGGCGAAGAGTTCGGCGCCGATGTCCACGATGCGGCCCAGGAAGGCCTGCTTCCGCTCCAGCTTTGCCTGCCAACGGCCCATGCCGTAGAAGGTTTGCCGTGCCAGCCGGCGCGAGGAGCGTTCCACGAAGCGCAGGTGCTTGGCCAGCCTGCCGAAGTCGGTGTAGGAGCGGGGGTCCATGCCGGCGCCTGCCACGAGCTTGGGCAGCCATTTTGCGTAGAAGCCGGAGGCGCCGACGGCGGCCTTGGCTTTATCGGCAAGGCTCGCATCGAGGGACGCGAGGTCGCCCGCGGCCGCGAGGTGCGCGTCCACGGCTTCCCGGGCAATCAGCAGCCGCATGATCTCGGAAGACCCCTCGAAGATCCGGTTGATCCGCAGGTCACGCAGCTGCTGCTCGGCCGGTACCGCGCGTTCACCGCGGGCCGCCAGCGATTCGGCCGTCTCAAATCCGCGGCCGCCGCGGATCTGCACCAGCTCGTCCGCGATCCGGCAGCTGATCTCCGTGGCCCAGAGTTTGGCGAGCGCGGCTTCGATGCGGACGTCCTTCTGCCCGGCGTCGGCCAGTTCGGCGGCGAGTTCAAAGACCGCGTCCAGGGCGAAGGCGGAGGCCGCGATGAACGCGATCTTCTTGCCCACGGCCTCGTGCTCGCCCACGGGCCGGCCCCACTGGGTGCGGGCGTTGGACCATTCGCGGGCAATCTTCAGGCTCCAGCGCCCCGAGGCCACGCACAGTGCCGGCAGCGCCAGGCGGCCGGTGTTCAGGGTGGTCAAGGCGATCTTCAGGCCCTGGCCCTCGCGTCCCAGCCGGTTGGCGGCGGGGACCCGCACCTGGTGGAAACGGGTCACGCCGTTTTCGATGCCGCGCAGGCCCATGAAGGCGTTCCGGTTTTCCACCGTGATGCCCGGCGAGTCCATCTCCACCACGAACGCGCTGATGCCGCCTTTGTGGGTGGTGCCGGCGGCGTCGGTGTGGGCGGGAACCAAGGCCATCACCACCACCAGTTCGGCAATCACGCCGTTGGTGGTCCACAGTTTCACGCCGTCCAGGAGGTAGGCCCCGCCGTCGTCCGTTGGCGTTGCCGTGCTGCCCATCCGGGCAGGATCGCTGCCTACGTCCGGTTCCGTGAGGAGGAACGCGGTGATGGCGCCGGCAGCGCAGCGGGGAAGGTATTCGCGTTTCTGCCCGGGGGTGCCGAAGACCTTGACCGGCTCCGGAACGCCGATGGACTGGTGGGCGGAGATGAGCGCTCCCAGGCTGGGGTGGACGCTGCCGAGAAGGGCAAGTGCCCGGCCGTAATACACCAGTGAGAGGCCCAGCCCGCCGTATTCCTCCGGGATCTTCATGCCGAAGACACCCAGGCCGGCCAGGCCCCGGATGTACTCGTCAGGGATCTTTGCGTCCCGTTCGATGACCCGACCGGACATGGTCCTGGCGTAGTCGGTCAGGCGGGCCATGAAGGCCTCGCCCTTTTCCACGGACGCTGGATCGGCAGCCGGCCAGGGGTGGACCAGGCCGAGGTCGAAACTGCCCAGGTAGAGGCCTTTGGCGAAGCTGGGGCGGTCCCAGCCGGTTTCCCGGGCTGCTTCTGCGACGGCCCGGGCGTCCTCGGCGGTGGCACCGGCCCCGATGTTGCCGGCCGGAACGGGGATTTCCTTAGCCGGGGCGTCTTTGGCCTGGCTGTCAGTGGCGGAGCTCATGGGTAATCTCCTTGGGCCGGAATGGCCGGTGTAGCCATGGATCCGCCGGGTTGGAGAACCCTTCAGCTGTCACTCAAGATTACCCGCGGGTAGGTTCCCGTGCCAGGGGCCGTTTGCCCCTGGAAATCGCCGGACAGATCGCCGGCGGCCGCGCGGTGGACCAGCCTGTCCCACCCGGCGTTGATTCCGTGGACCACTGCCAGGAGCGTGGTGGCCAGCACCGTCCAGGTAAGCTTTCCGGCGCCCAGCACTACCAGGGCAATCAGCCCGGCGACCAGGACGAATCCGGCCAGGACCGCGCCGAATACCAGCGTCCCGATGAAAACCAAGGTGGCTGTTTCCACTGTGCTCAGATCGAACTGCATGAATCCCCCTGCTGCGGCGTTGCGGTGGCGAAAGAACTGCTGTGGTGAAGACCAGTAGCTGAAGCGTAGGGGGACAGCCGCGCCATCAGCCAGAGGCGGGTGGGGCTGAAGGGGCTGTTGATACGGGATCGAAACACTACCCGGAGGTAGGTCACGGAGTGGTCGCGGCGGCCTGCGTTAACCTTGTAGTTGGCAGTTTTCCGGTCCGTGCCCCTGCCGCCCCCGCCACCCGAGCCCAAGGAGAGTGCGTGCCCCGCTCCGCCAGGTCATCCGCTGACGCCATCAGCGCCCGGCTCCGGGACCTCGAACTCCTCACCAAGGGGCCCGCCTGGGCCTTGACGCGTTCGGCGCCGTGGGTGATCGCGGTGCTGCAGGCTTCCTTCACCCGCACCCGGCCGCAGCTGCCGCTGGAAGAATTCCATGCCGACGTCGACTCCTTCCTTGAGGAGCTTCGGCGCCAGGAGCCCGGGCTGGGCGGAGGGGCCAATGGAAAGTCCTTCGGCGACGAGTGGACCCGCCGGCAGTTCCTGACCCGCCGGAACCAGTCGGGCCAGATCGTGTACGAGGTCACCGAACCGGCAGCCCGTGTGCTGGCCTTCCTGGACAGCCTCTCCAGCGAACGGTCCACGTTGAACGGGTCCCGGCTGGGAACGCTGCTGGGGGACGTGGAGAAGCTTGCCAACGAGACCAACCCGGACCAGAGTGCGCGCCTGGAGGCCCTGGAAGAAGAAATCGAAGAACGGCAGCAACTCATCCAGGACATCAGCACCGGTGAGTTTGACGGCCTCCTGGAGGACGACGAGGCCGTGGAGGCCGCAGGGAACATCCTGGACCTGGCTGCCAGCCTGCCCGCGGACTACAAGAAGATGCGCGACAGGATCGAGGAACTGGTGGGCGGCCTGCGCAACCAGATCATCGAGGAGTCGCTGACCAAGGGCGCCACCATGGCGCAGGTCCTGGAGGCGGACAAACGGCTCCGCCAGAGCCCTGAGGGCCGGACGTTCCGGTCCTTCACCGCCTTCCTGGAGGACCCGCAACAGCAGCTCCGGTTCCGGTCCGCCATCGGCGAAGTCCTGAGCCGCCAGTTCGCGGACGACCTTTCACCGGAGGACAGGGAGACCCTGAAGAACCTGGTGGCGGAGCTCCGGCAGCAGCACAGCCAGATCCAGCGCATCTACGGCAAGCTCAGCGAGAGCCTCAACACCTACGTCCAGAGTGACGATTTCCGCCAGTCGGTCCGGCTCCGCCAGGTGCTGCGCGAGGCGGAGCAGGCCATCCGGTCCCTGCCGTATGAGCGTGAACGGCCCGGCCTGGTACCCGGTCCGGTCCTGTACAACGCGGGCTTCGAGTCGCTGTCCATGGTGAAACTGTTCGATCCCGACGAGTTCGCGGCGCCGCCCCGCCTGGCCGATCCCATCGCGTTCAGCGACTCGGACCGTGTGCGCTCGCCGAGGACCGGCAAGGCCAAACCGGCGGTGGTCCGCGCCGCCATGGCAGGAGCCAGGACCCTGGGCGACGCCTGGGAGCAGCTGCCGCCGGAAGAGCAGCACATCAACACCATTCGGGCCCTCCTGTCCGAGGCCCTGCACGCCGGGGCCGATTTCAACCGCAGCGATTTCGAGGGCCTGGACTTCGAACAAATAGACGGCTCCATCCGCAGGGCCTACCTCCCGGTGGTCACGCTCGCAAAGGATTCAGATGACTGAGGTTTCACACGGCACGACCCCAGCGCCCGATGCCGCCCAGGGAGTGGCATCGGGCCTATCGGAGCCGCGCGCTGGGCTGATCGAAGATCAGTCGCGCGGCGAAGGGGCGGGGGCGGCATCGGGCGCTGGGTACCCCGGACCTGTTTCACCCCGCGACACCTTCGTGGACGGAGCCGCGCTGTTCCCCGGCGACACCGGGGTGCTGAACATGAAGGTCCGGCAGGCGCTGGTGAAGCTCCTCAAAGGCCCCTACATTGATGGCGGCCGCGACGAGAAGCTGTGGACGGTGCTGCTGGACAACCAGTTGATCCTGCGGAGCCGCCTGTCCGAGCTGTTCCTCACCCTGCAGTTGGACCACGAGCGGAAGATCGCGGTCCTCCGTCCCGTTGACCCGGAGGTCATCGGCGGCAGCACCCGGTCCAGCATCCTGCGGCAGCAGCGCGCGCTGAGCCGGGTTGAAACCATCGTGCTGCTCCGGCTCCGGCTGCTCCTGGACCGGCACGTCACCGCCCAGACGGACCCGACCATCACCCGGGAGGAAATCACGGACCTGGTGGCGCACTACCAGCCGGCGGGCCAGCAGGACGCCCTCCGCGATTCGGATGTGGTGACCCGGGCGATCACCAAGCTCCTGGCCCGCCAACTCCTGCTCCCCACCGGCCTGGACGATGTCTACACCATCTCCAACGCGCTGCCCCTGGCTCTGCCGTTCGAAAACATCGGCGACATCCCGGCGCACATCGAAGCCTTGGTGGCGGTCTCGGCGGACCAGTCAGGAACAGAACCGCTCCTGGATCTTGACGGCGACGCTGCGGCAGGTGCCGAGGACGGCGCAGAAGACGACGATGCCAACGGTGACGAGGCGTCCGAAACCACGAATGAGGTGACCAAGTGACCATCGCAAGCATGCTCCCGCTGGGGGACGCGGCCAACCCGGGCCAGATGCGGCTTGCCCTGGTGCAGGTGGTCAACTGGGGTACGTTCCACGGCGCGCACACCATGCACGTGGACCGGAACGGAACCTTGCTGACGGGCAACTCGGGCGTGGGCAAGTCGACGCTGTTCGATGCCATGTTGCGGGTGTTCGATGCGCGGCCGCGCTCCAACGAGGCGGCGGCGCAGCGTTCCGGCGGTGCGGTGGAGGACAAGCGCACCACGTTCACCTACATGCGCGGCAAGGTGGGGGACAAGGCCGTGGGGGAGGGCTCGGCGAGTGCGTTCCAGCGCCCGGGTGCCACCTGGTCCGCCGTCGCGCTGACGTTCGACAATGCAGCCGGCACCCGGGTGACGGTCTCGGCGCTGTTCGACCTGCCGAAGAACGGGACCGAGTCCAGCGTGGGCCGGTTCTACCTGATTGACAACGTGCCGCTGGACCTGGAAGCCGTTGAAGGCATCGCGGACAAGCGCTTCACCAAGGGCGCGCTGGAAACGATCTTCCCGCACGCGCAGGTGTTCGATGTCCACAAGGCCTTCGCTGAACGGTTCCGCCGGCTGCTGGGGATCAGCTCGGACCAGGCGCTGCCCCTGCTGCGCGTGATCCAGGCGGGGAAGGGGCTCGGCGGCAGCGTCAACACGTTCTTCCGCGACCAGGTGCTGGATGCCCCTGCAACATTGGCCGCCGCGGATGACGTGGTGGAGGAGTTCAGCAACCTCATGTCCATCCGCCAGCGGCTGGAGGACGTCCGGCAGCAGCGCGACCAGCTGGCCCCGGTGCCGGGACTGAACCGTGAATACGCGCATTCCCTGCTGGACGCGAACAGGCTCCGGGAGCTGGTGGGGGAGGAGTTCGAGGCGTACAAGCAGAAGCTTGCCGTCGAGGTCCACCAGAAAACCCTGGTCCGGTTCCGTGAGCTGGCACAGGCGAAGGCCAAGGAGCTCGGCGCCGAACGCGCGGTCCGTGACGGCCTGGCCAAGGAACTGCGGCAGCTGGAAACCGACTACAACAACCAGGGCGGCAACGCCATCTCGGCGATCGAGCAGTCCCTGGAGAACGCCCGGGTGGGGCTGAAGCTCCGCCGCCAGGTGGAAGAGGCGGCCCAGCAGGCATTGTCCGAGGCCGGGCTGCAGCTTGAGTGGAGCGCGGCCGGCTGGGAGCAGGCCCATGAGCAGGCGGCGGCGAGGTCGGCCGAGCTGAAGGATGATTCACAGGCCCTGCAGGAACTGCGGTTCGAGGCGTTCGACGCCCATGCCACCCGCAAACGCGAGCTTGCCGCCGCCGAGCAGGAACTCGTCTCGCTGAAGACGCGCAAATCCCTCCTGCCGCCGTCGAGCATCGAAAACCGCGCCGCGATCGCTGCCGCCACGGGGATCCCGGAGGACCGGATGCCGTTCGCGGGCGAGCTCATGGACCTCGCCGAAGGGGAGGAACGGTGGCGCCCGGCCGCCGAGCGCGCGCTCCGGAGCCTGGCCACAACACTGCTGGTGCCGGGGGAGCACTTCGGTGCCGTGACCCGCTACCTCAACGACCATAATGTCCGCGGCGCGTTGCGGGCGGTGGACGTCTCCAAACCGCTGGCGGGCGGGGCGCTCGCCGTGGAGGACGTGCGCGACGGCGACCTTCTGGCCAAGCTGGACATCCTCGCCGCGGGCGCGGTGGCCGAGGCCGGCGAATGGGTCCGCGAGCGGATCGCACTGGACTTTGCCTACCCGTGCGTCGAGGATCCGGACGAACTCGCAGCCCTGGAGAAGGGCCTGAGCCTGGGCGGCGTGGTCAAGCGGAACCGGCACACGGTGGAGAAGGACGACCGCTTCACCAGCCGCCAGGACTACGTGCTCGGCTTCGACAACGCCGCCAAGCTCGAACTCGTTGCCGGCCAGGTGGAGGACCTCCGGCAGGAAGTGGCCAAGGCCGCAGAACTGGCCCAGAGCCGCGAGGACTCGCACCAGGGCATGAGCCGCCAGCTCGATGCCCTGCGCCGCATCGCCGAGGACGACCGCCCGTGGGAACAGGTTTCCGCGGCTGTCGCGGCGGATGAGCTCGCCCGGATCGAGCAGCGGCTCAAGGATGCCCTCGCCGCCCAAGCGGACCTGGAACCGCTTCGCGCCACCATCGAGGAGGTCCGGCAGAAGCACCAGTCCAGCACCGAGTCGGCGGCCGTCCTGCAAAGCGAATACAAAGCCCTGGACCGCCAGCTGACGGGCGCGGACGCGCTGCTGGAAGCTGCACGCCAGCGCCTGGCCCAGGCGCCGCCGTCGGACGCCACCGTTGCGGCTCTGGAACCGCACTTCGCGGACTTCGGCGACGTCACCGAAATGCACGAGCTGGACAACCTGGCCAACCGGGTACGGACGGCCCTGCTGGGCGAACTGCACGCCGCCGAGTCGCGGGGACAGGCCACGGCGGAGCGGCTCACCCGCATCTTCGAAGGTTTCGTCCGGGAGTGGGGCAGCGCCATCTCTGCCGACCACGGCACCAGCATCGGCGCCGCCAGTGAATTCGAGGCCCGCTACCACGCGATCGTGAACGACGGACTGCCCGCGCAGGAGGCCGAATTCCGGCAGTTCTTCAACCAGCGCACGCACGAGTCCTTCAGCACCCTGCTGCACCTGCTGGACGAGGAACGCCGCTCCATCACCACCCGCATCCTCCCGCTGAACGGCATCCTGTCACAGGTGAACTTCCATGAGGGCAGCTACCTGGAACTGGACATCAAGCAGACCCTGCCGCCCACGGCAAAGCAGTTCAAGGACGCCATCCAGAACGCGCTGAAGACCCGGCACACCCGGCCGGCGAAGGCGGAGGCAGGCCGCGCAGAAGGTCCCGGTCCGGACAGGGACGACGACGGCGAGCTCACCGCCCGCTACAAATCCCTGGAGACGCTGGTCAAGCGGCTGGGTTCGCAGGCGCCCGAGGACCGGCGCTGGCGCGCCGAGGTCCTGGACGTCCGCGGCCACCTGTTCATCCAGTGCAAGGAACACCGCGAAGTCGCCGCCCCCACCTCAGGAAAGAAAGGTGGCGGCAAGAAGACTGAGGTGTTCATGCATGCCGACACCGGGTCGATGTCCGGTGGCGAGAGGCAGCGGTTCACGGCATTCATCATGGCCGCCGCCCTGAGCTACCAGTTGGGGATTGCCGAGCAGGGTTTCACCACCTACGGCACGGTGATGATGGACGAGGCCTTCGTGCTCGCATCCGAGGAATTCGCGGGCGCCGGGATCAAGGCGCTGCACGAATTCGGGTTCCAGCTGCTGCTGGCTGCGCCCGAAAACGTGATCGACCTGTCCCGGCACCTGGGCTCCGTCACCGAAATCCTGCGTGACAAACGCACCAACCGCTCCGGCGTCCTGACCGCACCCGTCATCCGCCCCCGCCCGGGGGAAGAAGGCGCCTGGCGGTCCGAGGCGAACCCGGTGGATATCGTCCTGCGGTAACCGGCCGCACCTGGAGTGCCCCGGCTACCTGGACTGCGCCGGTTACCTGGACTGCGCCGGTTACCTGGACTGCACCCTGGCCAGGAACTGGGCGGTGCGGTCCTGCAGCCCCTGGATTTGGCGCTGTACGACGACGGCGGGGTCCGGGTTGATCTCGTTGGCCGGCGGTTCCCTGCGGACGTTGCCGCAGCAGACGAAGTCGGCACAGATCAGGGTGCCGACGGTGTTGCCGTCGCGCCCTGACTGGCCTGACCGTTTGGCGACCCAGAGCAGGACGTCCTCCTTGGAGAAAACGTCCCGGCAGAGCTCGCACAACACGGAGCGGTTCTTCCGGGCGCCTCCCTCGGGGGCCCGGAGCATGATTCCGGTGAGGCCTTGGGGGCCAGGGACCACCAGGTAACCGCGCAGCGGCATCTTTCCGTCCCGCCAGCCCAGGAAGTCCAGGCTGTCCCAGTCCAGGGAATCGAAGTTTTTGGGCAGCGTCAGTTTCGCGGCTTCCGAGCGGCTGGCGTTGACGAAGGATGAGCGGATTTGCTGGGGCGTGACTGATTGCATGGCTGAACTTTCGTGGCAGGGGGCGGCCCGGATCCGGGCCAAGTAACAGGGGAGTCAGTCAGTCTCCGCGGAGCAGGCCAAAGCGGCCACCCCGCTCTCCATGGCAGCGGCGGCCGTGATAGCCCTCTGCATGCGCATTTCCTGTTGTCCCGTCCGATGTTCAGCGTGCCAAGGCGGCTGAGGCCTGCCCGGCAAGGCCATCCTGCCAAATCGGGAGTCAACTGTCCAAGGACCGGCCTGCGGATGTGGCGTTGCTCACCCAATTCGGATTAGGTGACAAAAATGTTGCGTAATGATGATTTACATAGGTTAGCCTTACTTAAGTTTTTCATCCGCCCCCTTGAAGGAGCCCCGTGACGTCCCCCCTTTTCCCTGGTCCCCTCCCCACCCGCCGGAGCCTCTTCTCCTCCGCCGGCAAAGCGGGAGCCGTCCTCGCCGCGGCAGCGCTCACGCTCTCTGGCTGCTCCACCGGTCCCGCCTCCTCCGTAACCGACGCCACCAGCGCCGGCGGCAACGCGGCGTTCCCGGTCACCATCAAGCACCTGTTCGGCAGCACCACCATCGAGAAGCAGCCCACCCGGGTGGCGACCGTTTCCTGGGTGAACGACGACGTCGCCATCGCCCTGGGCGTGGTGCCCGTCGGCGTCCCCAAAAACGAATGGGGCGGCAACAGTAAGGGCTCCACCCCGTGGAAGGATGCCGCCCTGGAACAACTGGGCGCCGGATTCGGTTCGGCCAAGGCGCCGGTCCAGTACTCCGAAGCCGACGGCATCAACTTCACCGAGATCGCCAAGCTCAGCCCCGACGTCATCCTCGCCGCCTACTCGGGCCTCACCGAGGAGGACTACAAGAAGCTCAGCGAGATCGCCCCCGTGGTGGCCCACCCCCAGGTGGCGTACGGGACCTCCTGGCAGGACTCCACCACCATCATCGGCAAGGCCCTGGGCAAGGAAGCGCAGGCAGCACAACTGGTGGAGGACACCGAAGCCACCGTCAAGGACAAGGTCGCCAAGTACCCGCAGATCGCCGGTAAGAGCTTCATCTACGGCAACCTCGAGCCTGCCAAGGGTGACGGCGTGAACGTCTACACGGCCAACGACAACCGCCCCCGGTTCCTCACCGAAATCGGCATGACCCTGGCACCGGTGGTGGCGGACAACTCCAAGGGCTCCAAGGAGTTCTACATCCCGTGGTCCGCGGAAAAGGCCAACGAGCTGGCCTCGGACATCTTCGTCACCTGGGTCCCCGACGCGTCCACCAAGGACGCCATCAAGGCCGACCCCCTCCTGGGCCAGATCCCCGCAATCAAGAACGGCGCCCTGGTGGCCGATTCGGACAACACCCTGACCCTTTCCATCTCGGCATCCTCGCCGCTGAGCCTGCCGTGGTCCCTGGACACCTTCCTGCCGCAGCTCGCCGGCGCAGCGGATGCAGTGAAGTAGGTCCAGCGCCATGAGTACGACGACGGCACGTCCCGCAGCGGACACCGGCACCCGGGTGCCGGTCCGGGAGGCGGCCGCTCCCCTCCGCGGCATGGCCCCGGAAAGGAAGCGCGCCGCCTGGCTGGCTGCCGCCGTCGTCGTGCTGGTGCTCATGGCCGGGGCGTCGCTGGCGGTGGGTGCCCGGGATGTTCCGCTCGGCACGGTGTGGCAGGCCCTGGCAGCGTTCGATCCCGCGAACGGCGACCACGCGGTGGTCCAGGCGCGGATTCCGCGGACTGTCCTTGGCCTGTTGGCCGGCGGCGCCCTGGGCCTGGCCGGCGCCGCCATGCAGGGAGTTGCCCGCAACCCGCTGGCCGATCCCGGCATCATCGGCGTCAACGCCGGTGCAGCCCTGGCAGTGGTGACCGGCATCTACGTCTTCAGCGTAACCGGCTTTTCCGGATACGTCTGGTTCGCCTTCCTCGGTGCCGCAACCGCCGCCGTCGTGGTGTATCTCATCGCCTCGCTGGGCCGGGAAGGCGCCACGCCGGTCAAGCTCGCGCTCGCGGGGGCGGCCCTGAGCGCCGGGCTCTCCTCCCTCATGAACGTCATCCTGGTCTCCAGCCAGGACACCCTGGACAGGTTCCGGTTCTGGCAGGTCGGCGGAATCGCCGGCAGGGACTGGTCCGTGCTGCTTCCCGGCCTGCCCTTCTTGGCTGCGGGCGCACTCATTGTGCTGCTGAGCGGCAGGATCCTCAACAGCCTGGCCCTGGGCGACGACACCGCCCGCGGGCTCGGGCAGCGTGTTGGCGCCGCCCGTGCCGTGACCGCCTTGGGAATCGTCCTGCTGTGCGGCACGGCCACCGCGCTGGCGGGCCCCATCGGCTTCGTCGGCCTGGTGGTGCCGCACGCCGTCCGTTTCCTCACCGGTCCGGACTACCGCTGGATCCTTCCCTTTTCCCTGGCGGCCGCCCCGGCGCTGCTGCTCGCGGCAGACATCGCAGGGCGCGTGGTGCTGCTCCCCGGCGAGGTCCCGGCCGGCATCATGACCGCCCTCGTCGGCGCCCCGGTCTTCGTCTGGCTCGTCCGCCGCGGGAAAGGAACCGGGCTGTGACGGTCCACCGGACTGCCGTGCTGGCCACCGCCGTGGTGGTGATGTTCTTCGTGTCCGTCCTGCTGGGCAGCTACACGGTCACCGTCCCCGACTTCTTCACCATCGTCGCCCACCATCTCACCGGCGGCCCCAAGATTCCGGGCGCCAGCTTCATCGTGATGGAGAACAAGCTTCCGCACGCCGTCATCGGAACCATGATCGGAGTTGCGTTCGGACTGGCCGGCGCCCTCTTCCAAACGATGCTCAGCAATCCGCTGGCCAGCCCCGATGTCATAGGCATCAGTTCCGGGGCCAGCGCGGCGGCCGTTGTTGCCATCGTCGTTTTCGGCGCGTCCGGTGCCACGGTGTCCGGGGCGGCGCTGGCCGGGGCGCTCGCCGTGGCCGTCCTGATCTACGCGATCTCCAGCGGCAGGAACCGGGGGCCCGGCCGGGGGAACGCCGCCGGGAACCGCCTGGTCCTGGCCGGGGTGGGCATCGCCGCCGCCCTGCAGGCAGTGGTGAGTTTCCTGATGACCCGCGCCGACATCCGGACCGCCGCCGACGCCCTGGTCTGGCTGAACGGCTCGCTGAACTCCGCCAACTGGGACCGGGCCGGCGTCCTGTTCCTGGCGCTCGCGGTCCTGGTTCCCGCCGTCGCATTGATCGCCGGACCGCTGCGCATCCTGGAACTGGGCGACGACGCCGCCGCCGGACTGGGACTGCGCGTCGCCGGCACCCGCCTGGCCCTTGTGGTCATCGCGGTATCGCTCGCGGCGGTGGCGACGGCGGCTGCCGGGCCGGTCGCGTTCGTCGCCTTCCTGGCCGGACCCATCGCCCGCCGCTTCACCGGCAAACCCGGCCTGCCGGCGTCGGCCCTGGTGGGTGCCCTGATTGTCCTCGCGGCGGACTACTTCGCCGCCAACCTCGCCCCGCTGCTGCTGGACGGCACCGTCCTGCCGGTGGGAGTGGTCACCGGCGCCCTCGGCGCCCCGTTCCTGCTGTGGCTCCTGGTCGCAGCCAACCGAAAGGACGCCTGACGTGCCCGTCCTGGAAGCACAAGGCCTGACACTGCAATACGACCAACGTTGCGTGGTGGACCGGCTCAGCCTCCGGATCCCCGAAGGCAGGGTCACCATGATCGTCGGTGCGAATGCCTGCGGAAAGTCCACCCTGCTGCGTGGCCTGTCCCGGCTCCTCAAACCCGCGTCCGGGGTGGTGACCCTCGACGGCAAGGACATCCACGCCCGCCCGGCCCGCGAACTTGCCCGCACCCTAGGCCTGCTTCCCCAGCATCCCGCCGCCCCGGACGGAATCACCGTCCGGGACCTGGTGGGCCGCGGCCGCTACCCGCACCAAGGCCTGTTCCGCAGCTGGAGCGGCAAAGACGAGGGCGCCGTGCAGCGCGCGCTGCAAGCCACCGGGATGCTGGACCTGGCCGCGCGCGAGGTGGACGAACTCTCCGGCGGCCAGCGCCAGCGCGCCTGGATTGCCATGGCGCTGGCGCAGGAAACGGAGGTGCTGCTGCTGGACGAACCCACCACGTACCTCGACCTGGCGCACCAGGTGGAAGTCCTGGACCTGGTGACGGACCTGAACCGCACACGGGGCACCACGGTGGCCATCGTCCTGCACGACCTCAACCTCGCCGCACGGTACGCAGACCACGTCATCGCCATGAAGGACGGCGCCGTAACGGCCGCAGGTGCCCCCGGCGACGTGGTGACCGAACACCTGGTCCGCGAGGTCTTCGGCCTCGACAGCCGCGTCATCCCCGACCCCGTCTCCGGGACCCCGCTCATCATCCCCATCGGCCGCCACCACGCCACCGCCAACGAACTGGAGCCCGTCGCATGAAGACCCGGGAAACCGCCGCCACCCAGCCGATGAGCCTGGCCTTCGAGGTCAGCGTCACCGCGGTCCGTGACCTCAGCCCAAACTTCCGCAGGATCACCTTCGGCGGGTACTCGCTGCGCGGTTTCGGCGTCCACGGCGACACCCTCGACCTCCGGATCAAACTGCTGATTCCCTCGCTCGCCCCCGACGGTACCCAACTGCCGCTTCCGGCCTTCAACACCAGCCAGGCGGGCTGGTACCGGGACTGGCTTGCCATGGACCCGGACGTCCGCGGCGCCATGCGGACCTACACGGTCCGGGAGGCCCGGCTGGACGCGGTGTACCCGGAGATCGACGTCGACTTCGCCCTGCACGGCAATCACCGCGGGCTGCCCCGGGAAGCCTCCGGTCCCGCCGCGAACTGGGCCCTGAACGCCAAGCCGGGCGATGCCCTGACCATCATCGGCCCCAACAACCGCGCGGCGCACTGCGTCACCGCGGAAACCTACTCCGGCATCGAATGGCGGCCCGGGCTGGCCCAGCGCATCCTGCTCGCCGGCGACGAAACCGCCGTCCCCGCGATCGCCGCGATCCTGGAAACCCTTCCGCCCTACATGAGCGGTCACGCGCTCCTCGAGGTCCAGCAGCCTGCGGACTTCCTGGAGCTCAGCTCCCCGGCGGACATCGAGATCACCTGGCTGGCCCGCGGTGCCGCCATCGGCAGGTCCAGGCCGCACGGCCAGTTGCTGCAGGAGGCGGTGCGCGATGCCGTCCCCGTGCTGGGCTGGGTGGGCATCACCGCGGACGACGGCGGCGCGGGGCCGGAGCCCGAAGACGTCAACGTCGACGTGGACATCCTTTGGGAAACGCCTGCCCGGATGGAGGCCGCCGCCATCACCGCCGCCAGGAATCCGCAGCTGCCCGCCGGCGCCATGCCGTTCTACGCGTGGATCGCCGGTGAAGCGGCCGCCATCCGGGACCTGCGGCGGTACCTGGTCCGCGAGGTGGGCATCGACCGGAAGCAGGTGGCGTTCATGGGCTACTGGCGGCAGGGCAAAGCCGAGGGCTGAGTCTTCCTGCGCCTGGGTGCGCCGGCGACACTGTTTCGCCGTCGCTTAGACACCTTCCTTCGCTCCATTCGGCCGCGGGCGGCCTCTCTCCGCTCCTGTCGGCGATGCGCTCCTACGCGAAACAGCGTCGCCGGCTTAGAGCCTCTCCGTCACCCAAGCTTTACCTCGGCTTTCCCTGCGCTTTCTTTGTTGGGGCTAGGTTGGCGTGGTGCCTGAATCCTTGCTTCCTGACTCGGGGCGGCGGGTTTTTGTGGCCTTGGGGGACTCTTTCACCGAAGGGGTGGGGGACCGGGATGAGCGGCTGCCCAACGGGGTGCGGGGCTGGGCCGACCGGGTGGCCGAGAAACTGGCCAAGGCGCGGCCCGGCTGGAAGTACGCCAACCTGGCCATCAGGAGCAAGCGGCTCCGGCACATCATCGACGAACAGTTGGAACCCGCGCTGCGGATGCGGCCCACGCTGATCACGCTCTACGCCGGCGGCAACGACATCCTGGACCTGAAGACGGACATGGCGGCGCTGATGGCGGACTACGACCAATTCGTCGCCAAACTCGCGGGCACCGGGGCGACAGTGGTCCTCTTCACCGGGTTCGACGTCAAGGTTTCGGCGCTGCTGGAGCCGCTGAAGAAGCGCAACACCTACTACAACCAGCGGGTCCGGGAGATCGCGGCGAAGCACGGTGCACTGCTGGTGGATTACTGGTGTCTGGACGCCTTCCATGACCGGAGGATGTGGGACTCGGACCGCCTCCACATGTCAAAGGCCGGACACAAATACCTTGCCGGGCAGGTGCTGGACCAGTTGGGCGTACCGCACAAGATCAAGCGCAAGGACTGGGAACCGGCCGCACGGCTCAGCGTGCGCGAATGGGAGCAGCAGCAGCGGCGCTGGGTCCACGACTGGGTCCTGCCGCTGTTCGGCCGCAAGCTCCGCGGCGTCACGCTGGGGGACACGCTCACCCCGCGCTGGCCGGAGCCGGTGAAAGTCCCGCGCAAAGGGTTGAAGAAGCTTGCGGCGGAAACGCCCGACGACGTCCCCGCGCCTTAGCTGGCCTGGGCGGGCGGGCTGTCCAGCAGGTTTTCATACCCCGGCGCCACCCGGCCGGCATGGAACTCCAGCACCTCGAAATCGGCCACCCCGTTGGAGTAGAACGGGTCCTGCGCCAGGCTGGCGTCGAGGGTGGCGCGGTCCGCCTGCGACAGCAACAACCCTCCGGTACGCGGAATCTTGCGGCCCGCGGCGATGAACACGCCGTCGTCGAAAGCCTTTTGGAGCCAGGCGATGTGGGCGTCGTTATGGAAGTCGACGATCTCCTGGGGCACGCGATAGGTGAGGGAGACAACATACATGGGGCAAGCCTACCGGCGCCGCAACAAAGCTACTTGAAAGATCAATCGTAGAATGGGTTCATGACCGAACCCCGATGGCTCAACGCAGACGAACGCCGTGCCTGGCTGGCGCTGGTGAGCATCAACACGCTGCTGCCTGCGGCACTTGACACCAGGCTTCACAGCGCGGGGAAGTTGTCCCTCTTCGATTACACCGTCCTGGCCATGCTCTCCGAAGCCGAGGACCGGTTCCTGCCCATGAGTGAGCTTGCCGCCCGCAGCAGCGCCTCCCTCTCCCGCCTCTCCCATGTGGTGACCAAGCTCCAAAAGCGGGGCTGGGTGGAACGCCGGCCGCACCCCCACGATGCGCGGGTCACCACGGCGCACCTCACCGAGGAAGGCATGGCGACCATTGTTGGGCTGGCGCCCCGCCATGTCGAGGATGTCCGGGACCTGTTCCTCGACGCCCTGACCGAACAGGACGTCCTGGACCTGGCGCGGATCGGCGAAAAAGTCGTCGGGCGGCTGGACACCGACCACTGGATCCTGCGCGAAACCAAGGGCTGAACCGCCGATTGGTTGCTTCCGGCAACGGGTGGCAAACTTACCGCATGGATTTCACTTCCCGGTTCGTGGCCTTGGGCGATTCTTTTACTGAAGGCGTTGGCGACGACGACCCCGGCCACCCCAACGGCGTCCGCGGCTGGGCCGACCGCCTGGCCGAACAACTGTGCGCCGCCGATCCCGGCTTCGGCTACGCCAACCTCGCCATCCGGGGCAGGAAGCTCCGCCAGATCCTGGCCGAGCAGGTGGACGCCGCCGTCGAACTCAAACCCACACTGGTGAGCATCTACGCCGGCGCCAATGATATCCTCCGGCCGCGCGTGGACATCGACGAACTGCTGGTGGAGTACAACGACGCCGTCAGCAGGCTGGCCGCCACCGGGGCCACCGTGGTGATGTTCACCGGTTTCGATGCCCGGGGTTCAAAGGTTTTCGGCACCATGCGCGGCCGGACCGCAATTTACAACGAGCTGGTCCGCGGCATCGCAGGGGACCACGGTGCGCTGCTGGTGGACTACTGGCGCTTCAGCGAATACTACGACTGGGGCATGTGGGCCCACGACCGGATGCACATGTCCGCGGCGGGCCACGCCAACATGGCCAAGCGTGTGCTCGAAGTCCTCAAATATGACCATTCCATCGACATCCCGCCCATGACGCCGGTCCCTGCACTCAGCGGCAGGGAGGCGCTCCGCGCCAACGCCCAATGGTTCCGGGAATACGCGGCCCCGTGGGTGGTTCGCCGCGTCACCGGCAAGTCGTCCGGGGACAACCTCGGGCCCAAGTACGCCCAGCTCACCCGCCTCTGACCCCGCAGTTCCGGCCGCCGGCCTCAGGTGTACTGGAACGCCGGAGTAGCCAGCATCGAGCCGTCGGCGCGGATCGCCAGTACTGCAACATCCCAGTTGTCAGCGGCCAGGTCCAGCATCGGCGTTCCGCCGGAAACGATTGCCGTGGCCAGTACATCAGCGGTGACGATGTCCGCCGCGGCCACGGTGACCTGGACGAACCCGGCCCCGCCGCCCAGCCGCCAGATGTGCTCGCCCCGCTCCGCTGAACCTGAGGTTGCAAGGGCTGCGTGCTGCCCGCCCGCCCCGAGCGCATACCCGGTGATCAGGGTGCGGCGGTCCGCCGGATCCACAATCCCGGCCTTCCACGGCTCGGTGCTGCCCGGCCGGGGCGAGCCGCTCACCAGGACGTCCCCGCCGGCGTTGAGGCACCAGTCGCGCCGGCCCAGGGCGAGGAGCGAGGTCCCGGCCTCGTGGATGGCGTGGCCCTTGACGATGCCGGAAAGATCCAGGACGCCGTCCGGCCTCTCGGGGGTAAAAGCGCCTTCCGTGCGCAGCCGCCATTCGTGCGCCTCGGCGTACCGTTCCCGCGTCTGCGGCGAGGCGGTCCGCAGCGTCAGTTCGCCGCGGGCCAGCCGGCTGGCTTCGGAGTCCGGGCGGTACAGGCTGAAGGTTTCGTCGAGTTCCCGGAAGTGGCGTTCGACGACGGCGGAGGCGGCGGCGAGCTCATCAAGCCGTGGCTGCCCTTCCGAAGCCATTCCGACAGGCATGGTCAGGCTGACGACCGTCCCCATGCACTCGAAGGTGCGGGCTTTCAGGGCCGGGGAGCCGGTTTGCGTTGGCGCGGGGCTAGAGGTGTGCTGCATCGATGGCTGCCTGGAGTGAGGTGAGATAGGCGCTGCTGGTGACGGTGGCGCCACTGATCGTCTTGATGCTGGCGGACTGTGCAGCCAGCGCCTCGCTGCGGAGCAGGGGGGCCGCTCGGTTGCTGATCTGGATCGACTTGCCGTCGGTGTTGGTCAGCTGGAGGGCCGTGACATCCGTGATCTTGCCGTTCGCCACCGTGATCTGGACCTGCACGGGACCGAACCTGGTCTGTACCGCGGTTCCCTTGTAGGTGCCGGAGGCGGTTGAACCCGATGACCCGGACGAGCTTGAGGAGCCGGTCGTACCCGACGTGCTGGACGAGCCTGTTGTGCTGGACGACCCCGAAGCGGTGGAGGAACCCGTCCCGGATGCGCCGGTGCCGGTGGCACCCGTGGTGCCTGTCGCCGTCGTGCCTGTTGCGACGGTGCTGATGCCTGATACCTGCGTGCCTGCCTGCCAGCCCGCCAGGAGGATCCCGGCGGAGGCAAAGGCGGCAGCGGCTATTCCGCGTATTTTCACCAGTCAAACCTTTCGTGATGGATCTGGTCCTCGCTGACGCCGGCCTTCGTGGCGTCCGCTATGACGTTGGCTGCCCAAGTGGCCGGGCCGCAGACGTAGACGTCTGCGTCCTTGATGTCCGGGACGTAGGAGGTGAGGCTGTAGCCGTTGCGCACGGCGTCCTCGGGGAGCCAGGTGGAGCGGCCACGGGACCGTGGCCCGGTGAGGTGGAAGAGCCTGACTCCGCGTTCCTGGCAGAGCTCCAGGATTTCGCTGCTGAGGTAGAGCTCCTGCTCCGTGTGGCCGCGGAGCAGGACGCTCGCCTCCCCGGGACCGAACGGCGTGGTTTCCAGCAGCGCGCGCAGCGGAGTGATGCCGATGCCGGCTCCGATCATGACCACTTTGTTCTTGGTGCGGGCGGCGGTGCTGAGCAGGCCGTACGGTCCCTCCAGCGCCACTTTGGTTCCCTTCCGCAACCGGAGGAGCCCGGCCGATCCGTCGCCGAGGTTGCGGACGGTGATCCGCATGGTTCCCTGGCCGTCGGGGCCAGTGAAGACGGGCTCGGCGGAGAGGCTGAACGGGTGCGGATGCCACCACATTCCCGGGGCCAGGAACCGCCAGATGAAGAAGCGTCCACCGGTCCCCGCCAGCTGGTCCAGCTGCCGGCCGCGCATAACGATGTTCACGACGCCGGGCGCCACGGACTCGACCTTGGCCACAGTGAGCTGGTGCCGGAAGGTGGCCAGTACCGGCTCCAGGATGCGGAAGTACACCAGGGCCGTTCCGGTGGAGATGCAGATAGCCAGCCAATACCAGCGCTGCCACGTCCCCGCGGCGAACAACCCGCCAACGCTGAACTGGTGCGGGATTGAGGTGCCGACTGCGGCATACGTCAGCAGGTGCACCACGTACCAGAACTCGTACGGAAAGCGGCGCCGGACGGCTACCAGGGACGTCACCACCACGGCGACAAACAGGGCCATGGAAACGAATGCCAGCCACATATCGGGCACCTGCACCCACAGGTTGATGGACTCGGTGACAGGGTCAATCCCTTCCGCCATGCCGTACCCGATGGCGATCAGGACGCCGTGGGCCAGGAGCAGGTAGAGCGAGGGCTTGCCCAGCGTGCCGTGGAACTCCAGGGCGCGGTCGTGGCCGATGGTCCGGTCAATGAACGGGATCCTTGCGGCCAGGAGCAGCATGAGCAGGACCAGGTCCATGCCCGCCAGTCCGGCGACGATCCCGCCCGCGGTGAACAGCCCCGCGGGGGAGGTGATGTTCGATGCCCCGCCGTCCGCCAGCCACAGGGCGATTGCCGCGGCAACGGAGGCCCAGGCAATGACGGTCAGGAGGTCGGTTCGCAGCATGCGCTGCTTGTGCTGGCGGGCAAACCGGCCGCGGACGGGCCTTGGTGTGGACAGGGAAGGGCGCTCCGGACGGCCGGAGCTGCTTGCGGCCGGTGTTGTCGGCAGGAGCTGCGTGTTCATGCCTCCAAGATTGCTTTGGGAAGCTATGTCCCTGCTGTGAAAAGGGGGAACAAGCTGCTGTGACCTTTCGCTCCCGCTGCTGCCCTTATACACCCGATTGGTCTTTAATTGCGTCAACTCGTAGACTTGGTAGGCGCTAAGTGCGCGGAGCGTGCGCAATTGCTCCGGTTGCCCGGTAATTTCTCCAGGGTGGCCGGTAGTTAGGGGCTCAAGTTGCGTGACTAACCGTTGCCCTTCTTCACTTTTGGGTCGCCCTTAGCAGCATGGTCCAGCAGCAGATATGCGGATCATTACTTTCAATTCTTGAGGAGAAGTCATGGCAGCACACTGCCAAGTGACCGGAGCCGAGCCGGGCTTTGGGCACAGCATTTCGCACTCGCACCGTCGCAACAAGCGCCGGTTCGATCCGAACATCCAGAAGAAGCGCTACTGGGTTCCGTCCCTGCGCCGTAACGTCACGCTGCAGGTCTCTGCGCGTGGCATCAAGACCATCGACGTTCGCGGCATCGACGCAGTCGTCGCCGACATTCTGGCTCGTGGGGTGAAGCTCTAGTGGCTAAGGACAAGGACGTACGTCCGATCATCAAGCTCAAGTCGACCGCGGGCACGGGTTACACCTACGTAACCCGCAAGAACCGTCGTAACGATCCTGACCGCATGGTCTTGAAGAAGTACGACCCCAAGATCCGCCAGCACGTCGAATTCCGAGAGGAGCGCTAAACATGGCTAAGAAGTCCAAGATTGCTCGCAACGAGCAGCGCAAGGTCATCGTTCAGCGTTACGCTGCCAAGCGCCTCGAGCTGAAGAAGACCCTGGTTGACGAAAACGCAACCGATGAAGCACGCGAAGCAGCCCGCCTGGGCCTGCAGAAGCTGCCCCGCAACGCGTCCCCGATCCGTCTGCGTAACCGCGACATCATCGACGGCCGTCCCCGCGGTACCTTCCAGAAGTTCGGTATCTCCCGTGTCCGCTTCCGCGACATGGCTCACCGCGGTGAGCTTCCGGGCATCACCAAGTCTTCCTGGTAATCCAGCCTCGCTGACACCAGCTGCTTGAAAAGGGCCGGCAACCTCACGGTTGCCGGCCCTTTTGCGTTTAACCCACTCGGCGGATGGTGGTTGAGCATGTCTCCGCCCTGTGCGGCAGCACACACAGCGGAAGTTACGACGGCGGGAGGCGGCCTGGGCGCCTGTTGGCCCGTTTCGCCGCGGAATCCCGGGGATGTTCTCCGCTGGGTGGCGGGTTTGCGGTGGGGTGGGAGTGCGTGTATTGTTTTCTAAGTCGCCGCGGGGGACAGCGAAGAGCTGGTAACCGCGGGTGGCCAAATCCCCCAAAAATACGGACTGATATCCGGGTGCTCTTTAGGGTGCTGGGAGTTGGGTGGGGGTTCTTTTCTTTGGTGTGGGTCCTGGGATATGGATTTGCATTGGGGTTGGAGATCCGGTAAGTTTGAAAAGTTGCTCCGGAGCGATCTGCGACTGGTTTTTGGTTGTGGTGGTGCCGGGTGTGTCTGTTGTTTGAGAACTCAATAGTGTGCCAAGTTTGTTGATACCAATTGTTTTATGGATTGGTTGAATTGACTGGATCCGCCACCCCGTGG
>NZ_JBHVVN010000023.1:0-30734 GCF_042882685.1 Pseudarthrobacter sp. NPDC058196
TTTGGAGGGCTCCACGGAGACGCCCGGGAGTCATATGAGCTCGGTTTGTCCTGCCAAAGGGGGTGTGGACACTGTCCACACTTATGTCTTTTTTATTTGATGGTCGTGAGTACTTGATTCTGATATCTGGTGGGCCACAAACCTTTCGGTAACGCTGCAGGAAAGATTCTTGGACCACAGCCTGACTGCAATTGGGGTGGTCTGCGGTGATGAATGGCAGTGCTCCAGGCCACCTAAAGGTCGTCTTGGGATGTCACGAGGCGGGTGTAAGAAGCAGTCAGGCCAGCTTGCGTCTGCTGCTCGCTGTGTGCCGTATCCCTAGGGATACGGCACACAGCAGCGTGTAGCGTTCAGTTCATGCCAATCCATAAAAGTGAAAGAGGGGCACAGCTTCGTGAGTATTTGAACGATGCCCGTGAAGCAATCTTGTGGAAATGTGAGGGCTTGAGTGATGCCCAGGCGCGTACTCCCCTGACTCCGACAGGCACCCATGTCATGGGCCTACTGCTCCACCTGGCCGTCACCGAAGCCCAATACTTCATCTCATGTGTTGGACGGGAAATTGAGAACCGCGTTATCAGGGGCGTTATCGAAGCCGACGCCGCTCAGGCAGACTTCCACCCGCCGCCGAACATTACGCTGGTCGATGCAGTTGAGATTTATCGGGAAACAACCGTCGCGGCCGACGCAATACTCGACGAATTGAAGCTGGATTCACCGGCCGTGGTGCCGTGGTGGGTAAAGCATCGGCATTGCGGACGCGACGCAAGTCATTTGGCGGCTGGCCCATAACGACAAAAAGCAATCACAGAATGCCGCCACCTATCGGGAAACTTCACATCCTTTTTCTTCGTCGTCCCAATTTTCCGGGGCAGGACGCTGCGCCCAGTCCGACGAGCGATCGAGCCCGGAATTCTCGATTCAAGCTGTTCTTGAATCCCTTCGTTTTCAAGAATCAATTACGCGGATTCTTAACTTCGAAATATTTGGCTTGGCCGCCTTTTGACTCCAGATGCGAGCGTAGACGATGCTTCATCAATGGGATGGATGGATGGATGGATGGATGGGGCAGTCAACGGAATGGTGTCGCGGCTATTGATGGCCGGCTACACGGACTTTGAGGCACTGTGCTTGGCGCAAGCTGCGTACCTCAAAGAACACAAGCGGGTATCCGGCGTTCCGCCGACCGTTCTACAACGAAGCCAGGTAACGGCAGCGGTGAATAACGCACTTCAAATACTCGGGGCCTATGCAATGGGGGTAGAAGCTCACCGTCAGCGAATCCTCTTATGGGAAAGGGTTTTTGGTGCTGGATCTTGGCACGAGCCCATCGCCAATGACCTGATCGATAGCTCCATCGCTGACCAACCGAAGCAGCCGGTCGGTGCGTTAGACGAACCAACGGAAGTCTTCATTCAAGATGAAGTGAGCATTGAGAGTGAGGAGCACAGCGACAACGATTCTGACTACGACGAAAGTCTAGAAATCATGCGTGGTGCGCTCCGCTACGTCGACGGAAGCGACCCAAATTTTTCAGGAGACCAACACATTGCTGCTGCTACTCTCTTCGACGGGCGAGGCGAGGACCAGCAGATTTGGCATGGGTTTCTCCTAACAAGCGAAGGCAAGATCGGCTTCTTTGAAGACGCGGACGCGCTGGCAGAGAACGTAGAAGATGGCAGTCCAGTTGTCCGTGATCTTGGAGACCTTCGAACTTGCTCCATCTACATGCCGAATCAAGCCGTAACGAGGAAGGATTTTAGTCAACTCCGTTTCCTTGGAGAATCCAAGGACTTCCAGTTCATTATGGGCTTCGGCCCGGAACATGATCTGATGCGGATCACCCTCCACTACGCAGCCTTTCCCGCACATCTTCGGCCGGAAATAGTAGAAGCGGCGCAGGGTTTCCTCTACGTTCTGCAGAAGGCACTAGCACTGCGCGCGGCGATCGACGGGTCTTTCACCTCAGGCGGGCGCTACTCAAGATATTTTGCCGGCGCGGTCCGATACTTCGGCGCTCCAACAGATTTTGATGAGGATCAGATCATGGTTCCGGCCACCCTCAATGAAATCCAAGGCGACGAAAGGAAGAATTGGCCAGGATTCCTTATCAGCTTCGCCGGCTTTGCCCTACTCGCGGGGCTTATGGCCATCCCGTTCACCGGCGGAGCGATCCTCTTCTTCACGGTTCTCCTGGCGGTCCCGCTCCTCGTCGTCATGGGCATGGGCCTCTCCCGGGAGATGAAAGCCGAGTCCGCGCCGACGTATCCAGGCATCTGACAACGCGGAAGGCCCCGGTCCGCGTAAAAAAAGACCGGGCCTTTCTGTTGCCCCAGAAGGCTTCAGTGAGCTTCTCTGCCTCGAGCCGCTTGATGTGCCGCTCCTCGAGCTCAATGTCTTCCATGAGGTCCTCCCGGTGGCCCATGAATCCACCGTGTCGGTAGAGATGCTGCATGTACGACAGACGGCCTCGCGCCGCTTCAAAGCCCAGTTCGAAGGGTCCTCCCCGCTTGTCACAGCGTGCGTTCGGCTCTCCGTACTCGCGCTGCTCCTGCTCGGTCCGGATAGGCCCGACTGTGCCCTCGACCTCCACGACGCCCACAGCAACAGGTGGCTTCTGTCGAGGTCGGCCCTCGATCCGGAGGCGGATCATCGCCTCCCGCCACCCGGGGGATGATCCTCGTTCAGCTGATTCTTTCATTGAACGGGAGTGCAGAGCCGATCAAGGGTCTCATTGAGCGTCGACTCAATTTGGCCATTGAGGAGATCACGCTTGTCCGCAGTGGACGGATCCTCAAATCCGGAGGGCATTGGTGGCACTGTAACTGTCATGGCTGCCTGGTATCGCCCGTCTGCGCTGCTCACGGCTACCGTCTGGTAGTCATCGAACGAGCCCAGGCCCTCGTGTCTCGACTCTTTCGAGCATCCGTCCGCGTGCTCCCAGACGCCCAGCCCGTACGGGCCAAAGCCGGGGCTGGTTTTCATCTCCTTCAGCGAGGTCGGAGAGACCGCCCGCCCCTGGAAGATGCCAGCCATGAGGAGGTTCAGGTCTTCCATGGTCGATACCGCGCCACCAGCCGGGTTGCCGACAGTGAAGGTGTTGTCTGTGGTGTCGATGCGTTCTCCGCGGAGGGTCACGTAACCGTGCAGTAGCCCGTTCTCGTGAGGGTCGAGATGGTCAAGACTAGTGTGCTTCAGGCCGAGGGGGTCAAAGACCTCCTCCTGCATGACCTGGACGAAGGGCTTGTGCCGCAGTGTCTGGACGAGGAGGCCAAGGGCAAGGTAATTGGTGTTCGAATACTTGAAGGTCCCGACACTGGTCGGGGTCCAGGGGAGGGTGCCTGCCAGCTCCAGGCCTCGCTCCATGGTGAGTGTCTGTGACAGCACGGGGCGGAAGTCGACATCCTTGGGCAGGGCATCGTTGACCTCGGGGATCCCCGATGTGTGGCTGAGCAGTTGCCTCACGGTGACGGGGCCCGGGGGTTTGAGCGCGGATGTGAAGCCAGGAATGATGTCGTTGACGGGATCGTCGAGTCCGATGAGGTGGTCGTCCACGAGTTTCAGCACGGTCACGGCTGTCATCGTTTTGGTGACGCTGGCGACCTCGGCCCGATCCGTGGGCTGAGCCGGGGTCCTGGACTCGAGGTCACGCACGCCGTAGGCCTTGGACCACTCGCCCTCGGGCCAGCGGACTTGTACGACGGTGGCTACGGCGCCCTCATTCATGAACAACTGGATCTGATTTTCCAGTGAAGCGAAGGGACTGGGGGAGCTTGACGAGGGCTTTGGCTCATCCGGGGAATAAGTGCAGCCGGACAGAACGAGGAGCAAGCCGAGGGCCGCCGGCATCCAATCATGATTCTTCGTGCGCATTTTCCGCATCCAGTCGGGACGAGGTTAGAGGTCAGGGCCGTCTGCGGCACCAGGCCCGGCCAGACCCCGATGGCGCCGTCGCCCAGCCCCTCAATTTTATGACTGGCACTCGTGGTGGGGAAGTCGTTGCCTCCAACCTGCCAGCTCAGATTGTCCTTTGCTGATCCTTGCTCCTAAGAAGCGCCAGCATTTTTTGGTTTCACTCTGACTGCGCGAGGGCCATCATTGGATTGCCGGAGTGGCTGCTGCAGCGATTGGAGAAGGCCGTGCTACCGAAGCCCCTGCCGGGTCCAGTCGACCACGAGTTGTTGGCCGCGCCTTCGCTGGCCGGATAGCGCTCGGCCGGAGGCGTAGATTGTCCTCAAATTGGGCCGGTGCGTGCTGGACAAACACCGGGACGAGGTATCACTGGGTGAATTGACGACGGAGATGGCTGGCGGCAGGGAGTTGGACGTGCTTTCCCACGAACTGCGGACGCCGGCAGAATAGATCCATGCGGGTGACTGGCGGTGGTGCCGCCACGAAGAACACGACGTGCGGGCCACCGGCCTGACGGCTGAACCTTCCGCCAGCCGCGGATGTACTCAGAACATCATCCTTGAGGCCAGTGTTCGCGGATGGCTTGAGCTAAGCCGTGATGCCGTCCTGCTGCAGCCGTGCCGACAGTTCGTCGGCGGTAGGCGGCACTGCGCCTTTTCGGCTGACCGTGATTGCGGCTGCGGCGGCAGCCGTTCGGCCGAGTGTTGCCTGGGCCTGGGGCGCCAGCCCGTGTGTTCCGCGCGCGAGTAGCCCGTATATCAGGGCGGCCATGTATGAGTCTCCTGCTCCGATGGTGTCGACGACCTGCGTGGGGAACGCCGGTACGTGCACACTGCCGTGAGGAGTCATCAGGAGTGATCCGTCTGCACCCAGTGTGGTGACGACCAGCCCGGGTCCGAGGCGAAGGATTTTCTCGCCAACCTCCTCCACCGTCAATTTTGGGTAGAGCCAGGCGGCGTCCTCGTTGCTGAGTTTGATGACGTTTGCAAATGCCGTCAGATCCTCGAACGTCGACCGTGCCTCCCATACGGAGCCCAGCAGAGCCGGCCTGATGTTTGGGTCGTAAGTGATAAGACACCGACGATGAGCCTGTGCAACAAGTTCCCTCACCACCACGGCTCCGGGCGCCAGGAACGAAGCGAGGGATCCCGTGTGCAGGATTTGCGGCAGGATGGGCGCAGCGATCCTTAAGGGGGCCCAGCTGATATCGAACTGGTAGGACGCGGACCCATCGGCGGACAAAGTGGCGGTTGCGGTGGCCGTTGGGCTGTCGCGGTGTGCACCTGGCAGGAGTTCGACGCCGGCGCTGTTCAGGTGGGCGGCGATCGCGCGCCCCCGGGGATCTCGGCCAATCGACGTGTGGAAGCTGGTTTGGATCCCCAGGCGACCCAGCCCGTAGGCCACGTTTGCCGGTGAACCGCCGGGGTGTTCGGAGACTCCTTCCGGAGAGTTGACGACGTCTATCAGGGCCTCGCCGACCACAAGGACGTCAGGGCCGTGCGGTTGTTTGGAGCATGTGTTCATGTTTCAGGCGAGCGGCGTCAGCTGCAGGGAAGCGGCGGCTGTTCCGCCGGTCGAGTAGAGCGCCAGCGAGGTCGCGGAGGGGTCAGGGAAGATCAGTTCGGTCAGCGTCACGAGCCCGTCCTGCGCAAAGATCTCAACGGAGCAGTGGTCGATGAAGATCTGCAGGGAGTAGGTCCCATCGGGGCCCGGCTGGATTGGTGCGGTGCTGACGGAGGGGAAGGCGTCGTGGAATCCAGTGTCGCCGGAGTTGGTGCGGTCCACAAGGAGTTCGCCGGATGCCGGACGGATGCCAATCCTGGTAGCGCCACCATCCTCGCCGCCCCTGACCGCAACGCCGTATTCTTCCGCTGTTCCCGGAGTGAAGGTGACCTGTATCTGCTGGACGGCCGTGCCGCCGTCGACCGCAACCGTCCCGTCCAGTTGCAGCTGCTGAGCGGGAACGGGAACCGAATTGGTGGTGTATTCGGCGGCGGGTTGCTGGACCAGCCGCGGCTGTCCGTTGACGGAGGTGAGGGTGACGTCGCGGACGAGGCTCATGGGGCTGCGCCAGGGGGAGGTGGGGATGTGGTTGGCATATTGCCAGTTGTTCATCCAGCCGATCATCAGCCGCCGGCCGTCCGGGACGTTGCTGAAGGAGACTGCTGCGTAGTAGTCCCGACCCCAGTCCAGCCACTGGTAGTCGGCTACGCGGCCCTCGTCCTGCATGCCCTCGGTGACCGTGGTTTCGGAGCGGAACGTGACGCCGTCGAACTGTCCTACGAAGTATTGCCCGGCGGACCCGCCGTTGGGGCCGCCGGGGTTCATGTTCACGGTCAGGACCCATCGGGTGTTCCCGGCGTCGCCGTCCAGGGGAAGTTCGAAGAGATCCGGGCATTCCCAGATGCCTCCCGTGCCGTTCGCGGGCCCGAAGGTGCTCAGGTACTCCCAGGTCTTCAGGTTGTCGGAACGGTAGAGGAGGACAGCGTAGTCGTGGGCTTCGACGGCGGCCATCACCCAGTAGCTGCCTGCGGGGCCTTCATAGCGGAAGACCTTGGGGTCACGGAACTCGGGGGAGTCACGCGTGAGTACGGGGTTGCCGGCGTATTTGGTCCATGAGTAGCCGCCGTCTGTACTCCAGGCGAGGGACTGTGCCTGGATGCCGGGGTGGGCTGAGGCCGGCTTGTAGGCGCTGGTGTAAATGGCTACCAGCGGGGCGGCGCCGTCGTTGCCGAGCCCGGAGGTGTTCCCGTGGTCCACCACGATGCTGCCGGAGAAGATCTCCTCAGTGTCATCGCATGGGATGGCCACCGGTTGCTCTTCCCAGTTCACCAGGTCTGTGGATGTTGCGTGTCCCCAGGACATGTTGCTGTGGACGTTCCCGAACGGGTTGTTCTGGTAGTAGAGGTGGTAGGTGCCTTCGTGGAAGACCAGGCCGTTGGGGTCGTTGAGCCAGGTGTCCCTGGCCGTGTAGTGCATGGCCGGGCGGAAGGTCTCAAGGGTGGACGTGACAGTGTTCATGGGTCTCTTTCGTGATGCCGCCGGCCGGGGCGGCGCAGGCTGGGTGCCGGGCGCGGAGTCCGCGCCCGGCACCGGGAGGGAAAGCCGGGGGCTTAGGAGTTGCTCTTGTACCGGTCGTAGGCCTGCTGGTAGACCTCGACCATCTTGTCCACTCCGATGTTCTTCAGCTGTGAGACGTAGCCGTCCCATTCGTTCTCAATGCCGCCGGAGACGATCCATTTGGCCGTTGACTGCTTGACGATGGTGGCGGCGTCGGACTCGATAGTGCTGATCTGCTGGATTTCCTCATTGGACAGCGGGACCGGCGGGTAGCCGTCGTTGGCGGCGAAGGGCTGGTAGTTCTCCTGGACCGTCTTCTGACGCTCGGCGGCGCGGGGTTCGGGCGCTACGACGTTTTTGAAGTTTTCAGCGGTGTTGGCTTTGGGACCGCCCGGGGCGACCTTTTGCCGGCGTTCGCCTTCGCTGGTGCCCGCCGGTGCGGGGATCTGGGTGAGCAGCCCGGTGGCGGGGTCCTTTTGCAGGGTTTCGCCGATGGGTCCCCAGTTGGCCTGGGCAGACTGGATGGGGTCGTAGAGGTGGTCCGCCCAGCGGATGGTGGCGGCGGGGTACTTGTCCGCCCGCGTCACGGCGAAGGCGCCGCGCGCGATCTCCTGGTTATTGGACTGGCTGGCCCGGCGCTTGCCGTCCACTCCTTCCAGGACCGGCAGCAGCTTGTAGTCGGAGGCGCGGTCGGCGCCTACCATTTCCTTGATCTCCCACCAGGCGAATGACCCGAGGTTTTCCGTTCCGGCTTTGCCCTTGGCCAGGTAGGCCTTGTCGTCCTGGGAGAAGGATTCCGGATCGATCAGTCCTTCCTGGTACCACTGGTGGAGGGTCTGGAGCGCCTTCTTGTAACCGTCCTGGGTGGCGGTGTAAATGACCTTGCCGTCCTGGACGATCCTGTGGTCCATGTTGTCCGGAACGCCGCCGAGTGCGGCGATCAGGTCCACGATGTCCCCGCACCATGAGCCAGGCATGAAGCTCAGTGGGATCGTCTTGCCGGTCCCGGATGCGTCGCGGTTCTTGAAGGCAAGCAGGGCGTCATGGAGTTCGTTGACGGTTTTGGGCATCGGGATGCCCAGCTTGTCCAGCCAGGCGGTGTTGATGGCCATTTCGTTGGGGAACTGGACCAAGCCGAGCTCCTCGATGGAGGGGAGGGAGTAGATGTGCCCGTCGGAGGAGGTGATGGCTGCCTTGATGTCGGGCCGGTCCGTGAGCAGCTTTGAGAGGTTGGGAGCGTTCTTCTCGATCAGTCCTTCCAGCGGGATGAGGGTTCCGCTGGCTGAGTACGTGGCGATTTCGGCGTCGGTCAGGCCGCTGTTGAAGAAGGCGTCGGGCAGGTCGCCGCTGGCAAGGATGAGGTTCTTCTTTTCCTTGAACACGGTTTCGGGAAGGTTCTGCCACTCGATGTGGACGTTGGTGTCCCTTTCCCATTGCTGCACCAGGGACATGGTGTTGTAGTCAGGGGCCAGTGCGGTTTTAGTTCCGGAGAACTTGAGGGTCAGGGTGTCCTTGACGATCGGCAGCCCTGACTGTTGGAAGCCGAAGTCCGCGGACGAATCCTTGATCTCCGTGGTGCCCTTGGAGTTTCCTGAGCAGGCGGTGAACAGCATCGTTCCTGCCATCAGGGCGCCGGCGACGGCGAGTTTGCGGCTGGTTGCCATGGGTTTTCCTTTGCTTGGGTGGAGGGGAGCAGCACGACGGCGGTGCGGGGCAACGGCGCCGGGCATTGGTTTTGCGGGGTGTCAGCTCTTGACGGCACCGATCATGGTGCCCTTGGTGAAGTGCTTTTGCATGAACGGCAGGGCGATCATCAGCGGGAGGCTGGAGACCACGATCATGGCGTATTTGGTCAGTTCGGCGATCCGCTGGGCGGCGGCGTAGGACTGGATGTCCCCGCCGGTGGTGCCGGTGGAGGAGACGTCCGATTGGATCAGGATGTTGCGCAGGACCAGTTGCAGCGGGTACTTGGTGTCATCGTTGAGGAAGATCAGGGCGTCGAAGAAAGAGTTCCAGTGGGCCACCACATGGACCATGATCATCAGCATGATGAGCGGCTTGGACAGCGGCAGGACCATCCTGAAGAAGAAGGTGAAGTCGTTGGCGCCGTCCATCTGGGCGGCTTCGCGGAGTTCGCCTGGAATGGTGTGTTCGAAAAACGAGCGGGCGATGATGAGGTTCCATACGCCCACCGCACCCGGCAGGACAACGGCCCACACTGTGTCGAGCATGCCCAGGTCGCGGACCACCAGGTACTTCGTGATCAGGCCGCCGTCGAAGAACATGGTGACCACAAAGAGCAGCATCAGGATCTTCCGGCCCGGCATGTCTTTCCGGGACAGGGCGTAGGCGCCGCACAGGATGGTGCTCACGCTGATGGCAGTCCCCAGCACGGTGTACACCAAGGTGTTGCCGAGGCCGTTCCAGATCCGGCTGTCGGCGAGTATGCGCTGGTAGCCTTCCAGCGTCACCCCGGAGGGGACCAGCCACACTTTGCCTTCATAGACGGCATTCGGGTCGCTGACGGAGGCGATGACGATGAAGTACAGCGGGTAGACCACCGCGATGATGGACAGGGTCAGGATGGTAATGGCCGTGATGTTGAAGGCTTTGTCGGCCCACTTTTCGCGGAAAGGGACGGGCCGCCCGGGGCCTGGATCGTTCGTTCCAGGCCTGTTTCGCTGGGCAGCGGCCGGAGTGGCCACGGGTTCGGTATGGAGGGTCATAGCGGCATCACCAGAGGGTTGCTTGGTTGGCCCGGCGTGCTACCCAGTTGAAGGTCAGCAGCAACACGAGGTTGAGGACGGAATTGAACAGGCCAATGGCGGCCGAATAGCTGAACTGTGCCTGCTGCAGGCCCGCATGGTAGACGTACGTCTGGATGATTTCCGACGCCGGCAGGTTCAGGTTGGTCTGCATCAGCAGGGCCTTTTCGAAACCGACGTTGAGCAGGTTCCCGATGGCCAGGATGAACAGGACAGTGACCACGGGCATGATGCCCGGAAGGTCGATGTGGCGGATGCGCTGAAGTTTGGAGGCGCCGTCCACCTTGGCTGCGTCGTGCAGCGCAGGGTCGATGCCGGAGAGAGCAGCCAGGTAAACGATCATGGAGAACCCGGCGTTTTGCCAGACATCCGAGATCACATAGATCGGCCGGAACCACTCGGCCGAACCCATGAAGAAGATCGGCTCGCCGCCGGCCAGTTGGAGGGCGTTGTTGACCAGGCCCGACCGCGGCGACAGCAGCACGAACATCATTCCCACCACCACCACCGTGGAGATGAAAGCCGGCGAGTACAGCACCGTCTGCGTGAACTTCTTGAACCGTTCGCTCTGCAGCTGGTTGACCAGCAGGGCCAGGACAATCGGGATGGGGAAGGCCACTACAAGCCCGAGCACCGCAATCCAAAGCGTGTTCCCCACAACCTGGCCGAACTGGTATGAGTTCACGAACCTGGTGAAGTGCTGGAGCCCCACCCACGGACTTCCTGTGAAGCCGTCAACCGGGTTGTAGTTGCGGAAGGCGATCTGCACTCCGTACATCGGCCAGTACTTGAAGACCGCGATATATATGAGGGCCGGGGTCAGTAATACGTATAACTGCCAGGACCTGGCGACTTTCTTCAGCCGCAGTGGCAGGGGAGTGCGGCGCGTTGGTCCAGCGGGTGGAGCCGGCGGCGCTGCCGGTGTGGATCGAGCCAGGATGCGGCTCATGGCTTCTCCTTGGGATGAGTCACTGAGGTTCTTTCGATCAGGGGGCAGGTGATGAATTCCACCTGGCCGTCGGGTTCGGCGCCTTGCAGGATGAGGTCCACGGCGCGGCGTCCCATCTCCACGAACGGCAGCTCAAGGGTGGTGAGGCCGGGCCGCAGGTGCGGGGCGAGGGTTTCCTGGTTGTCGAAGCCGATGATGGATAGGTCACGCGGAATCGAAAGGTGCAGTTCCTGGGCGGCCTGGTAGGCGCCCCAGGCGGTACGGTCGTTGGCGCAGAAGATGGCGGTGGGCGGCTCCGCAGCCGTAAGCAGCTCGATAGCGTGGGTGAAGCCATCCTCTTCGTTGCCCCTGCCGAAGCGCACCAGCTCCGGCTGAACGCCATGCCCCGCTTCGTTCATGGCCTGGGTGTAGCCCCGAAAGCGTCCGACGGCGGCGGGGAGTTCGCTTTCCAGGGTTTCGATGTTGATCATCGCCACCCGGATATGGCCGGCGTCCAGAAGACGCCGGGTAGCCATGAGGCCCCCCAATTCCTCGTCGGGAGCCACGCTGTGCAGGCGGCCCCTTCGGTCCTGGGAGTTCAGCACCACGGAAGGGACGTCCATCAGCGCCTCGGGCACGTCCAGGCGGCGGTGGTACATGCCCGCATACACCACCCCAGCCACCTTGTAGCTGAGCATGGAGTCCAGCGACGCTGCCTCGAGGGCCTTGTTTCCGCCGGTGTTCATGGTAAGCAGGAGCAGGCCGTCTTCCCATGCCCGTTCCTGTGCGCCTTCGATGATCTTTCCGGCGAACGGAGCGGTGGCCACGGCATCCCCGAGGAATCCGATGATTCCAGAGACGCCGTCACGCAAGGTTTTGGCATGGGCGTTGGTGCGGTACCCGAGCTTCTGGACGGCATCCTGCACCCGTTTCCGGGTGTCGTCCGAAAAACGCGATCCGGTGGCCGAATTCAGGACCAGGGAGACGGTTGCCTGCGAGACACCCGCTTCCGCCGCGACGTCATGCATGGTGGGTCCTGAATGGGGGCGGGGTCGTGCCATGGGCACCTCCTTGGGCCGGTGGTTATTCGTATCAGTTATTCGTATAACTGGATTGCTGTAACTGTAACCTGCGCCATATTGAGCCGTCAAGGGATGGGACTCTGGAATTCGGCAACCCATTCTTCTTGATGCTGGAGCTCACCGTTGCTGGTTGCCCTGCAGCACTTAGTGATCAACCGGTGCTGTCCGCGCGAGGTTCGCGAGTGATTGCTGTTGGTGCTTCCGGCCGGCGGCTTCGAAGCCCACGACCGAAACAGCCGGAGCTGCGGTGACGATCAGCAATGTCACTCCAATCGGCACACCTGCCGCGGATACCGTGGCGGCCAGAGCAAGGATGGCGGTGGTGGCGACGGACAGCCATGCGTGCAGTCCGTCGAATTCCTGCAGCATGTAGGTGTAGCCGGCCATCACGGCCAGGCAAAAGACGGCGAACGGGATGATCACGGTGAGTGTGGAGGCGAAGGCTCCAATCCCCGCGGCTCCCTCGATGGCGTAGGCGGCCACATGGAGGCCTGCGCCAATCGCAACGATGCCTGCATACAGGGCAAAATGCAGGTAGATGAAGGGTTGGAACTTACGGCGGAAACGCGAGAGGACCCAGCCATAGGGTGTCATAAAGTACATCCACCACAGGCCGAAAGTCAGGCCGACTCCGGCGGTCACCACCGTGACGGCGTCGAAGCTCCATCCGGCGATTCCAACCAAGGCGTTGACCGAGGCGACAGTTCCAAAGACACCTTCGCCAAGAGCAATGATTGCGAGCAGGCCAAAACGCTCTGCGATATGATGCGCATTCCACCCCACTTCGCCGCTGCGCTGTTCGACGAGGCGGGTTCCGGTAATTTCCAGCAGGAACAGGATTACGGCCGCCAGGACGAACAAGGGGAGCGTCGGCCTGGTGATGGCAATCCCCAGCCATCCGGTCATTGAGGTGCCCACGAGGAGCGTGTGCTGGAGGGCTGAGCGCCGCTGCCCGCGGTCCTGGCGGGCTAGTCGGGTCCACTGCAGGAGCGTCGCGGTCCGCATGACGAGATACCCGGCGATGATGACCCGGGGATCGATGGAATCGCCGCTTCCCAGAGTCCGAAAGAAGTCGGGCAGGCCCAGCGCCAGGATCATCACACCGATCATCTGGATCATCGTGGCGAGGAAGGACCTTGGTTCCACAGTTTCGTCAGTTTGGAAAAGCTCCGCCCATGCCTGTGTTTTTCGGCCGTGGTTGTGCCGCGGGGCTGTTGGTCATTTTGGCGTAGGTGGCGGTGTTCATGGTGCCTTTGCAGGCGGGATATTCGCTGCAGCCGTAGAAGGTGCCGTATTTGCCGGAGCGTTGGGTCATGAATCCGTTGCCGCATGTGGGGCAGATGACCGTTTGCATTGGTTGCCCATTGAGGTTTTGCAGTGTGAGGCCGTGATCCCGCACCAGTTCTTTGATGAAGGGGGATTCCTGGCCCTCGACGGTGAGGAGCAACACTGATCGTCTGGCCCGTGTGAGTGCGACGTAGAAGAGGCGCCGTTCCTCGGCCAGGGGATAAGTGTCGCCGTCCGGCATCGCGAGTTCGAGTACGGGGTCATCGATGATGGTGCTGGGGAACCCGTATCTGCCTTTGGTCATTCCAAGGATCACGATGTAGTCAGCTTCGAGGCCTTTTGCGCCGTGGACGGTGTTCATCTGTATGTTCAGGTGATCCCACCCGTTTCCGTAACCGGCGGGGATGCTGTTGAGCAGGTGACGGTATCGGGCGAGGATACGGACCTGAACTTGACCTTCGGCCCCGGCCGGCACCGCACCGGCGCGCACCTCGCGGTTCAGTTGTTCCAAATAGGTGTTCACGGCGCCGGCGAACCTATCCGCGGTGTTGGCGAACCGGTTGGTGTTGCTGACGGCGACGATTCTGACCGGAGTTCCGATTTCCGGGGTCAGGGATTTGACCTTTTTAGGTAGTTGTTGGGGATTTTTTTGAATGAAGGCGCTGGAGATGTCACTGATGCTTTGCGGGGACCGGAAGGTTCTCTCCAGGCGCAGGGTCTGACCGGGGCCGAACCAGCGGTGAAAGTCCGTCATCACTGACAGGTCCGCGCCGGCGAACCTGTTGATGCTTTGCCAGTCGTCGCCGACCGCGAACAGGTACCTGTCGGAATGATTGACCAGGGCCCGTACCAGTCGTGCCCGTGCGTGGCTGGCGTCTTGCATTTCGTCGACCATGACCAGGTCATACCCGCTGTCCCACCGGCCGGCTTCGATATGGTCGGCGGCGTGGTTGAGCATGTCCTCGAAATCGATGTCGTTCTCCGCCACGAGTTCCTGCTCCCATTTGTCTCGGATTGACCCGAACAGGGTCAGGAAGATCGAATGCCGGAACCGGTTCCGGAGTCCGGGCCGGGATTTCAGACTGTCCCGGAGGGCTGCGTCGTCGAGCCGGTTGCTCTTCGCGTGGATCAGGAAGGTCCGGAACGTCCGTACGAGTTCCGCGTTCTCGATTACCTGGCGCCCGGGGACGGGACGGTCCGGGTTGGGGTCGAGGGTGAGGCCGCGGTCGGTGAGTTCCCTTTCTAGGTAGCTGAACGCAGTTCCGTCCCATGTTCCTGCCGTGGTGGTCTCCAACAGGGTGGTCCCGTACTGCTGGTGGGTTGCGCGTTTCCAAGTGACCCCGTCGAGGTACCCTTCGAACCCGGTGCGGGGCGCCCGGCCGTGTGCATCCAAAGCGAAGTGCTCGTGGTAGGCGTCAATGTCGGGGTAGTAGAAGTCTGGGCAGTATTGCCGGTGTTCAGCGTCGGTGGTGTCGTGCTCATACCGTGCTTCATATTTGTACTGGACCCCGTTGTAGAACAGCCAGTCAGCAATCATCCGTTCGCCGTGGCTTTTGACGGTTTCGCCCTGCAGGGTCCGAAGCGCCGGGGCGTTCGTTGCGGTCTCCCAGAGGTCTGGATCCTCCTGTTCCTGCCCGAATTCGGGCAGGTCACTGCCGAGAACGATGCGGAAAAGGTCCCACAATGTTCGGAACCCGGGCTCGGTATCCCTGAGGCCGTCAACCAGGCGCATCAAGTGATCATGGTCCTGTCCATTCTCCAGCCACGGGGCCAGGGCAGGTTTACGACCGGTGGCCTTCCCGATGACTTCCAGTCCGAATGCGTGGAAGGTGCGGGTGGCGACCTTCTCCCCGTCGAGCTCCAGGGGCTGCAGGCGGTCCTGGATCCGTTGTTTGATTTCTTCGGCGGCGTCTTTGTTGAAGGCCAGCAGCAGGATCTTCTCCGCCGGTACAAGGTTTCGGTGCAGGGCGTAGGCGGTTTTGGCGACCATGGTGGAGGTCTTCCCGGAACCAGCGGAGGCGATGACCTGCACGCGGTTGTCGAAACAAATGACGGCGTGGGCCTGCTCCCGAGTCAAGAGTGAACGCTCAACCCGGTCAAACAAGTCAGCACAGGATTCCAGCTCGGAACTCAGGTGATCTGCGTTTAACCCTGCAATGTATTGTTCGAGGTTACTGCTCCATAACCGGATTGCTTTCTGGGCAGTAGTGTCGAGAGCGGCAATGTGGCCGGCCAAGTGCGGTTCGCGCAGAAGCTCCCCGAGCCTATCTCCGGGTTTCGTTTCTTCCCACCGCAGGCGAAAGTCCCGGCTAAGCCATCGCCGTCCCGCCGCGGAGGGAAGGGCTGCATCGAAGAACCCTGCCGCCCAGGACTTCACCTCAGCGACACCCAGCAGCAGTTCGATGGCGTCTCCGAGTTCACGGGCGGATCGGGAGGGAATGCCGCGCAGCACGATGCTTCGTCCCTCGCAAGGCACTACGAGCCTGGACCACAACACGCCTGGCAGCACTATCGGCGATGTCTGTGCCTCCATGGCGACAGCAAACGACGCTCCGTCGTGGCGGACAGTCAGACAGTCATCACCAAGGGTGAGCTGCCAACTGCCAGAACCGGTCACGAGCTTCCCGAACCCCGACGGTCCCCACGTCGTCAACATCCGCCCCGCCCTCCCGGTAGTGTCGTTGCTGGTCCAGCTGAGAAGAGATGAACCGGGTTAAGAAGAGCAGCTGCTGGGCCAACAACTATCAAAAAGCGTCCGCCACCAAGTATGGCAGCGCTATGGCACCTACCTGTCCGGGCAGTAAGTGGGATGTCGGTGACGGACGCCGTCGACAAGGACGTCACGAGGATTTGAACCGCGAAGCTACCGACTCACGGACACCGGCGACGTCGACGTCGCCGCCGGTGTCTTCTGTAAGCAGTTTCGCCAGCCTTTTCGGCCAGACAATGTGGATGCCACGCGTCGTGGAAGCACCCCCGATCAGGGGCCAGTCAGCATCAACGAAACACAGCACCCCGGTGACCGGCACATCCCCGACGAACTCGCGTATGTGTCCGACCTGTTTGAGTACTCCATCGATCAGATTCGTGCAGTCCCGCCGGCCTACGAGGAGCATCTCGACGCGTGGTCGGAGGATTCCGCCCTCGATCTTCAGCTCGGGTCGCCCCTTGTACCGCTTGGCGTCGATCACCCAGATTCCACCGCGAGTGATCGCGATGTGGTCGATGTTCGCCTTCGAGCCAGGGATACGGCGATCGTGGAGAACTGCTATGTCATCGGTGACCAGGGCATCCAGCCGGGCGCCCAGGCGTTCCTCACCGACCGCGCCTCGATCCCACGCTTTGGTGCTTTGCCGCTCGTCAGCGAGGGCCACTGCGATGCCACCGAAACGGCCCCATTTCTCATGGAGCCTTGCCTCATCCTTGGCCTTGCGGCGCTCATATTCACGTCGTGCGGACGACCCGGCTACTCCGGACACAGCGGACGACTGACCACGAGGTGGTTCGAGACCGCGCGGCATGGCGTCTGTAGCCTCGGTGGCACATTCCAAGCATCGGACGGTCTTGGTCTCCCTCTCATAGATCGCTTCTGTTCCTGCCGGAACAGGAGCGTCGCACGACCTGCATACCCCCGCGTACCGAAGCTTCATCTGCTTCATGAGGCTGAGCGGTGGATCATTGCGCTGGACCGAGCCAGCATGGTGACGACGGCCGTCGGACCGCAAATACGCGTTGCCACACCGACGGACTGCTAACGGACCGCCCAGTCATGGCCGCAGCTTTGGCAAATAGCTCTCTTCTGTGTCTTGAACTTTGTCTTTTCAGTGCCCTTTGATTTTTTCCAAACCAGGTTTGACATTCCAAGAGTTGAAAGTGCCGTCAAGCCTCGGGCCGCATTGTTCGCATTTCCGCCAAGGCCGGTTCCGTGCTTTCGAGTGCCTCCCCCCGACTGCAGCATTTCGACAGTGACATTGTCGCTGGTGCACTTGACACACTTCATTTGTGGGGCTCCCTCGGGATTAGGTTGATTTTCGCCGGAACAAGTCCCATTGGCGATGGATAAAGATGCTTTGCGACAAAAGTTACTTTAGTAGAGCCCGCGAGCGATCCGATGAAGAATCGATGAGTATTTCCGCAGATTTATCCAAGGTTTTGGTCAAGACCCATGTCGGTAAATGTATGGCGGGTCTACGTCGGGGCATCGCTGGTGGGGGGGTCGATCAGTCGGCAAGCAGTATCTGGCTGGTCGCCACCCAGCCGAGACCAGAGAGGGTAATGGTCGGAGATCCGCCGCGGAATCGCCCAGAATCAGAACCGCGGGTGGATTTTTTGCGCGGATTCAGGTGGCCTGGAGAAGGGTGGCACCACACTAGCTGCTCGCCGCAAGCATTCAGCGGGTTCTCGTGAGCCGGACCTTCCAGAGTTCGCGCGATTCCACCGGAATCTGGCTCCAAGCAGTGTCCGTCGCCAGCGGCACAGGAAAGATGTTCATTGGGGTGGCAATGATACTTCCGTGGCCCTAAGAAAATGCGCCCTTCCCCCTAAACCGTCACTCCTTGAAGACATCCTTGACCTTTCGCCAAATCAGCTTTGGCCTGGTCCGCCTGGCCCTCGGCCTTCACGCTCTCATCGCCCGTGACGCTGCCGGCAGCCTCCTGCCCTTGCCGCCGGCTTTCTCGGCAGCGTTGTCAATCTTGTCGCCCGGTCCCGTGGTGCCTTCGGCCCGACATCATCAAGGTCGACCGCACGTTTCTTGATGAGGTCGTGCAGGGCCCGCACCCGCGTGAGACGGCCGTGATGAGTCTGGTCCGGGAGGTGGGCGCCTCCTGGTGGCCGAAGGCATTGAAGCCGAGACTGAGCTGACCGCAGGCATCGCCGCGGACGTGACTGCGGGGGCCCGGGGGTTTTCGAGGGGGAGGCCATCGGTGCATCCGCTGGATTGTTCGCCCTGGGTGATCCGACCGACCGCGGTTTCGACGGTTGAGACATAGCCGCTGCGCACCATAGCGCCATGAGTCTTCGGGCGGCAGCGAGATCGGTGCGGGGCGCCGTAGTACCGGGATAGGCATACTGGCGGTATTGCCAGGCTAGTGGACCCGGGGCAACATATACCTCAGCAACTGAGGCAGCAGGCATGACCGATGACAGGCCGGGGCGAAGATGACTGAGGAGCACCAGGATCACCTGCTGACGCAGTCTCTGCTGCTTGATGAAATCGGGCAGTCTGTGATCGGGATGGACGGCGGCTGGCGAGTCACGTACTGGAACCGTGCCTCCGAGCGCTTATACGGCTTTGCAGCCTCCGAGGTCCTGGGACTGACGCCCCTCGAGCTCGGAATCATCGGTAATTTCAGGACCCTCGCGCCCGGGCCCACAGGCGAAGAGATCGCCGAGCGGATCGCCAGGGGCAAAGACTGGTCGGGCGAGTTTTGGGTGCGGGACCGGGCCGGCAGGGAGTTCCCCGTCCATGGGACGATCAGCCCAATCAGGGGCCAACACACGGTGCCAGTAGATATTGTGGCAATTTCAAAAGACATCACCGACCGGAAACACCAGGAAGCGATCCTGCGCCGGCTCTCGGCGATGGTGGAGTCCTCCGGCGATGCGATCATCAGCGCTGACATGGACGGAAAAATCAGCAGTTGGAACGCTGGCGCCGTCAGGATGCTTGGCTGGAGTGCAGGGGAAGCCGTTGGCCAAAACCCCGCCCTCTTTACAACCCGGGCACCGGAGGACGTGGCCGGGCGGATCGCCGAACGGATCCGAAGCGGCTCCTTCGTCACCGGCTTGGAAGCGCGCTGGCGACGCAAGGACGGGTCGGTCATTGATGTTGAACTAACGGTGTCACCGGTCTACGGGCAGGATGGGACACTGGCCGGAGCGTCCGGAATCGCCAGGGACATTACCGAGATCAAGCGGTTGCGCACCGAGGCTGATGCGGAACGGCGTAGGTTGTTGGCGGCACAAGAGATGGCACACGTGGGAAGCCTTGAGTACTCGGCCGATCTGGGTACCATATGGCACTCCAAGGAGCTTGGCCGGATCGTGGGCCTGGGGCCGGGGGAGCCGTTGTCGTGGGAACGGATGATGGAGCAGACCCACCCGGAGGACCGTGACCTGATGCACCGGGTATGGCAAGGTTTGCGGGCAGGGGCAGGTTTCGCGGATGTTGAATACCGGCTCCTGCAGCCTGATGGCAGGCAGCGGTGGCTGCATTCGAGGATCCGCAGCGTCAATGGTCCCGACGGGACACCACTCCAATTCCTTGACACGGTGCTGGACATTACCGAGCGGAAAAAAGCGGAGCAGATCCTGGAATGGCAAGCCCGGCATGACGCCCTGACAGGATTACCCAACAGGTACTGGATCACAGAGGTGCTTCAGGGTTTCCTTGACCGAGGTTGCCACCCGGCCGTCATGTTTGTCGACATTGACCGGTTCAAGCTGGTCAACGACGGTATTGGCCACAGCGGTGGAGACAGAATCCTGATGCTCGTCGGTGAGCGCCTTAAGAAGGCGGTGCGGGCCGGTGACACGGTGGCCCGCTTCGGGGGCGATGAATTCATCATCGTTTGCGAGAACATGGGCATGCGCGCCGCTCAGGTGCTAGCAGGCCGGATCCGTGAATGCATCCGGGCCCCGTTCGAGGTCGACGAGCGGCAGATCTTCCTGAACGTCAGCGTTGGCATCGCTCTTGGCGGGCCCGATGACACGGCCCAGTCCATGTTGGGCGGAGCGGACACCGCCATGTACCGGGCGAAATCTGCCGGTGGAGACGCCTCGGCGATCTATCACTCCCGTATGACTCGACGGGCCAGCGGACGCTTGAACCTGGAATCGGACCTGCGATTGGCCCTGGATCGGGGGGAACTGCGCCTGGACTACCAACCAATCATCGACCTGGATTCGGGTGCGCCTCTGGGTTTCGAGGCACTTCTGCGGTGGGAGCACCCGGACCACGGTCTCATATCCCCGGAAGCGTTCATCCCTATCGCCGAGGAGACTGGCCTCATCATCCCGATCGGCACCTGGGTCCTGCACGTAGCACTGCGCCAAGGGCAGGTCTGGCGAAATCAGACAGGCGGCGCAGCGAACCTCACGATGGCCGTTAATATCTCAGGGCGCCAGCTGGTGGCCAAGAATTTCCCGGACATCGTCGAAGCCGCGATCCGGGAGAGCGGCATCGACCCTGGAGCAGTTCACCTGGAAATCACCGAAACGGTGCTCATGGATGAACCGGACCTGCCCAGGGAAACCCTGCAACGCCTCGCACGCCTGGGAGTTTGTCTCTCCATCGATGACTTCGGCACAGGCTACTCGTCCCTAAGCTACCTGAAGTGGTTGACAGCGAAAACGTTGAAGATCGACCGCACGTTCATCGAGGAACTTGGAGAAGACCCCCGGGCCGGAACAGTCATCGAACTGGTCCTTGGCATGGCGAAAAGCCTCAGACTTGACGTCATCGCCGAAGGCGTCGAAACGCCCACCCAACTCGATGAACTGAGGCGCCTGGGCGTAACCCGGGCGCAGGGTTTCCTGTGGAGCAAACCCATCCTCTCCGAACGGGTTCCCGCCTGGCTGGACGCCCGCTCTCGGGAACCGCTCCAAGAGCTGCAGTGAGGACATCAAGGTCCGGACGCTCGTCCAGAAGACTTTACCCGGCGTGGTTTCGACCATAACGCGGGCGTCGCTTCCGTCGTTCGCCCTACATGTGCACAGACTAAACAGAAGTCGCTGACGGCGTCGACGTCATCTGTCGTCCTTCTGCGGCGTTGACCATCCATCGCGCCAATTCTCTTCCGGCTCTCGGGGGCCAGCGCGTAGCCGGTCAGGCCGGCCTGACGATAGTCGCTAAAGCCGGGGCAGCGACCAAGGCTGCTTTGTGCCTGGCGGGCACGACGCCCCGTGAAGCCTTGGTGTGTCATAGATCGGCCGGCGGCTCTCCGATGAAGCCGGATACCACGACGCAGCTGCGGAATTCGAGTGGGCACGGGATCTGTACGGCTCCGCGGGACGGACCCGGCTGGCTGAGGCATCGCACAGGGCCACAGTTCGCGCCCGACAGCTGAACGGGCGACAGTGAAGCACTAACGATTACCGGGGGCCACCAGTTAAGGCTGCTCATAGCCTCGGGGTGCGCCTTCCGGTTCTGGGTGTTGTCGTTGTTGGGTGATGAGTTCCTCGATTGCTTCTGCGCCGGCGGCTGCCCCTCCTGCGGCGCGGTAGCCTGCGGCTATGCGGCGGGCGCCGTCGGACATGGTCGCCGCGTGGCGGACGGCGTGTCGCAGCCGTTCCGGGGTGAGCTTTCCCTTGGGCAGGCGCACTCCCGCGTTCGCGTGTTTCACCCGGGCGGCGACCTCGAGCTGGTCCCGTCCGAATGGTACGACGACGCAGGGGATCCCGGCGCTGAGCGCCTTCTGGGTGGCGCCCATCCCGCCGTGGGTCACGGCCACGGCCGAGCGTGCGAGGATCGGCCCGTGCGGGACGAACCGCTCGACCCGCACGTTGGCTGGGAGGGGCCCGAGGTCTGCGAAACGGGCGGGCATTGTGATGACAACCCGGTAGGGCTCGCCGGCCAGCCCTTTGACGGCGGCCCGGGCCAGAGCTTCATCGGCTTGGTACTCGGAGGATGTCGTGACGAGGATGAACGGGTCACCCGGTTCCTGGAGCCATGCGGGTACCTCGGCCGGGGGTTCCCAGGGGAGGGCGCCGATGAGGCGGATGTCGGGGGCCCAGTCGGGGTGCGGGTACTCGAAGGGTTCTGAGGTCGCCACCAGGGTCAGGGGTGCGGACCGGAAAAACCCGTCGGCGCTCGTGACCCCTGGGACGCCGTTGGCGGTGAGGATCCCGTTGATGCCCGGGAGGAACCGCTTTTCGAGCTGGCCCATGAAGAGGGGCCGCAGCAGGCTGTCGCGTAGCCGTCCGAGGGGTCCGGCGAGGGGCGGGAGTCCGGGGCCGAAGGGAGGCGCGCCCCGTGAGGTGACCGGCGGGGTGTATGGGCAGAATGCGGCCCAGGGACCTCCCCATGCCTGGGCAGCCGCGCGGGCTCCCCACGAGTTGAAGTCGACGATCACGGCATCCGGGGACGTTGAGGCGATCGCAGTGGCGAGGTCACCGGCGTCGACCGCCGCTCGTCGGACGAACACGTCGACAGAGGCCGAGAGTGCCGCGAGTGTGTTCTTGGCGCCGAAGTCGCGGTGCTCGATCGCGGCGATCCGTTCATCGATGGGCTTCGCTGCGAGTCCGAGACCACGCAGGGGTTCGACCTGGTCGGGGAGGGTGCGCACCTCCACCTGGTGGTCTCGCCGGGTGAGTTCCAGGAGTATCGGCGTCATGGGGAAGAGGTGGCCGATGGCGGGGGAGGTGTAGGTGAGGATGCGGGACATCATGTCCTCCGGGTGAGGGGTTCGAGGAGCTCGAGGATTGATTGGATGTACGCCTCGCAGCCCAGCCCGGCTTCGTGCCGGAGGAGCTTCCAGACGTAGACGTCGCACACGGCGACGAACTGGGCCAGGCGGCGGTCGCGCTCGTCGTCGTTGAGCCCGCTAAGGAACGGTCCGAACACCTGTGCGCACCAGGACCGGTGGTACGCGCGGCCCGCGGCCGTGACGTTCGCCATGAACGGCGAGGACGCCTCCTCTGCGAGCAGCCGCAGGGCGAGGTGCCCGTCGCGTTCGTAGTGAGCGGCGAGGTTGGCGACGGCGCCCGCAAGGTCGCCGGGCACGGCTGCATCCCGTTCAGCAGCTACTCTGGCCGCTTGGCGCTCGGCTGTTGCCGAGAAGAGCTTGTCCTTGTCACCGAAGCGCCGAAGTACTGTCTGGACAGTAACGCCGGCGCGGGCTGCGACAGCCTCGAGCGTGATGCCCGCAATGCGCGTGCCCGCCACGAACTCACCTGCCGCCGCGTCAAGGATTCGCTCTGCGGTGGCCGCCGCTGACTGCGCCCGTTTCGTCATCACATAGCTCCGGCCGGAAGCCTCCGATTTCATGTCAATCATACTAAACCCAATATGGTGGGAGGAACAGACTGCTGCCTGGCATATCCGTCATCCACTCGCAGTGTGTGCCCCATGGCCGGCGGGTCGTCGGCCAGCAGGCGGCGTGACGAAGCCGTGTCCGCGGAGGTCCTGCTTCGACGGCGCCCGCCTCCGGTGGCCGCCGCTGAGAGCACTGGGACTACTTCTACTCGACCGACTTCCGATTTTCTGGCGGTCCGGGGGTTTGTGTCAGCTGATCCTGTGTGTCAGGATCCGTGTTCCGCCGGGGTCGTCTCCGTCGTCGGGCGCCGCGTGAATCTGTAGTCCGTTTTCATCGGCGGTAACGGTGACTGGGTTGCGTGTAATGACGTGCCCGGCGGCGCTGAATATGCTGATGGGGACGTCCCGCAGGATTTTCTGCCGTTGGGGCTCAACGAGGGCCAGTCCTCCGAGTTCGAATGGTGTGCCGTCAGCTTGGGGCAGCACGGAGATTCCGCTGCACAGCAACAGTCCCGGGCTCAGAAGCTGGGCGTCCTGATAGTCAACGAAGTGGCCCGGGTTCTCCCAGTTGGCCACCACGCGGCCTTCCGTGTCCCAGGTGTAGATACGCCGGGAACCCCAGCTTCCGCCATACACGAGGTCCAGTTCTGGGTCGCGGAGGATCCAGCCGATGTGGTCGTCTACGCGGAAGCGTTCGCGGACCTCAAGGCTGTACGGATCGATCGTGTAGACAATGCTCGGCCCTCCGGCCCGGTATTCGGCGACGGACAGCCACACGTGTTCGCCGTCGAAGTCCATGCCTCCGGGGTGGTACATGCTGTCCTCGCCCACGTGGACGTCGCGGAGCAAGCCACCTTTTGAGTCGAGGACGAAGACGTGTCCCCTCCCTCGGCCGGGGCTGCGTAGCGTTGGGTCCGCTGCAGGCAAGGGCGCATCGAGGATCTCCACAGATGACAGGAATGTCAGTCCCGTGGCGAAGGCCATGCCTTGAGGGTGGTGCGTCGGGAAGTCGAGGCGGACCTCCCCGATCAGTTCCAGGCGGCTTCTCCGGTCAAGGGTGAACAGGGCGTCGAGCAGCGGAGTGGTAGGGGAGTTCTTAGTTGCCGGCGGCGCCATGTGCCTCCCTCCATAGTTCATAAAGCTCGGAGGAGTATTCCGGTCGTGCCGCCAGGACGCCGCCCCGCTCGGGGAACGTGTCCGTTTCGCCGGTGGAATTCAGGACGACGCCTCCGGCCTCTTCAACAATCAGAGTGGCTGCCAGGTGGTCGACCGGGCTAAAACTCCCTATGATCGCGCCGGCGCCACGCCCTGCTGCGACGCCCACCACGGTCATGGTGGCGGATCCCATGATCCGCATGATGCTGTGCCGCTCGCCGAGGAGGGCAAGCAGTTCCAGCATTCCGGGCCACGGCAAGTGTCCAGCGAGTTCGGTTGCCACGACGGTTCCGGCCAGAGGCGCCGCCGTCGAAAGGCCGGAAGGGCCGAGCGATAGTGGCTGTCCGTCCAGGCGGGCACCCCAACCGGCTACGGCTTCAAAGATCTCGCCGCGCCAAGGGTCGGCGACAACGGCGACCGCGGGCTTGCGGTCCACAGCCAAGGCAAGCGAGAACGCCGTCCAGGGAAAATGGTTCACATAGTTGGTGGTCCCGTCGACGGGGTCAAGGTACCAACACGGGGCCCCGGGCACGGCGACGCCACCCATTTCCTCGCCAACCACCGTGTGGCCGGGGAGCCTGGCGGCAATCACTTCACGGACATGTCGCTCCACGGCGACATCCACTTCCGTGACCAGATCACCGGGGTTGGCCTTGGTTGAGACCTGGCCGCGGTCAGCTTCACGCATATACCCCACGGCCCATCCGGCAAGTTCCAGGGCGACTTTTCGCGCCTCGAGGATCTCCTCCCCGGCCAGCGCCCTGGGCGCCTGCGCCGAAGCCCATGTTTTGGGATCCTCGGCGATCACACTTTGCAACAGCTCCAGCTGGTTGCTGGTGATCGAATCCACGCCAAGTCCCAACGCCCACCGCATGGACTCCGCGTCATCGACCGTCCAGCAGGAAACCTTCGCCCCGGCCAAGTGAATCTTGTCCACCATCTCCTTGTTGAGAAGCACGTATTCGGAGTTGACGAACTCGGGATTGAGTTCAGCCAGCAGGTCTTCGGGCGGGGCAACCCTTCTGTTCCACGGCAGCCAGATCCGGGCATCCTGGTCCACGGCACGGATGATCCGCATCCCGTCGAGGTTGCCGCACCAGGCCACTTCCACGCCGCTTTCGCGCACGACGGCGGCGGCGGCCTCCGCAGGGCAGCGCTCGTCCATGTCGATGAGCAGTACAGAGGGGCTGCCGCGGAAAAGTTCCAGGGCTTCGGACAGCAGCGGGATCCGCTCCTCCCCGGTGCCCAGCCGGCCGACCCGCTCATAGTTGGCGTCGGAAACGTCACAGTCCAAGCCCCATATCCGCTGCAGGGACGCGTCGTGGAGCAGAACGACCTTGCCGTCTTTCGTGAGTCGTACGTCCACTTCCACCAAATCCGCGCCGGCATCGATGGCTGAAGCGATCGCGGGCAGAGTGTTCTCCAGGTACTTACTGGAGTCGCCCCGGTGGGCTGTTGCGCGGGTCCTTTCGGTGGCGACACGGCTCAACATGTTGTCCCTCCGTCGGTGACCAGGTGTCCGTCCCGGAAGGTCATGGCCTTGCGTACGGCAGCGTACTTTTGCTGTCCAGGCCGCACCGGTTCACCGCTGACAAAACTGCGGAGCTGGGCGTCCGCCCGTCGCACATAGACCTCTTGGAAATGTCCGCGCGGGACAACCCTCTCAACGGTCGACGGGAGCGCGCCGGCGAAGGGAGTGTCTGCAAGGATGACGTCCTCGGGACGGATCCCTAGAACGTCGGGACCCGCGGTGATGAGCCCGTCGACGAACGAGCCCTCCAGACGGTTCATGCTGCCGATGAAGGTGGCTACAAACTCGGTTTCCGGGCGGGCATAGAGGGCCTCCGGGGTACTGTATTGCTCAATCCGGCCCGCATTCATCACGGCGATGCGGTCGGACATGGACATCGCTTCTTCCTGGTCATGGGTGACGATGACCGTGGTGATGCCCAGTTCCTGCTGGATCTTGCGGATGTCTTCACGGACTTTGACCCGCAGTTTCGCGTCCAGGTTGCTCAAGGGTTCGTCGAGGAGCAAAAGCTTCGGCTCCTGGACGAGTGCCCGAGCCAAAGCCACGCGTTGCTGCTCGCCGCCGGAGATGCGGGCGGGCTTGGAATCCTTGTGATGCAAAAGGCTGACCAACTCCAGGACGGCTTCCACCCTGTCCTTGATCTCAGTCTTCGACATCCTGCGAAGCTTCAGTGGGAAGCCGACGTTCTTGGCCACCGTCATGTGTGGCCACAGCGCGTAGTTCTGGAACACCATGGCGCTGGGGCGGTTCTCCGCACCAAGGTGCGAGACCTCCTGGCCTTCCACTTCGATGGAGCCGGAGTCCGGCTCCAGGAAGCCGGCGATCATGCGCAGCGTCGTCGTCTTTCCGCAGCCGGAGGGCCCCAGCAGGGACACCAGTTCGCCCTCCTTGACCGACAGATCGAGGTTATCGATGATGGTGCGGCCGCCGAGGATCTTGTGGAGGCCGCGGATAGCGAGCCCACCGCCAGGCGCTGGAGTTCCCGGCTTTGTTGTGTTGGCGGGTGGTTCAGTCAATGGTTCATGAATTGTCATGGGTTCTCTGTCTGACGTTGAGCGCAAGGCGCTATTTGATCTGGAATCCTTCGGCGAGCTGGCCGCCGAGGATGTGCTTGTGCGCCGCGAGCATGAGGGCAACGGAGGGGATAGCCAGCAGGATGGAGAAGACGGCAGCCACCTGGGTGGGGTAGTTCAGCACCAGGCTGTACATCTGGGTGGGCATGGTCATGAAGGCCGGCGCGCCCACCAAGTACGTTCCTTGTGCTTCGTCGAAGGACGCCAGGAATGACATCACAGCCGCAACGATAATCCCGGGCAGCGCCATCGGGAGCGTCACTGAGGCGAACACGCGCAATTTGGAGGCTCCGGCGTCGCGGGCTGCTTCCTCCAGGTTTCGCGGCACGGCAGCGAACGCTGCCGCGGGGATCCACGTCATGAAGACCACCGTGCCCAGAACGTGCACAACGAGTATTCCCAAAATGGTGTTCATCAGGTTCAACGCGTAGAAAAGGGCCGCCAGGGTAACGAACAAGCCCATCTTCGGGAAGGCGTTCGCCGCGAACAGGCTGATCAGGAAGAAGCGGCGTCCGGGAAAATCAAAGCGGGCAAAGGCGTAGGCCGCGGGAAGGCAGATGATCGCAGACACGAGGACCGTCAGCGGGGCGAAGAACAAGGAATTCTGCACCGCGATGCCGAGCGCGCCATCATTGACGACAACCTGCCACCAGCGCAATGTCCAGTCATCGGGAAGGAGACTGGGGAAGGTCCAGTTACCGGCGAAGGCGCGGACACCGAGCCAGAGCAAGGGTCCCAGGATGAAAACCATCATGAGCACCACGAACAGGTCCACCAGCGCACTGCGGACAATCGCGTCGAGCGTTAGGGGTCGGCGGGTGCGGGAACCAACCGGGGATCCGGTAGGGAGAGCCATCAGACTTTCCCCTGTTCCTTGGCGGAACGGAAGTTCGCCCACACGTAGAGCGCCGCGATTCCGGAGGCGATAAGGAACACCGTGAAGGCCATGACGGCTGACTGCTGCGGTTGATTAAAGGACGAGAAGTAGTTGGACATGTCGACCCCAAGCATGTTCGGTGAATTTGGCCCGGTGAAGTAAGGGACCGTGAACGACCCAACGATGCCAATGGCGGTAAACGTCGTTGCGATGATGATCGGCACGGCAGCCATGGGAATGATCACTGAGACGACCGTTCGCAGGGTGCCGGCACCGGCGTCGCGGGCTGCTTCGACCATGGCGCCGGGCACCTGTTGCAGCCCTGAGGAGATCATGAGCACCGCGAAAGGGAGTGACGTCCAGACCGAGCCGATGATGACGGCGACCATGGTGAAGGCCCACACGGGGAAGTCAAGGCCCATGAGCGCGAAGACGCTCCGCAGGAAGCCCGTCCCGGAATAGAAGGTGAGGATGGCCCATGACGCAATGACCACCGGGATGAAGAGCGGCACAATTGCCAGTCCGGAGAGCAGTCGGGCGATGCGGCCGCCCTTGAGCTTGAGGTAGAGCCCAACCCCGAGCGCCAGGAAGAGGACGGTTGCCGTGCTGACCAGCGTCACGATGACGGTGACCATGAGGTCTCCGAGGAAACGTTTGTTGGAAAACATCTCCTGGTAGGCGGCCAGGGTTCCCCACCAGGCGTCCGCCTCGTGGACATTCTGGCCGATGGTGGCGATGGTGTGGTTCAACCCGCCGGTCAGGCCTATGCTGAAGCCGAAGGCGAGCACGATTGGGAAGCCGACAAAGAGTGCGATCAGCAGGATTGGCGGGAGTGCCATGAAGAAGCCGACGGCGCGCTGGCCGAGTCGCTTCGGGCGCCCTCCGCGCGCCGGCGGAACCGTCCGTTCCAGTTCCGCCGGCCTGTGGAGCGTGGTTGTCACTGGCCGGGAACCTTCTGGTCCCAGAGGTTGTTCAGGTCTTTGCCCATCTGGTCAAAGTAGCCCTTACGCAGGTTGTTGGTGTCTGCGTCTTTGAACTTTTCCTTCACATCGGCGGGCAGTTTGTCCAGGCTAATGGCCGGGAAACCGGACATTTCCTTGATGATCATGGTCTGCGCGTCCGGGGTCAGGACGAAGTTGGCCAGCTTCAGCGCCGCTTCCTGGCGGGGGGAAGACTTGGGAATGCCGAGATAGGCGGCACCGCCCGTGAAGGATGGGTCGCTGATCTGGGTAGCCTTCACCGAGGAAGGAATCTGGCCGTTGGTCAAACCGGTAATGAACTGGTCAGACCAGACCGGGGCCATGGAGATCTGTCCACTGGCAAGCAGGTCCAAGGTCTGCTTGTTGCCGTTGGGGTAGACGCCGCTCTGGAAAACGGACGAGTTCAGGTCTTTCAACGTCGAGAAGCCCTGGTCCCAGTAAGTCTCCAGGTCCTTCTCATAACCAACGGTCATCTTGGCGCGGGCATCGGCTGGTACGAACTTGTCCAAAACCGTGGCAACGAATGCTCCGCCGGATCCACCGGATTTGGGCGAGTTGTAGGTGAATTTGCCCGGGTTTGCCTTGATCCAGGCGAGCAGATCGTCAAGGGTCTTCGGCGGGGTGGAGACTGTCTTGGTGTCATAAGCAAGAAGCACTGCGGATCCGCGGTACGGGATGCCACCCGTGCCGCCGGCCTTGATGACGTCCTGCGGAACATCGTTCAGGGCCGTGATCGTCTGGGAACTCACGGGGGTCAGAAGGTTGGCTCCGGAGGCCTTGGGAACGAAGCCGCCGTCCACCAGGTCAAAATCGGCTTCTTTGTTCTGTTCCGTGGCGCTGGTCAGTTTGGCCAGGGTTTGAGAATCGTGCTCACCATGCAGATCCAGCGTGACTTTCACATTGTAGCCGGGGTTGGCCTTTTCAAAGGCGGGAACAAGGCTCTTCTCCCACAGATTCTGTACGTTCGTGTCACCACTGATGAACACGGTGATCGTCTTGTCAGGGGAAGCGCTGGCCCCATCGTTTCGGGCCGGAGCGGTACTGCTCTGCGCGCAGCCGGTCACAGCGGTAGCTGCGACAACGGCGACGGCCGCTGCTGCTAGGAAGCGGTTGGTCATGGGTGTTCCTTCATCTTGTCTCGAAAATCGCCCAAAGGCACGGACCAGCCTGCAACGGCAACGTGACCGGACATGGCATGGCACATGAAGGTGCGGTAAACCGAAAGCGTCAGTAACTAAAAATGTCAGGACATTCGAACAATTACCAATGGTTCGAGGATGCTGAGGCAAGGGAAATTTCCGTCACAGTCGTCTCTGTCGAGCCAGCCGGGCACCCCGTCACGCAGCGGGCTTGAGCGGCCTGGACGCTGTGGTTATCGACGTCGGTCAGGTCGGAATAGCGCGGTTCTATCGTCAAGGCAACACCGTCGACGACATGACTAAACGGGTGAATTTCATTGCACTCCAATGGGGACGGAGTTGACCGTCCACAGCATCCGGACGCCTCCAGCTCGGATTGTTTGCCACCCTGGCGGAGTACGAGCGGGAGCTCATCAATGAGCGGGTGCGCTTTGGGGTGATTGGTGCGCAGGCCAGTACAGTGCAGCTCGGGAAGCGCCCGGTTGATCCGGGCAACGTGAAGATGAATGTGGTCGCTGCCAGTAATCTGCTCGTCAACGGGAAGGCTGCACAGCAGGCCGCGGACGCCGTCGGCCGGTCACGGGCCACAATGTATCGCTACCTCAAGTAGCACGGCATCGAGGAACCGCTGGAGTGTGCCTCGACCAGACCCGCCAAGGGCCGCTCGCGGTCCATCGACAATGAAAAGCGGCCGGTCAGGACCTGAAACAGCCCAGCAGCAGGTTCACGGGCAAGGGCCCTGGTTCAAAGTGAACTGGTCCCTTTCTAAAACGTCCTGGACGCTGTTCAGACTTCGCATATGACGTACGTCGTCTGAGCGCTGTCAGGGAGTTTGATCAGCCGTCCTCGTGGTTGGTCGATCCGGCAGGGATGCCTGGAGCGTCGTCGGGTCCGTAGACAGGGTACACAGCGTAGGTACCAACCGTGTCGAAGGTCACAGAGCCTGCCGAGTGAACGCACCCTAATGCC
>NZ_JBHVVN010000024.1:0-29415 GCF_042882685.1 Pseudarthrobacter sp. NPDC058196
TTCAGGCGGCCGCCGGCGCCCAGGAACAGGCCGGTACCGATCGCACCGCCGATCGCGATCATCTGGATCTGCCGCGGCTTGAGGTTCTTGTGGTAGCCCTTGTCCTCCGCGTGCAGGGAGGTCTCAGACGCATGCGCGTGACCACCATCAATCAAATGGTCCGGTGCAACCTCGTCATTGGGGTTGTTGGGCATGGGTATTTCCTTTCGATCCGGGGAGATCTGTCTGGATGGGAAATCTAGAAAACTGACCAACCGGTGCGGTCGGACAGGTCGGCAAGGGCTGCCGTGCCGGCGAGGGAATTGCCTTTGGCATCCAGGCGGGGGCTCCAGACGCAGATGGCGCACTGGCCCGGGACGATGACCAGGATGCCGCCGCCCACTCCGCTCTTGCCGGGCAGGCCCACCCGGTACGCGAACTCGCCGGCGGCATCATACATGCCGCAGGTCAGCATGATGGAACCGATCCGCTTGGCCTCGCTCCGGGACAACACGGCCTCCGAGGCTCCCTGGCCGTCGTTGGCGAGGAACAGGGCCGCCTGGGCCAGTTGGACGCAGGTCATCATGATGGAGCACTGGCGGACGTAGTTTTCCACCACTGATTCCGCCGGCTGGGTGAGGTTGCCGAAGTCCTTCAGGAAGTGCGCGAGGGCCAGGTTGCGGCTGCTGCCGGCCAGTTCGCCGGCAGCCGCCGCCTCGTCAATGAAGGGCCCGTTTCCCCGGCAGTCCGCCTGTCCTCCTGGACCCGCCTGCCGGGTGAGGAACTGCAGGAGCTGCGCGGCGGCGTCGGGCGTCTCTTCCAGCAGGTGGTCGGTGACCACCAGGGCGCCGGCGTTGATGAAGGGATTACGCGGAATACCGTGCTCGGCTTCGAGCTGGACCAGCGAGTTGAAAGCTGTCCCGGACGGTTCGCGCAGCACCCGTGACCACAGCAGGCCGGACCGGCCGCCCTGCAGCGCCATGGCCAGGGTGAACACTTTGGAGATGCTCTGGATGGAGAAAGGGACGTCCGCGTCCCCGGAGCTGAAGACCTCGCCGGAGGTGGTGGCAACGGCGATGCCAAAACGGTCGAAGGGGACGGCGGCCAGGAAGGGGATGTTGCCGGGAACGGCACCGGTTTCCTTCCGGGGCCGGTGTTGCCGGACGATCTCCTCGAGGAGGATGTCAAGGGGCGGTGCGCCGAGTGTCGTGGTCATTTCCTGCCTGAAGTGTTGTTGGAGGCGGCCCACTCCTGGAGATGGAGCAGCGCTACCAGTGAGTCCCGCGGACTGCCGAAGTTGAGGCCGGTCACCCGGGTGGCCTTGGCCACCCGGTAATAGACGGTGTTCTTGTGCAGGTTCATGCGCCTGGCGCACTCGGCCACGTCGAAGGCCGCGTCGAAGTAGGCGCGGAGGGTGCCGGCGAGCTCGGCGTCCTCCTTCAGGAGCGCGGTCAAGCTGCGGTGCCGGAAGGGCGAGGTCTGGAAATTTCGTACCGCCTCGCGGTAGAGGATTTCCGCCTCGAAATCGGCCACCCCCGCCACCGTGCCGGGGTCCGCAGTGCCCACGCAGGCAAGCAGCGCCTCCGTCACACGGGTCACCGTATGGAGGGACAGCAGGTCCGGAACCAGGGGGCCGACGGCGGCAAAGGGGATGATGCCCAGGTGTTTCCGGGCGTCCCGGACAATTGCCTCGGCCAGGGACCGAAGTCCCGCCTCCGCGGTACTTGACTGCAGGTCCGGCACGATGATGGCCGTGTCACCGTTGAACTGGCCGACGACGGCGGAGGCCTTGTACGCGGCCGCGTGGATGGAGGCGAGGTTGGCCAGTTCCCCGTGCTTGAGGGCGGCGTCGTCGGCACGCGAATCGGCGTCGGACATGCCCACCAGGATGAGCGCGGCAGGAGCTTCGGAAGGGATTTTTCCGCTGTGCGCACCGGCGGCGGCTTCCGCCGGACCCGACAGGATCCGGGCAATCCGGTCTTCCCGCATGTGGACCGACTGCTGGTTGCGGTAGCGGATCAGTTCGGCCGAGACGCGTGCCGCGGATCCCGTCAGGACATACTCGACGTCCGGGCCGAAGCCGGCACCGGTCTCCTGCAGCCAGATGTAACCCATGATCCGCTCGCCGGCAAAGAGGGCGATGGCCACGCGCTCCCGCAGCCCGTCCTGCGGCCTCGCCGGGACGCGGACAGGTTGCCGGGTGCGGTGGAGTTCCCGGTAGGCGCCCAGGTCCTTGAGCAGCAGTTCATACTTCCGTGGACCGCGGCGGGCCAGGATGGATGCCTTCCGGAGTTCATCGATGTCATTGGTGACCGTGGAATAGGCGAGGACTTTGTTGGCCGCATCCTCGATGAGCACGTGGCTGGACGTGAGCCGCGCGGTGGTCTGGGCGATCGCAAACAGGTCTTCCTCGAGCAATGTCAGGACTTCGCTCTGGTAGCTGCGCGGCTGGATCCGGTCCTTGGCAATCGACAGCAGGCTGTCCCAGTCTGCTGCAGGATCCACCAGCAGCAGTCCCGACCCCGCAGCGCGCAGGAGCTCCTCCGCTTCGGCGAGGTCGTCCCGGCGGCCCTTCACTGCGACCACCGGGGGCGGGTCCTCCAGGAGTCGACGGAGGGCCGGCAGGGCAGACCGGCCACGGACCCCGATGAGCAGGACGAAGGCATTCGCGGCCTCCACTGCTTCATCGTCGGCGTCGACGATCAGGAACCGTTCGATGTCCGGCGCCGAAGGGCCGGGCCGGAGGATGAGGCTGGCGAAGCCCAGGGGAAGGTCCGAGAGGATGTCATCCACCGTAACCGCGGCCATGGTTGTCCTTTTGCGTTGATCCCGCCGGACGGCTCTGTCCGGTCACCTCATGCTATCCAGCGTTGGGTGGCGGGATTATGGAATCCGATCCAAGACCAATGGCCCATTTTTGGGTTCCCGTCCGAGGCGGGCACGCTGCCGTGGAAACAGCGTGCCCGCGCCGGCAACGCCGAAAGGCGGTCCAGCCAGGCTGGGCCGCCTTTCGGTGCGGTGTGGGGTGTGCCCGGGCCGTCAGATCCAGGGCGGTGCCGCGGGCACCGAGGTGACGGTTCCGGCGTCGTGCGTTGCCGTGGTTCCTTCCGTGCCGCGGCCGGTGGCCCACTGCGCGATGGCGGCGAGTGAACCGGACACCACGGTGGGTGATGCGGCCACGGTGTCCCCGAACGACAAACCGGTGCCGTCCACTTCGATCAGGAGCCCGTTGTCCGTGCCACGGGCGTGCCAGGCCCCGGTGATGTCCGTGAGCAGCCGTTCCAGGACGGGCGCGGGGATGTCCTTGAAGGTGGCCCCGTTGTCCAGGTCCACGGCGTGGACCCAGACTTCGCGGGTACGCATCCACACGGTCTCCTCGGCCGGGACGGTCCTGCCCTGGACGGTCTTGACCTTGTGGTGCCAGTTGTCGGCGGGCAGGTCGCGCCATTCCACGTTCAGGTGCACGGCGGAGTGGTCGAAGAGGTTCCGCAGGGCGATCGGGGACAGCGTCGCGCCAAAGTCGATCTCGTGGTTGCGGACCTCAACGGACGGGTACATGGGTGTTTCCACCCCGGTGGCCGCCCATTCCACCAGGCGGGCGACGGCCCGGGCGTTGTAGCCCACGTGGGCTACAACGTGGCGGCGGGTCCAGCCCGGCAGGAGCGAGTCCCCATCGAGTTCCGCGTCGGTGAGCTCGTTGAGCTTGCGGGCGAAGGATGCGGTGCCGCGCCGGGCCTGCAGCAGCCCGTCGAGCAGGACCGGATCCGTGGCCTGGTCATGCCGGGCAACCATCAGGCTTCCTTGACCACGCGGTTGGCCAGCCGGCCCAGGCCCTCGATGGTGGTGACCAGGACCTGGCCTTCCTGCAGGTAGCGCTTGGGGTCCTGGGCGTGGCCCACGCCGCCGGGAGTGCCGGTGGCGATCACGTCGCCCGGGTTCAGGGTGATGATCGTGGAGATGTAGGAGACCAGGAATTCGGGGGTGAACACCAGGTCCGAGGTGGGGGTGGACTGCTGGATGTCGCCATCCACGGCCGAGGTCATCAGTGGCCCGGGGGTGAACTCGTCCTTGGTGACCAGGGCCGGGCCGAACGGGGTGGACTTCTCCCAGGTCTTGCCCTGGAGCCACTGGATGGTGCGGAACTGGTAGTCGCGCATGCTGATGTCGTTCAGCACGGCGTACCCGGCGATGTGCTCCGCGGCTGCGGCTTCGGGGATGCGGCGGCCGGTTTTGCCGATCACGACGGCGAGCTCGGCTTCCCAGTCCACCGTGTCCGATTCCTGGGGGAGGGCGAGGTCGTCGTTGGGACCGATCAGGGATTCGGCGTACTTGGCGAACAGGGTGGGGTACTCGGGGACCTCGCGGCCCATCTCCTTGATGTGGTTGCGGTAGTTGTGGCCCACGCAGATGATCTTGCCGGGGGAGGGCACGACGGCGGCGAGGTCGGCGCCGTCCAGGGCGTGCGTTGCGCCGTTGGCCGCCTTCGCGGTGGCTTCCCAGGCGGGGTCCTTCAGCAGGGCCCCGACGTCGGCGAACCCCGGGATCTCGGTGAGGGTGTCACCGTCCTGGCGGACCGCCGTCGTGCTTTTGCCGTTGCCTGTGCCATTGTCCAGGCGGAGGGTGAGGAGTTTCATTACTTGGTGCGTCCTTCGATGTAGGTGCGGTTGAAGTTCAGGCGCTCAAAGATGGGGGCGTCGCTGAACCGGAACAGATCAAACTCGGATTCGGCCTGCAGGGACCAGGCTGCCCAGGACGGGACCACGAACAGGTCGCCCTTGGCCAGCTGCTTGGTTTCGCCGTTCAGGGTCACGGTGCCGGTGCCTTCGAAGACCTGCCACACACTGGAGCCCACCTCGCGGACGGTTTCGGTGGTGGCGCCGGCGCGGAGCCGGTGGAACTCGGCGCGGATGGTGGGCATGACGTCCCCGCCCGTGGTGGGGTTGGTGTACCGGATGGCGGCGTGGCCCTGGGACACGGTGGCCGGGTGGCCCTCGTCCTCGAGGAGCAGCTGTTCGCGCAGGGCGGCGTCGGTGTACTTCCACCGGTACGCGGCGATGGGGGAGTTGGTGGTGTCATCGAGCCCGGAGAGCGGGCGCAGGCCGGGGTGGGCCCAGAGCCGCTCGGAGCGGGAGATGTCCGGGGTGGCCTCGTCGGTGACGCGTTCGGTGCCGAACTCGAAGAACCCGGCGTCCGCATAGTGGACGAACGGGATGTCCAGGCCATCGATCCACGCCATGGGCTGGTCGGTGTCGTTGTGGTGGCCGTGGAAGTTCCAGCCCGGGGTGAGCAGGAAGTCGCCGCGGGACATCCGGACCGGGTCCCCGTTCACCACGGTCCACACGCCTTCGCCCTCCACGACAAACCGGAACGCGTTCTGCGAGTGGCGGTGCTCCGGGGCTGTCTCGCGGCCGCCCAAGTACTGGATGGCTGCCCAGAGCGTGGGGGTGGCGTAAGGGGTGCCGGCCAGGCCCGGGTTCGCCAGCGCAATGGCGCGGCGTTCCCCGCCGCGTCCCACTGGCACCAGGTCCCCGGCGCGGGCAGCCAGCGGGTACAGGTCATCCCACCGCCACACATGTGGGACCGCCTTCGGGGACGGGACCATCGGCATCAGGTCCGCGATCTCCGTCCACAACGGAATCAGGTTCTCCTTGTCGAAATCCTTGTACAGCTGCTCCAACTGGGCAGCCTCCTCCGGAGTGGGCTCGGGAACATGGTGTTCCTGGGCCACGGATTCATGTGTTTGGTTTTCAGCGCTGATCGACACTGGCCTTCTCCTTGCGTGCTGACTGACTGCGGCGTGGATTCGACCATAGGGAAAGCCGGCTGTGATCCCCAGCATATTCTGGCTGGCAGAAAATACTCCGCCTGCGCGGATGCCGGGTCAGCTCCCCGCTGCGCCGTCCACCGGGTTGGCTGCGATGTCCAGTTCCAGTTGGCGCCGGGTTTCCAGCATGACGCCCACCAGGCCTGCGTCGAACAGCGGCCGGAACCTGGCTACCGGAGTGGCCACGCTCAGCGCGCCCACCACCATTCCCTTCCCGTTGTGCAGTGCCATCCCAAAGGCGCTGATGCCCTCCTCGGTGCCCTCGAAGTTGGCCGCAAAGCCGTTGGCGCGCACGGATTCAAGCTCGCGCAGGAACGCCGGGTACTCGGCGTCGGAAATGTAGTCCCCCGCGAGCTCTGCATTCGGGCTGCGGAACAGCTGCTCGAGCATGGCGGGATCCATTTCGGCCAGGATGGCCTTGCCGCCGGAGGCCTTGTGTGCCGGGAGCAGCGTGCCCTGACGGTCGCCAACGCGGAGGATGTTGCTGCTTTCCACCGTGTCCAGGAAACGGACCTTGGTGCCCACCCGGATCATTAGGTTGACGGTCTCGTTGGTGCGGGCGCACAGCAGTTCCATATGCGGCCGGGAGATATCCCGGAGCTGCCGGGTCCAGCTGAACCCCGCGGGCCCCGCGCCCATGGCGGGCCCGGGGACGTACCGCCGTGTTTCGTCCTGCACCGCGAAGCCCCGGTACACCAGCATGGCCAGCAGCCGGTGTGCCGTGGAGGGTGCCACGCCGAGCTCCGCCGCGGCGTCCTTGAGTCGCAGGCTGCCAACGTCCCGCAGCAACTGGAGGAGCTGCAGGGCGTTGTCCACCGCCTCGATCGAGTAGGTGGGTTTCCGCCGGGCCGGAAGATTCTGCATGACAGAATCTTATGTGCGCGCTGGTATGACTGCCAGCACAGTGGTGGGATGAATCACACAACTTCCGCTGCAGCGCCGCAGCCCCTGGCCGCCCCCGCTGCGGGCGCCGGCCGTACCGGATTTCCCCGGCGTTCCGTGCTTGCCGTCCTGGTGTGCTGGCTGCTGGTCGTTTTCGACGGCTACGACCTGATCGTCTACGGCACCGTCCAGGGCTCGCTCATCAGCGACACCGGCTGGGGCCTGACCAAAGCCACGGCCGGAACCATCGGATCCATGGCCTTCGTGGGCATGATGATCGGAGCCGTCTTCGCCGGCAGGATGGCCGACACCTGGGGCCGCCGCCGCACCATCATCGGCTGCGCCGTGGTGTTCTCCATCTTCACCATCCTCTGCGCTTTCGCCCCGAGCGCCCCGGTGTTCGGCGGCCTCCGGTTGCTGGCGGGTATTGGACTGGGCGGCCTGGTGCCATCAGCCAACGCCCTGGTGGCCGAGCTCGTCCCGGAAAAGTGGCGGTCCACCATCGCCACCCTCATGATGTCCGGTGTCCCCATTGGCGGCTCCATCGCGGCCCTTGTGGGCATCCCGCTGATTCCGGCTTTCGGCTGGCCCGTGATGTTCCTGGTGGCCGTCGTGGCCCTGGTGGTGGTGATCCCGCTGGGCATCCGTTTCCTGCCGGAGACGCTCGCACCCAAGACAGCCGCCGGCAGCACCGCGCAGGAGTCCGCGGGTTTCGGAACCCTGCTGAGGGCACCCTACCTTGGCACCAGCCTGCTGTTCGCGGTGGCCACCCTGGTGACCCTCTTCGCCTGGTACGGGCTGGGCACCTGGCTGCCCAACCTGATGCAGTTGGCCGGCTACAACCTGGGCTCCGCGCTGACCTTCGCCCTGGCGCTCAACCTGGGCGCCGTAGCCGGGTCCGTCCTCACGGCCTGGGCCGGCACCCGGTTCGGTCCCATCCCCACGGCAATCGCGGCAGCGGCCGTGGCCGCCGTCGCCCTGGTGGTCCTGGTGACCGGGCCGCCCGTCGCCGTCGTCTACCTCATGCTGGTGCTCGCCGGCGTTGGAACGCACGGCACCCAGTGCCTGATCATCGCCGCCGTGGCCAGCCACTACCCGGCCCACCTGCGCGGCACCGCCCTCGGCTGGGCGCTGGGCGTCGGCCGGATTGGCGCCGTAGCCGCTCCACAGGCCGGCGGGCTCCTGCTCGCGGCGGGCCTGGGCGTCAATTCCAACTTCCTGGCCTTCGCCGGAGCAGCAGCCGCGGCGGCGGTCCTCATCGCCGCCGTCGGCACCAAAATCAAGAAATCAACAGCAGTAGGAGCTACCAATGTCTAACGTCAAAGAGTCCACCGATGTCCTCGTGGTGGGCGGCGGCATGGCCGGGCTGGCCGGAGCGCTCGCCCTGCGCGAAAACGGCGCCGACGTCACGCTGGTTGAAGTTGCCCCGGCCTTCGGCGAAGTGGGAGCCGGGCTGCAGATGGCGCCCAACGCGTCCCGGGTCCTCAAGCGCTGGGGCCTGCTGGAGAAAGCCTTGGAAATCGGTGTCCAGCCCAAGCACCTGGTGTTCCGCGACGCGGTTACCGGGGAGGAACTGACGCGGCAGACACTCGGGGGCGAGTTCGAGGAGCGCTACGGGGCGCCCTACGTGGTGATCCACCGCAGCGACCTGCACCGGATCCTGCTGGAGGCCTGCCAGGCGGCCGGCGTCACGCTGGTGAACGATGTCCTGGTGCAGAAGGTGGAAACCAGCGGTGACCGGGCCCGCGCCTACACCGCCAAAGGCGAGGTGTTCGAAGCCGATGCCATCCTGGCCGCTGACGGACTCAAGTCCACCCTGCGCGGCACAGTTGCCAACGACGGCCCGGTGAACTCGGCCTACGTGGCGTACCGCGGGACGGTACCCATCACGGAGGAGACCCCGGCCACGGACCTGGAGGACGTCATCGTCTACCTGGGGCCGGACTGCCACCTGGTCCAGTACCCGCTGCGGAAGGGCCAGCTGCTCAATACCGTTGCCGTGTTCAAGTCAGCATCGTTCGAGCGCGGAGAAGAGCAGTACGGCGGCGTGGATGAGCTCCAGGCAGCCTACGCCGGCTGCGTCCCCGCAGTGCAGGAAGCCCTGAAGAACCTGGCCACCGGCATCCGCTGGCCCATGTACGACCGCAACCCGATCGACAACTGGGTGTCCGGCCGCATGGCGCTGATCGGCGACGCCGCCCACCCGATGCTGCAGTACCTGGCCCAGGGTGCCTGCCAGGCACTGGAGGACGCGGCAGTGCTCCAGGATGTGTCCCGCAACCAGGTCTTCACCCCCGAGGGGATCGACGCCGGCGCCTGGGAAGCTGCGTTCCGGGAGTTCAACGAGGCCCGGGCGGCCCGCACCGCCCGCGTGCAGCGCACCGCCCGGATCTGGGGCGAGTCCTGGCACGTCCACGGCGTGGCCCGGGTGCTCCGGAACATGCTGTTCAAGAGCCGTGGCGACAACAATTTCCAGTACAACGACTGGCTGTACGGCCGCGGCGAGCCGGGCGTTCCGGCGGAGGTTTCCGCCGGGGCCAAGCTCGTGGAAGCCTAAGCAGCGCGACATAAAGGCGGGCGTACGACGGCGGGTGGCTCCCGGCGTCGTACGCCCGCCTTTCACGTGGGGAATAAAGCCTGAAGGTTGAAAGTTCAACAAAGTATGGACTTCGGAATCTTTACCTTTGGCGAGTTGTCACGCAACGCAGCAGGCCAGGCCCTTCCGCCCGGGCAACGGCTGGCGGAGATCATCGAGCTGGCCAAACTGGCGGACCAGGCCGGAATCAGCATCCTGGGCCTGGGCGAGCACCACCGCCGCGACTTTGCCTTGTCCGCGCCGGAAATCGTGCTGGCCGCCATCGCCCGGGAGACCACCAACCTCCGGTTGAGCACGGCAGTCACGGTACTTTCCACCCAGGACCCTGTCCGGCTCTTCGAACAGTTCGCAACGCTCGACCTGGTCTCCGGCGGCCGCGCCGAGATCATCGTGGGCCGGGGCGCCTTCATCGAGTCCTACCCGCTCTTCGGCTACGACACCGCGGACTACGACGCCCTCTTCGACGAAAAGCTGCGCATGCTGCTTGAACTGCGGGAGAACGCCGGCTTGAACTGGGAGGGCCGCCTCACCCAGAGCATCCCCGGCATGGATATCGCGCCGCGGCCCCTGCAAGAGAAACTGCCGGTCTGGGTGGGCGTCGGTGGAACGCCCGCAAGCTTTGCCCGCGCCGGCAGGCTGGGCCTGCCATTGTTCGTCGCGCTGCTGTCCGGGCCGGAGCGGTTCCGCCGCCTGGTGGAGCTGTACCGCCACAGCGCGGAGGAAGCCGGGCATGATGCAGCCGCACTGCCAGTGGGCGCCGGCGGCCACTTCTACGTGGCGCCAACCTCCCAGCAGGCGCGCGACACGTTCTATCCCTACTACCGGCAGTACTTCGAGCAGAACATGCCCCGCGCCGTGGACCACTTCCCGCGGTCCACGTTCGACGACTGGTCCGAGCCCGGCGGCGGACTCCTGGTGGGAAGCCCGCAGCAGGTGGTGGAGAAACTGCTGGCCATCCACGAAGCCCTGGGGGCCAGCCGGTACATGGCCCAGATCGGGCTCGGTGGCCTGCCGTTCGCCGAGACGGCCCGGTCCATTGAACTCCTTGCCACCGAGATCATGCCGGCGGTCAACCGCGAAATCGGGGCCCCGGCCCCTGCCTGACCCAAGCCATTTCCATCACCAACACCGAGGACAAGATATGCACGCAACGTTCGCCGAACCCACCGTCGCCTGGCAGAGCCCCGACGATCCCAACCGTCCGCTCGTGGTGCTGCTGCACGGGCGCGGATCGGATGAATCAGGAATCATAGGGCTGGCCAACCACCTTCCCGCAGGCCCCTCCTACGCTGCCGTCCGGGCACCGATCCCGGCAGGGGGCGGGTTCGCCTGGTTCGCGAACCGGGGGACGGGGCGCCCCGTGGCCGAGTCCCTGGCCCAGACAATGGAATGGTTCCGGACGTGGCTGGAGCCGATTGCCCCGGAAGGACGGCCGGTGATCCTGGTTGGCTTCAGTGGCGGTGCGGCGTTCGCCGGCGGCCTGGTGCTTGCGGATCCGCAGCGTTTTGCGGGCACGGCCATTCTTTACGGGACGCTGCCGTTCGACGCAGGTGTCCCGACGTCGCCGGACCGGCTTGCCGGCGCCCCGGTGTTCCTGGCCCACGGTGAAGCGGACACCGTCATCCCGGCTGACCTGCTGGGCCGCACCTGGGACTACCTCCTGGGGGCCTCCGGGGCGGACACCCACGCCCGGAAGGACCCGGGCGGGCATGCCCTCACCGCGGAAACTGCCGCCGGGCTTGGTGCGTGGATCTCCGAACGGGCCTAGCTTGCGCTGCCCTGGTCAGCCTTCGTCGCAGAGCAGGTGGTACCAGCTGTCCGCCAGCACTTCCAGGGCGTGCTCGCGGTTTGGCTCCATCTTGCGGCGGGTCCACAGCGTCGCCACGTAGTCCAGCTGCGTGAAGGCCAGGGTGCCGCGGATGTGGCGGGTTTCCCCGGCGAAGCGCCCGGCGAGCTGCATGCCCTTCACCATGTCGGAGATGACCTCCTCATGCCAGCCGTCCACCATGGCCCGGACTTCCGGATCCACCGCCGCCGGCCTCCCACCGCGAACTCGATGCGCAGCGCACCATCGAGGGCAATCCCTACCACCCCCACACCCGGGCCGTCCCGGTGGAACCGGGGACGATCGAAGAGTATGTGGTGCGCCTTTACCCGTTCGCCAATACCTTCACGCCGGGACACCGGCTGGTGATGGAACTGTCCAACGCCGAGCCCCTCGCCGACGAACACAATTCTCTGCTCCCGCCGGATGCGTTCCACCTACCGGTCGGGCGCCCCGTCACCCACAAGGTCTACCGCGACGCGCACCACAGTCCCGGCTGGTGCTGCCGTTCACCGTGGGCTGATCAGGCGGGCGCCGGGCCCGTCGATTCCCGGACCGTCAGGTGGGTGGGCATTACGGCGAGTTTCCGGGTGGCGCTTCCCGGCAGTGGATTGAGCTGGGCCAAGAGCATGGACACCGCCACCCTGCCCGCCTGCTCGATGGGGCTGGAGATGGTGGTCAACGGCGGATTGCAGAAATCGGCGCCGAAAATATCGTCCGAGCCGATGATGCTCATGTCTGCAGGGACCCGGATGCCGCGGGCCTGGAGCCGCTGGAGCATGCCGATGGCGAGCAGGTCGTTGAAGACGATGCAGGCGGTGGCCCCGGTGCGGACAGCGGCATCCGCCGCGGCCGCCCCGGACGTTGTCTTTGGCGCGTAGGGGCCAATCCGGTGGACTTCCATTCCCCGCTTCGTGGCGTCCTCTTCGAACACCTTCCATCGCATCTGGTTTGACCAGGAGGTGGGCGGGCCGGCGACATAGCAGACCTTGTGGTGGCCCAGCGATGCCAAGTGCTCCAGCGCCTGGATGATGGCCGACGGCGTATCGATCATTACGGTGGGAGCGCTGGTGGACGCCCGGTTGAACGTGACCAGGGGCTGTGTCTGCGAGACTTCCGTCAGCTGGGCGTCGGTCAGGCGGGACGCAGCGAGGATGAAGCCATCGGCGGACTTGCGCATTTTGTGCAGCGCATCCAGTTCCATTTCGCTGGACTCCTCCGTGTCCACCAGGAGCTGTGTCACGCCGGCTGCCTTGAGCTGGTGCTGGGTACCCCGGATGATGTCGAAGTAGAACGGGTTGGTGATGTCGGGCACCAGCACGGCCACGGCGTTCGTCCGCCCCGAGCTGAGGCCGCGCGCCTGCGAGCTGGGAATGTAGTTCAGTTCCGCGGCCGCCTCTTCAATCCGGACCCGCGTCCGGGGATTCACCCGGTCAGGCCGCGAGAGCGCCCTTGAGACGGTGGATGTGGCCACGCCGGCGAGCTCGGCAACATCCCGGATGGTGGGCGGGCGGTCCCGCCGGGCGTTCGCGTCTCCGGCACCCCGCGGAGCGGCTTCCACCGATGGATTAGCCATAGTTGCCGACCTTTCATCGCTGGCTTGGAGAATCCGCCGGCTGTATTCCGCCCTGCGTTTCCCCGACTTTGGATGATCCAATGACACCACTCATGGCAACTTTTGGCAACCGCTTGCCGCAAGCTTTCCAATTTCCTAGACTGACTCTCGAGTCGCCTGCAGTGATTTCCGCCACAAGACGGATGTGGCCATGCGGGTGTCCTAGAGGAGAAAAACAATGAGGTTTAAATCGACTACTGGGCTTGCGGCGATAGTCACGGCTGCAGCGCTCGCCTTGACCGGGTGTGGATCGAGCTCCGGCAACGGGGGCGGCTCAACCAGCTCTGACGGCAAGGTTGACGGCACCGGGAAGACGCTGAGCGTCCTGGTGAACGTTTCCAGCCAGTACCCGGAACAGCAGAAGCAGTGGCAGTCCGATATTGCCGCGAAGTTCAAGGCCGAGACCGGCGCCGACGTGAAGTTCGAGACCTTCGCCTCGGCGAACGATGAACTCACGCGTATCCAAACGTCCGTGGTCTCAGGGCAGGGCCCGGACGTCTACAGCCTCGGAACCACGTTCACCCCCACGGCTTTTGCCACCAAGGCCTTCGTGACCCTCTCCGACGACGACTGGAAGAAGGTGGGTGGCAAGGACCGCTTCAACCCGGCAACGCTGGGAATCTCCGGGCCGGACAAGGACCACCTGGCCGGCATCCCCTTCGTCAGCCGTCCGTTCGTCATGGCGTACAACAAGGACCTGCTGGCTGCCGCGGGCATCGACAAGCCTGCCACCAACTGGGATGACCTGGCCGCCCAGGCGAAGAAGATGACCAAGGACGGCACCTACGGCATCGCCACGGGATACAAGGACAGTTTCGATCCCTGGAAGTTCATTTGGGCCATGTCGGTCCAGGCCGGCAACCCGCTGGTGGACGGCAACAAGCTGAAGATGGATGACCCCACGGTCAAGAAGGCTTACGAAACGTACTTCGGCTGGCTGACCAACGACAAAGTGGTTGACCCCGCATCAATTGGCTGGAGCAACAGCAACGCCGTAGCCGCCTTCGCCAGCGGCAAGGCCGGCTACCTGATGATGACCACGTCCAGCTCCATTCCCACCCTGGACAAGTCCGCAATTGCCGGCAAGTACGAGTACGCCCTGATGCCCACGATCGCTCCGGGCCAGACCCAGTCCAAGTCCGACGGCGACGCCGCCAGCATCCTCTCCGGCGACAACCTCGTGGTGGCCGACTACTCGAAGCAGAAGGACCTGGCCTTCGCCTACATCAAGCTGATCACCTCCAAGGACGAACAGCTGAACTACCAGAAGGTCTTCGGTGACCTCCCGGCCAACGCGGAGGCCCTCGCCACCCTGACCGACGCCAAGCTCAAGCCGCTGGCCGATGCCGCCGCCAAGTCCAAGGCCACCCCGTTCACGGGCGCCTGGGGCGATATCCAGCTGGGCCTGCTCAACGTCACCGTCCAGTCGATTCCGGACCTGGCCGCCGGCAAGGTGGATGGATCCGCCCTCGATACCCGGATCAAAGACGCCCAAAACAAGGGCCAGGCTTCCCTGGACCGGGCTTCCAAAGGATAAGTTCTGATGTCAACCGACGCCTCTCATGAAGTACGGCCTGCGGTGGAATCCGCCGCAGGCCGGGCGCCCCGGACCGCCAATGACGCCGGGCAGCAGCCCGGCCCCCGCGACGGCCTGCGGCGCAAGGGCCTGAGCGAGCGGAACCGCCCGCTCTGGATGCTGATCCCCGGCGGGGTCCTGATGATCATCATCATCGTGGTGCCGCTGCTGCTGGGCATTTACATGTCCATCCTCAACCTGGACCAGTACACGCTGCGGAAGTGGGTCAGTGCACCAATCATCGGAGTCGAAAACTTCGTTGAAGCTGTCACGAACTCGCCGCTGCTGCACGCCGTATGGCTCAGCGTCAGCTACTCGCTGCTTGCCATGGTGGTGACCCTGCCGCTGGGCATTGCCGCTGCCGTGGCAACCCAGAACGCCTTCAAGGGCCGCGCCCTGATCCGCTCGGTCTTCCTCATCCCGTATGTCCTGCCGTCCTTCGTGGTGGCAACCGTCTGGCGGACCATGCTCCAGCCCGGCGGCATCGTCGACGAGGCCCTCGGCACCGTGGGAATCCACGTGGGGCTCTGGCTCAACGGACCGCAAACGTTCTGGACGCTGGTCCTGGTCCAGATCTGGGCTTCCTGGCCGTTCATCTACCTGCTGGCGTTGTCCGGCCTGCAGTCCGTGGACCATGAGGTGCACGAGGCCTCAGCACTGGACGGGGCGTTGTGGTGGAACAAGCTCCGCTACGTGATCTTCCCGTATTTGAAGGGTCCGCTGGCCCTGGCCTTCCTGATTGGGATGCTGCACCACATCAACAACTTCACCCTCCCGTTCGTGCTGTTCGGCGTCCCGGCGCCCACGGACGTGGAAGTCCTCCCCATCCTGACCTACGTCACCAGCTTCCAGAGCTTCCGCTTTGGCCTGAGTGCTGCGATGGCCTTCATCTCCCTGGTGCTCATCGCCATCCCGCTGTTCGTCTACCTCCGCGCCGTGAAGCTTGACGACGCCGACACCCCAGGAGCGAAGAAATGAGTGCCACCATTGCCGGTCGGCGGAGCGCGCCGGCCGCGGACATCGACCGTCCGGGCTCGCACCGCCAGCACGAGGTGCTGCGGCTCCTGCCCGGCCCCCTACTGGTCATCATCCTTGTCTTCCTGGGGGCACTCGTCCTGATTCCGGTGCTCTACATCTTCCTGGCATCGGTGAACTCGGACATCGGCGTTGCCAACGGTGAGTTCTGGCCGTCGTCGGTGACGTTCGAGAACTACTCGAAGATCTGGACCAGCGTGGGCCTGGCCACCGGCCTGACCAACAGTGTCCTGGTGGCCGGATCAACCGCGGTGGTATCCGCGGCCTTGTCCGTTTCCACCGCGTTCGTCCTGGTCCGGTACAGCTTCCGTGGAAGGCTCAGCATCCTGCGCGGCCTGCTGGCCCTGCAGTCCGTCCCGGGAACCCTGATGGTGCTTCCCGTGTTCGTCCTCTTTTCCTCGGCAGCCACCTACCTCGGCATCCAGGTGATCGGGACCCAGTGGGGCCTGTTCGTGACGTACCTGACCTTCGCCATGCCGTTCTCCACCTGGGTGATGGTCACCTACCTGCGCGGGCTCCCCAAGGAACTGGAGGAAGCGGCCAAGATCGACGGCGCGTCCAACCTCGGCGTCCTCTTCCGCATCGTCCTGCCCCTGAGCTGGCCCGGCATCGTTGTCTCCGGCATCTTTGCCTTCCTGCTCGGCTGGAACGACGTACTCTTCGCCTCGGTGATGACGCGCCCCGAAAGCCAGACCGCCGCCGTCGCCCTGCAAATCTTTGGTGCCTCGCAGGAAGGCGGCGCCATTCCCTACTACGGCCAGATGATGGCCGCAGCCCTGGTGTGTGCAGCACCAGTGGTCATTCTCTACCTGATTTTCCAGCGTTACCTAGTAGGCGGGCTGACCGCCGGAGGAGTTAAATAACCATGGTCTCGACCACCCAGGTCACGTGGCAGCTGTCAGGTTTCGGCGACGAAATCGACGACGACCCCGCAGTCCAGATCGCCGTGCTGCAGGCCCTCGGCGCCAACCACATCGAGGTCCGCAGCGCATGGGGAACCAACATTGTGGACCTCAGCGACGAACAGCTCCAGGCACTTGCCGCCTTGCTGGCAGACAAAGGCATGAAGGTCTCGGCCATTGCCTCGCCCATTGGAAAAGTGGACGTCAGCCTCCCGGTGGAGCATGAGGTGGAGCGGTTGCGCCGGGCGGTCAATGCCGCCAAGGTCCTGGACGCGAAGTACATCCGCATCTTCTCCTTCTACTACGGCGAGTCAGTCCAGGTGGACAGCATCCGGGATGACGTCATCGAGCGCATGCGCGCCCTGGCCGGCGTGGCCGAGGAAGCCGGCGTGATCCTCCTGCACGAAAACGAGAAGGATATCTTCGGAGACGTCCCGGACCGTGTCCTGGACATCATCGAGACCGTGGACTCACCCGCCTTGAAGGTGGCCTGGGACGCTGCGAACTTCGTCCAGGTGGGCGTCAAGCCCTTCGACGAGGGATACGCCAAGCTGCGCCCGCACCTGGAATACCTCCAGGTCAAGGATGCCCTCTTCGCCAACGGCCACGTGGTGCCTGCCGGCGAGGGCGACGGGGACGTCCTGAGGACCGTGGAGGCGCTCAAGGCGGACGGCTACGAAGGCTTCGCTTCCCTTGAGCCGCACCTCGCCGGCGCCCACGGCCTGGGCGGTTTCTCCGGCCCCACGGCCTTCGGAATCGCAGCCCGCGCCTTCGCCAAAGTCACCGCAGAAGCAGGAGTCCAGACCGCATGAGCACCTTGAATGCAGCCATCACCGGGTGCGGCGTTATTGGCCGCACGCACGCCGTAGCCCTCCGCGAATTCCCGGAGGTCCGCATCGTCGCCCTCATCGATGCCATCCCGGCGGCCGCCGAAGCACTCGCGGACTTCATCGAACAGCAGGGCGGTACGCGGCCGGCCCTGTACACCACCCAGGCGGAGGCCTTCGCCGCCGAAGACATCCAGCTCGTGGCACTGGCGACTCCCAGCGGCCTGCACATCCAGCAGAGCCTGGAGGTGCTGGCGGCAGGCAAGCACGTGGTCATCGAGAAGCCCCTCGACGTGGACCTCAGCCGGGCCCAGGAAATCGAGGCCGCCGCGAAGGAAGCCGCCGGCAAGGGCATCATTGCCTCGGTCATCAGCCAGCACCGCTTCGACCAGTCCAGCGTCGCCGTGTCCCGCGCCATCGCCGATGGCCGCTTCGGCAAGCTGACCTCCGCCATCGCCTCGGTGGCATGGTGGCGCAGCCAGGGCTACTACGACTCCGGCGACTGGCGCGGCACCTGGGCGATGGACGGCGGCGGCGCCGTCATGAACCAAGGCGTGCATACCGTGGACCTGCTCCTGTGGTTCATGGGACGGCCGGTGGAAATCTTCGCGCACACCGCCCGCCTCGCCCACGAACGCATCGAGGTGGAGGACACGGCAGTAGCCACCGTGACCTTCGAGAACGGCGGCCTGGCCGTCCTGCACGCCACCACTGCCGCCTACCCGGGACTGACCGTGCGCGTGCAGCTCATGGGCTCCGAGGGCTCCGCCGTGGTGGACAACGACCGGCTGGAGTACTTCCACAGCAGGGCCGCAGGCGGCGCCTCGGCGGACATGGGACTCCAAGGCGGGGGTAACCAGGCGGAGGAAGAACTGGCCAAGCACCCCGAGGAAGACTACAAAGCAGCCGATCCCACCGTGTACCCGGCCGGCCACGTCCGTCAGTACCGGGACATCCTGGCCGCCATCGCCGGTGGGAAGCAGCCCGGAGTCACCGTCAGCGACGCCGTCAATGCCCTTGCCGCGGTGCGTTCGGTGTACGTCTCGGCCACCCTCGGCCAGCCCGTCCTCTTCGAGGATGTCCTGGCAGGCAAGTACAACGACCTCGAAGTCCACACCGGCAGCACACCGGCAGAAAGCGCCTGACACCATGAAGTTCTCAGTATTTACCGCATCAACACCCGAGTGGACCCCCGAGGAGGCAGCCCAGCAGCTCGCCGGCCAGGGCTGGGACGGCGTCGAATGGCGCATCACGGACCAGGGTGACGCCCCCGAGCCCGGCTTCTGGGCCGGGAACAAGGCAACCGTGCCGCTGGCCGGAATGGAAGACCACCTGGACCGGATCGCCGCCATTACCAGCGACGCCGGCCTGGAGTTCTCCGGCATCGGCGGGTACGCGCGGTGCGACAACCATGACGATGTTGACCGCATGCTCGCCGCCACCGCCAAGCTCGGAGCCGGCCAGGTGCGGGTGACCACGCCGCCGCTCGGAACCGCCGCCTGGGGCAACGAACCGGCCAGCGGCACCCCCTACCCGGAACTCTTCGCCGCTGCCCGCCGCGATTTCGAATGGATTGCCGAGCGGGCGGCGCACCACGGGGTGAAGGCGCTCGTGGAGCTGCACCACCGCACCATCACCGCATCGGCATCATCGGCGCTGCGGCTCCTGGACGGCCTGGACCCCCGGCACGTCGGCGTCATCCATGACCTGGGAAACCTGCTGATCGAAGGGCAGGAGGACTACCTTCCCGCCTTCGAGCTCCTCGGCGACTACCTGGCCCACGTGCACGTGAAGAACGCGGTGTGGGTGGACAGCGGCGAGACCGACGAATCAGGGGCAGCCATTTTCAAGAACGAGTGGGCGCCCCTGCGCGCGGGACAGGGCAGCGTCCTGCAGTACTTCAAGGCGCTCGCCGCCTTCGGATACGACGGCTGGGTGACCGTGGAGGACTTTTCCACTGAGCTGCCGCTGGCTGAACGAACCGCCGGGAACCTCGAGTACCTCCGCGCCACAGCCGCCCTGGCAGGGCTCAATGTCGCAGCCGGGAGGCGTTGAGCCATGGCACAGACCATAGCGGACCACCCGGACCGGCTCCTGCCTGCCGATCCCGGGGTCCGGGAAGTTGCCCGCTCGCTCTTCTCCCGGGTGGAAGGGCTCCCCATCATTTCCCCGCACGGTCACGTCGACGCTGCCGTCATCGAACACAACACGCCGTTCCCGGACCCCGCCGCACTCCTGGTCACTCCCGACCATTACGTCACCCGCCTGATCCACGCCGGCGGAGTGGCCATGGACCAGCTGGGCCTTGGCAACCAGCCCGCAGATTCGCGGCAGGTCTGGCGGCACTTCTGTGAAGCATGGCCCGCCTTTGAGGGAACCGCCTCCGGGTACTGGATCCGGCAGGAGTTCGCCCACGTCTTCGGCCTTGCCGAGGAACCGTCCGGCCAGAACGCGGACCAGCTCTACGATGCCCTGCAGGCCAAATTGTCCGAGCCCGGTTTCCGTCCCCGGGAACTGTTCAAGGAATTCAACATCGAGGTGCTCGCCACCACTGATGACCCGCTTGATTCTCTGGACAGCCACGCTGCGCTGCACGCGGACCCCGCCTTCGCCGGCCGGGTGCTGCCCACCTTCCGGCCAGACCAGTACTTGAACATGGCACATCCGGCCTGGCAGGAGAACGTGGAGCGCCTCATCAGCTCTGCGGGGGAGGGCGCCACCGGCTACGCCGGGTACATCAAGGCACTTGAGGCGCGCCGGCGCCACTTCGTGGAGCGCGGCGCCGTTTCCGCCGACCACGGCGTCTTCACTCCTGCCACCCTGAAACTGGACGACGGCGAGGCGGAGCGGCTTTTTGAGCGCGGCAGGACAGGCCAGGCCAGCGCCCGCGACAGGGATGCTTTCGAAGCCCACATGCTGTACCAGATGGCCAGGATGTCGGTGGCGGACGGGCTGGTCATGACCATCCACCCGGGCTCCTTCCGGAACCACCACGCACCCACGTTCGAGGCTTTCGGCGCTGACACCGGGCACGACATCCCGGTGGCGGTGAACTACACGGAGGCCATCCGGCCGCTGCTGCAGGACTTTGGGACGGCCAAGGACTTCCACCTGGTGCTGTTCACCTTGGACGAGACCGTCTTCTCCCGCGAGCTGGCCCCGCTGGCCGGTTTCTACCCGTCGGTGTACCTCGGTGCGCCCTGGTGGTTCCTGGACGCCCCCGACGCCATGCTGCGCTTCCGGTCCGCGGTGACGGAAACCGCGGGTTTCTCGCGGTCTTCCGGGTTCATCGACGACACCCGCGCCTTCTGCTCCATTCCGGCCCGCCATGACACGGCCAGGCGGATCGAGGCGTCCTTCCTGGCCCGCCTCGTGGCCGAACACCGGGTCACCGAGGAGCGGGCACACGAATTGATCGTGGACATCGTGGACGCCTCCCCACGGAGGGTGTTCAAGCTGTGAGTGCCCCATTCGAGGCTGCGCCGTCCGCCACACTTCCGGCGGCCGGCCTTCCACGCCTGAACCGGCAGCTCCGGCCCGTCCCCAAGGCCCCCGTGCGCATCGTGCACCTTGGGCTGGGGGCCTTCCACCGCTCCCACCAGGCCTGGTACACCCAGCAGGCATCGGATGCGGCGGACTGGGGAATTGCCGCCTTCACCGGCCGCCGGCCGGATGCCGCGGTTGTCCTGGCGGAGCAGGACGGGCTCTATACATTGGTGGAACGGGCAGACGAGGGCGACTCCTTCACGGTCATCGGCAGCATCGTGGAGGCTGTGGACGGGGCAGACCTTGAAAGGCTTTCCACCTTGGTGGCCGCCCCGGAGACTGCCCTGGTCACGCTGACCATCACCGAGGCGGCCTACGGTTTGGGTGCGGACGGCAAGCTTGACGTCAACGCGCCCGACGTCGCAGCCGACCTTGCACGGCTGGGTTCAGGTGGCGGACAACCGGCGACGCCCTTGGGACGGCTGGTGCTGTCGCTAGCCGCCCGCCGGGACGCGGGCTCGGGCCCGATCGCCGTGGTCTGTTGCGACAACCTGTCCAACAATGGAACGGTGGCCCGGCAGGGCGTTGCAGGATTCGCGCAGGCGTGGGACCCCGGGTTCGCCGCTTGGATTGACGCCAACGTCAGCTTTGTCAGCACCTCAGTGGACCGCATCACCCCGCGGACCACTGACAAGGACCTGGCAGCCGTCCGGGAAGCCTGCGGCTACCGGGACGAATCGCCGGTGGTGGCCGAACCCTTCTCCAGCTGGGTGCTCAGCGGGGACTTCCCTGCAGGCCGTCCGCGCTGGGAAGACGCCGGTGCGCTGTTCGTGGCGGACATCGAACCCTACGAAAACCGGAAGTTGTGGCTGCTCAACGGCGCGCACTCGCTTCTGGCCTACGCAGGCCAGCTGAGGGGCCACACCACCGTGGCGGAAGCCTTGGCGGATCCGGAATGCCGGCGGGCCGTCGAGGCGTTCTGGGACGAAGCGGAAGCCAATCTTCCCGCTGCCGTGGACCTGCAGGTCACCGCGTACCGGGAAGCCCTGCTGGCCCGCTTCGGCAATGCCAGGATCGCCCACAACCTGGCCCAGATTGCCATGGACGGAAGTACCAAGCTGCGCATGCGTGCCGTACCGGTGCTGCAGGCCGAGCGTGCGGCCGGCCGGACCGGTGCGGGGGCCGCGCTGATGATCGCGGCGTGGATGGATTACAGTGCCGCGGCCGCATCGTTCCAGGATCCGCTGGGCGGGGACGTTGCCGCCGCCAACCGCCTGCAGGGGACTGAACGGACCAAGGCGTTGCTGGCGGTCATCGATCCGGCCCTGGCCGGGGACGACGGTGTTGTGGCCCTGCTGGAGGGCCTGTGCGGGACGGTTGCCGGCCACTCAGCGCCGCTGTGACCTGTCCATTGCCATGAGCCACCATGAAAAAGGCTGTCCCGCGCCGACGTGGGGACAGCCTTTTTCATGGAATTTTTATGCAAATTTTGGCAACCGGTTGCCGTTATTTTGCCATGTCGTTAGGATTGCAGCCAGAACAAAGCCCCGGCCCCAAGTGGCGGCCGGCAGGCTGCACCGGGTAAAGGAGCCCGCATCATGAAACAGTTGAGCAAACTGAGTATCGTCGGCTACGGCGCCGGGGATCTCGCCAACAACCTCGCATTCACGCTTTCCACCACCTACCTCCTGCTCTACTACACAGACGTAGCGGGCATCTCGGCGGCGGCGGCGGGCACGCTTTTCCTGCTGGTCCGCTTCTTCGACGCTTTCGCGGACATCTTCGCCGGCAGGATCGTGGACCGCACCTTCCACCGGAAACTGGGCAAGTTCCGGCCCTTCATCCTCTTCGGCGGCCTCCCGCTGCTGATCATGAGTGCACTGACCTTCTCGGTCCCCGCGGGCTGGAGCCACGACGGCAAGCTGGCGTACGCCTACCTCACCTACGCGGGCCTGGGCCTGGCATACTCCTTGGTCAATATCCCCTACGGTTCCCTCGCCGGGGCGATGACGCAGCAGCCGGCCGAGCGCGCCAAGCTGGGCGCTGCCCGTTCGTGCGGCTCCCTGATAGTGGGCTCCGGGCTGCTCTTCTTCATCACCCCGCTCACCAAGCAGGGCGCCGCACAGTTGCAGCCGCTCTTCACAGCATTGACCATCAGTTTTGTGGTGGCGGGCATGGCGCTGTACCTGCTGACCGTCTTCACCACCCGTGAAGTGGTGCACCGTGACGTTACCAAGGTGACGTTCAAGCAATCACTGGCCACGCTCAAGGGCAACCGTCCGCTGCTGATGCTCTGCATTTCCTCGCTGCTGATGCTGACCGCCAGCACCGGCCTGTCCACCATCCAGGTCTATTACCTCCGCGATGTCCTGCAGAACGTCAGCCTGGCCCAGCCCATGGCCATCGTCAACGTGGTGCTGGCCGTCGTCGTGATTGTCCTCACCCCAGCCATGGTCCGCCGCTGGGGCAAGAAGGCCTTGTACCTGATGGCCGGCGGGCTGGTGATGGCCGGTTCGCTGCTGGTCATCTTCACCCCGCATTCAATGACCAACCTGGCCTTCACCGGACTCGTCGTCAGCCTGCTGGGCGTCCAGGTCATGAACATCGTGGTGTGGGCCCTGGAAGCGGACACGGTGGAATACGGCGAAGCGCGGACCGGCGTCCGCACCGAAGGCATCATCTACTCGCTCTTCTCCTTCACCCGCAAGATGGGCCAGGCCCTGGGCGGAGCGGTCATGGCCTATGCGATCGCCAGTGCGGGCTACGTCCGGTCCGACGCCGGCCAGAGCGAAGCCACCATCCAGGGGCTCCAGCTCGCCGCGGGCCTGGTACCCCTGGTGCTGTGCGGCCTGGGCATGGCTATCATGCGCTTCTACAAGCTCACCGATATTGCCCACGCGGAAATCGTCGCGGAAATCAAGGCCCGCCAGGCCGTGACCGCGTCAGTGGACAGCCGGGAAACGGCCATCCACGCGGACCGCCGCTGACCGCCCAAAAATACTCCTTACCGCCACAACGTCCCCCCTCCGACCCGACCGTCTCCGAAAGGACCTGCTGTGAAAATCATTGCCGCGGAAGTGTTCGTTACCAGCCCCACCCGGAACTTCGTGACCCTCCGGATCACCACGGACGACGGCGTGACCGGTATTGGCGACGCCACCCTGAACGGCCGCGAGCTCGCCGTCGCCGCCTACCTGAAGGAGCACGTCGCGCAGCTGCTCATCGGCAAGGATCCGCACCGGATCGAGGACACCTGGCAGTTCCTGTACCGGAGCGCGTACTGGCGCCGCGGCCCGGTCACCATGGCGGCCATCGCCGCCGTCGACATGGCGCTGTGGGACATCAAGGGCAAGGTTGCCGGACTTCCCGTCTACCAGCTGCTGGGCGGGGCGTCACGGAACGGCCTGCGCGCCTACGGCCATGCGTCCGGTTCGGACATCGAGTCGCTGTTCGATTCCGTGCGGGAGCACCTGGAGCTCGGCTACAAGTCGATCCGGATCCAGACCGCCATCCCGGGGATCAAAGCCGTCTACGGTGTGGCTGCCCAGGCGCAGGCGTCCGGGGAGCGGTATGACTACGAGCCGGCCGGCCGGGGAGCGTTCCCGCAGGAAGAGGATTGGGACACCCGCGCATACCTGCGGCACCTGCCCACGGTCTTCGAGGCTGTCCGGAACGAGTTCGGTCCCGAGATCCCGCTGCTGCATGACGGACACCACCGGATGACGCCCATCCAGGCCGCGAAACTGGGCAAGGCACTGGAGCCGTACGACCTGTTCTGGCTGGAGGACTGCACCCCGGCGGAGAACCAGGAGGGCCTGCGCCTGGTCCGCCAGCACACCACCACGCCGCTGGCGATCGGTGAAATCTTCAACACCGTGTTCGACTTCCAGACGCTGATCAAGGAACAGCTGATCGACTACGTCCGGGCAGCGTCCACGCACTTCGGCGGGATTTCACCGCTGAAGAAGGTCATGGACTTCGCGGCGCAGTACCAGATCAAGTCCGGTTTCCACGGCCCCACGGATATTTCCCCGGTGGGCTTCGCCGCGCAGCTGCACGTGGGCCTTGCCATCCACAACTACGGCATCCAGGAGTACATGCAGCACTCGGACAAGACCAACGAGGTCTTCGAACAGTCCATGACCTTCACCGACGGCTACCTGCACCCCGGCGACAAGCCCGGCATCGGCGTCGAATTCAACGAGGAAGCCGCCGCCGCGTACCCCTACCAGCAGGCCTACCTGCCCTACAACCGCCTGGTCGACGGCACCGTCCACGACTGGTAAGGAAGCACCCAATGAACAAGATCCGAATCGTCGTGATGGGCGTCTCCGGCTGCGGCAAGACCACCATCGGCGATCTCGTGGCCCGCGAACTGGGCATCCCGTTCCTGGACGGCGATTCCCTGCACCCGGTGGAAAATGTCGCCAAGATGGCTGCCGGCACGCCCCTGACGGACGAGGACCGCTGGCCCTGGCTGGCCACCGTGGGCAGCAGGCTTGCAGGGGCAGCCGACGGCGGCCTGGTCCTGGCATGCTCGGCGCTGCGCCGCGCGTACCGCGACGCCATCCGTGCGCAGGCCCCTGACACGGTGTTCCTGCACCTGAACGGCAGCAAGGAGGTCCTGAAGGCGCGGACGGAAGGCCGCACCGGCCACTTCATGCCTCCGGCGCTGCTGGATTCCCAGCTCGCCACCCTCGAACCGCTCCAGGACGACGAAGCCGGCGTGGTGGTGGACATCGCCGCACCCGTCGCCGAGGTGGTGGCCCAGGCACTCAAGGGCATCGCCGGCGTCGTACCTCCCGCCCGGACGGCCGGGGGCAGCCAGCCGCGCCAGTTCGACGTCGACCTCGCCGCCGCGCCGTTCAACCTCGACGCCGGAGCCATCGCCTGGGTGGAGGGCACCCTTGCGGGGATGACGCTCGAGGAAAAGATCGGGCAACTGTTCATCAACCACAACAATGACTACTCGCCCGGGTACCTCGACGGTGTGCTGGACAACTATCACGTGGGCGGCATGCGCTACCGGCCGGGCCCGTCCGCCGCTGTGCAGGAACACATCCGGTACGCCCAGTCCAGGTCCAGGATCCCGCTGCTGGTTGCGTCCAACCCGGAGATGGGCGGGGCCGGCAGCTGCGACGACGGCACCTTCGTCTCCACGCACCTGCAGGCAGGCTCCCACCCGGACAAGAACATTGCCCGGCAAATGGGGCAGGTCGCCGGCGTTGAGACGGCCGCACTGGGGTGCAACTGGGCCTTCGCGCCGATCGTGGACATCCACTACAACTGGCGGAACACCGTCATCTCCACGCGCTCGTTCGGGAACACACCGGAAATCGTGGTGGAGCGGGCCAAGGAATACTTCGACGGCATCAGTGAATCACCCACGGCCTGCGCCATGAAGCACTTCCCGGGTGACGGCATCGATGAGCGGGACCAGCACGTGGTCACCTCCTACAACACCCTTGGGTACGACGAATGGGACCGTACCTACGGGCACGTGTACCGGGAAATGATCGCCCACGGCGTCCAGTCGATCATGGTGGGCCACATTGGAGCACCGGAGGTTTCGCGGCACTTCCGGCCCGGCCTGGCCGACGCCGATATCCTGCCGGCCACGTTGTCCCCGGAGCTCCTGCAGGACCTGCTGCGCGGGGAGCTCGGCTTCAACGGGCTGGTCCTCACGGATGCTTCACAGATGGTGGGCCTCACGCAGGCCATGAAGCGCAAGGACCTGGTGCCTGCCACGATCGCCGCCGGCTGCGACATGTTCCTCTTCTTCCGGAACCCGGCCGAGGACTTCCAGTACATGCTGGACGGGTACAAGTCCGGCGTCATCACGGAGCAGCGGCTGCACGACGCGCTGCGGCGGATCCTTGGGCTGAAGGCGTCGCTGGGCCTGCACCTGAAGGCTGCAGACCAACTGGTGCCGCCTGCGGAGGCCCTTGCGGCGATTGGCAGTGCTGAACACCGCGCCGTGGCCGCGGAGATCGCCGACAAGACCGTGACCCTGGTCAAGGACACAGCCGGGAACCTGCCCATCACGCCCGAAACCCATCCGCGGATCCGGCTCTACGGCATCTCCGGCGGCGCCGACTTCACCCGGGCTGATCCGCTGGCCTACCTCGGCGTGGTCAAGGAGGAGCTGGAGGCGGCGGGGTTTGCGGTCAGTCTCTTCCGGACGGCGGAGCAGCGCGAGGCTGCCGGGGAGGCGGGCGTGAACTTCATGTCCATCATCTCCGAGGAAGCCGCGGGGGACTATTCGGAGAAGTACGACGCCGCCTTTGTGTTCGCCAATGTGAAGGGTTTCGCGCAGGAGGCGGCAATCCGGATCAAGTGGTCCTCGCCCATGGCGGCGGAGATCCCTTGGTACGTCACGGAGGTACCCACCGTTTTCGTGTCCCTGAACCAGCCGAACCACCTGATCGACGTGCCGATGGTCAAGACGGCAATCCACGCGCACGCCGGAACCCGGGAGGCGATCCGGGCAGCTGTGGAAAAGATCCAGGGCAAGTCCGAATTCCAGGGCACGTTCAACGAGAACGTGTTCTGCGGGTCCTTCGACACACGCCTGTAGGGGCCTTGGACCAGGGATGCCTCGAGGCGTTGGTTCGTAGCCTCGAGGCATCCCTGAAACCAAGAGGAGGCACGGCACGGCGCCGGACGGCCTGCTACTTCGCGGCCCTGCTGCCCTGGCCCGACAACCAATCGAGGGCTTCGTCTTCGTTGGTGAAGTACGCGGTGGGAGTCAGCGACCGTTGCGAAAATGCCGCCACGACCTTGCCCATAGGTCCGTTGCCGATGAGGGCCACCGCCGAGAATCCGCGGTAGGCATTCATGCCCGCCCTGGCTTCGGGCGTCAACCCGGCCACCCCGTTCAGGTCAACGAGGAGTGGCAGGATCCACCCGCCGCTGAAGCCCTCCAGGGCCCGGGCAGCCCTAACGGCAATCTCGTACGTGATGTGGACATCCGGGGCCCAGCGCAGCCGCAGAACGCCGTGCTCGCAGGAAGCTGCGAAAAACTCGTTCATCCGTGTCCCCGTCCGCTCTTCGGCTTGCTTTCCAGGCGCGTGTGCCTGATTGAAACCCCATTCTGCCCGAATAGTGCAAAACACTCATCCTGCGGACGGTTCGATGTCGGAGCTGTAGCTTCCGGCTCGCCGCTCCGGGCGTGCGGAGAGACTCAGAGGGGCGCCGTGCACCACTCACGGCGGCGCTGGTGGCCCCGTCCCGGGAAGCGGAGGCGCCGCCGGCCCCCACTTAGACTGGCTTGGATAACCCAACCTAAGGAGGGCCAGTGCGTTCCCTTGTCATGCACCACATAGCCGGACCGCTGACCGTTGAGGAAGTAGACCAGCCGGAGGCGCCGGCGGGAGGTGTGGTGATCTCCGTCGTCGCCACCGGCTTGTGCCGCAGCGACTGGCACGCGTGGGCCGGCCACGACGACATCGCCCTGCCGCACGTCCCCGGCCACGAGTTCGCCGGCGTCGTCGTTGAGGTCGGCCACGGAGTAACCGGCTGGGCAGTGGGTGACCGGGTGACGGCGCCCTTCGTCGAGGGTTGCGGGGCCTGCGAGTGGTGCCTGGGCGGCAATGCGCAGGTATGCCCGGAACAGCAGCAGCCGGGCTTCACGCACTGGGGGTCGTTCTCAGAACGCGTGGTGATCCATGCGGCGGATACCAATCTCGTCGCGATCCCCGAAGGCGTCAGCTTCGAAGCGGCTGCCAGCCTGGGCTGCCGTTTCGCCACCGCATACCGGGCCCTGACAAGCCGGGCCCGCCTGGCCGCCGGTGAATGGGTCACCATTGTGGGGGCGGGCGGCGTTGGCCTCAGCGCCGTCATGATTGCCAAGGCACTGGGCGGCAAAGTCATTGCCGTGGACCGGAACGCGGCTGCCCTCGATGCGGCGGCTTCCCTTGGGGCCGATCATGTGTTGGTCGCCGACGGTTCTGATATTCCGGCGAAGGTGCATGCCCTGACGGGAGGAAGCCACGTCTCCATCGACGCCGTCGGCAGCGAGCAGACGTGCGCCGACGCGATCCTGAGCCTCCGGCGCCGCGGCCGGCACGTCCAGATCGGGCTCCTGCCGCCCGTTGAGGGCCACCCCCGCGTTCAGATGGCCCGGGTCATTGCGTGGGAGTTGGATGTTTTCGGAAGCCACGGGATGGCCGCGGCGGATTATCCAGGGATGCTCGCGCTGATCGAATCTGGCGCACTCAAGCCGCAGAAACTCATCGAGCGCGTCATCGGATTGGAAGAGGCCGCAGAGCTGCTGCCCCGGATGGACAGCGCAAACGTCGCGGGCATGACCATGATCCACCCTGCCGGCTGACGCTTCTCTGGGGGTTGCACGGCGTAACTGGGCTCGGGCAAGCGAAAGGCCCTGGTTCCATTGTTTCCAAGGGAACCAGGGCCTTTCTGCGTGGCGGTGACGGTGGGATTTGAACCCATTTCGGAGGTCAAGCGTTCGTTAGAAGTACCGTCATAATCCTTGCATTTACGGGACTTTTATCCCATCTGCTCACATCTGCAAGCAGCATTTCACAGGCACTCCTGCACCAAAATGCACCACAACTGGTCGCGGCGCATCGCTGAGGGTCGGTTGTCTGAGCTTTTCGATGGCCCTGCGTGTGGACTTATCTCCGGGAGCGAACGTCTTTGACCACTCTGGGGGCGGCCATGTATGCTCGAACCAACACGACAGGCTCGCTTCTCTCAATGAGACGCGGGTCTGTTCTCTTTCTACCCCGATTCCGGGAACGCAGGACGATGATGTCAATGGCCACTAGTTTCTGCCCACCAGCGGCCAGTTAAAGTTCCCGCTGGTGGCCAGTAAAGCTGCCCGGTGATGGCCAATAGATCTGCCCA
>NZ_JBHVVN010000025.1:0-22011 GCF_042882685.1 Pseudarthrobacter sp. NPDC058196
GTTTAGCTGTGTTCGGTGGCGTTCGGCTGCCACGCGCCGGTGACCAGGTACGTCACTTTCTGGGCGACGGAGACGCCGTGGTCCGCGAACCGCTCGAAGTAGCGGCTGGCGAGGGCCACGTCCACGGTGGTCGCCGGCGACTCGGTCCACTCGGGCGAGGCGATGGCCTTGAAGACGCTCAGGTGCAGGTCATTGATGGCGGTGTTGGCCTTCAGGATGTCCCTTGCCACCTCGAGGTCGCGGCTCTCCAGCAGTACCGTCAACTTGTCGGCGATCTCCTGGTCCAGTTCGGCCATCCGGTTGAAGGTCCCGGTCATGGACTCCGGGATGACCGTGGACGGGTACCGGAGGCGGGCCAGCTGGGCGATGTGGCGCGCGAGGTCGCCCATCCGCTCCAGGGAGGCACTCATCCGGAGCGAGCCCACGATCATGCGCAGGTCGCTGGCTACGGGACCTTGCAGGGCCAGGATGTCGATGGCCCGCTCATCAAGGCTGTTCTGCAGGAAGTCAATGCGCGCATCCGCCGCGATGACGTCCTGGGCGAGATCAACGTCCGCGACCTGGAATGAGGTGGTGGCCTTGTCTATCGCTTCGCTGACCAGGCGGGAGATCTCCACCAGCTGGTCACCGACCTGGGTGAGCTCTTCCTGAAAAACCTTACGCACGTAGGCGTCCTTTCCTTGGAACTCCCGCCGGCCGCTCCAGGGCAGCAGGAATCGTGTCGCCATTGGGCGCTCTAACCATTAACACTGTCATCGCCCGGTAAACGATTATGCCCATGGAGGTGAACGTTAGTTGAACCGTTCGCGGTAAGGGCTTCGAAGCGCCGGCGCGCCCCGGGCAAGAGCATAAAGTGGAGCTGTGGATCCTATGCTCATTGGTCTGGTCGCCGGCCTTGTCGGCCTGGCGCTTGGCACGTTCGGCGTGCTTGCGTTCCGGGTCAGCGAGAAGCAGCGCGAGCTGCTGGAGGTCGATGCCGGGGAACCTGCGCTGCCGGACGGGGCGGCGGAGGTGCTGGCCGTCGTCGGACGTGCCTTTGTGGTCCTGGACGATGTCGACGGCGTTGTCCGTGCCAGCCCGGCAGCCTACGCCTACGGCCTTGTCCGCGGCCATACCGTCGTCCACAAGGAACTCCTGGACATGACGGCGGGTGTGCGGCGGGACGGCGTTATCCTGGAGAAGCAGCTGGAGCTCCCGCGCGGACCGCTGGGGCAGGGGACCATCATCGTCCAGGTCCGGGCGGCCATGCTGGGTGAGGAATACATCCTGCTCCTGGCCGATGACCGGACCGAGATTACCCGCACGGAAGAGATCCGCAACGACTTCGTCGCCAACGTCTCGCATGAACTGAAGACGCCCGTCGGCGCCATCTCCCTGCTGGCTGAGGCCCTCGAGTCGTCCGCGGACGACGAAGAAGCGGTCCGCCGGTTCGCCAAGCGGATGCATAAGGAATCGGCCCGCCTCGCCGCGCTGGTCCAGGACATCATCGAGTTGTCCCGGCTGCAGGGCGCCAGCGTGACGCAGCAAGGCGGCCCCGTGGACATCAACGCGGTCATAGCCGAGGCCGTGGACCGGTCGCAGCTGCCCGCCGAGAGCAAGAACATCAGCATCGTGGTGGGTGGCCGCACCGAGGGCAAGGTCTTCGGCGACCAGGACCTTTTGGTCACCGCGCTGCGCAATCTCATCGATAACGCCATCCGCTATTCGCCCGCCAACACCAGGGTGGGAATCGGCGTCCGTTCCAGGGAGGGCCTGGTGTCCATCTCCGTGACTGACCAGGGGGACGGGCTCACGCCCGAGGACCAGGAACGCGTCTTCGAACGCTTCTACCGGGTCGATGCCGCCCGTTCACGCCAAACCGGCGGCACCGGCCTGGGCCTGAGCATCGTCAAGCATGTGGCATCAAACCATGGCGGCGAGGTGACGCTCTGGTCCCAGCCGGGCCAAGGGTCAACGTTCACCCTGCGGCTTCCCGAGATGGAAGGACAGGACAGCGACCGTCCGGTCCACGACGCACCGGCACCGGCGCCGGCGCGGCAGCCGGCCGGCCAGCCGGCCCTCACCCAAGTACCCCGCGCCGCCGGCGCAACAGAACGAGGAGCTAGCGCTTGAGCAGGATTTTGATTGTGGAGGACGAGGAGTCATTCAGCGATCCCTTGTCCTATTTGCTGGGCAAGGAAGGTTTCGAGGTTGAGGTGGTGGACAACGGCCTCGACGCGATCACCGAATTCGACCGCAACGGCGCCGACCTGGTCCTGCTGGACCTGCAGCTGCCCGGCCTGTCCGGCACCGAGGTGTGCCGGCAGCTCCGGCAGCGTTCCAGCGTTCCGGTGATCATGCTGACGGCCAAGGACTCAGAGATCGACAAAGTTGTGGGCCTGGAGCTCGGCGCGGACGACTATGTCACCAAGCCCTATTCCTCCCGTGAACTGGTGGCCCGGGTCAGGGCGGTCCTGCGGCGCCAGGGCGAACCGGAGGAACTGATTTCTTCAACGGTCCAGGCCGGACCGGTCCGGATGGACATCGAACGGCACGTGGTGAGCGTGGATGGCGAGCAGGTCTTGCTGCCGTTGAAGGAGTTCGAGCTCCTGGAGATGCTCCTGCGCAACTCGGGGCGCGTCCTCACCCGGGGGCAGCTGATTGACCGGGTCTGGGGTTCGGATTACGTTGGCGACACCAAGACCCTTGACGTCCACGTGAAGCGCCTCCGCGGCAAAATCGAACCGGATCCTTCCGCACCCCGGTTCCTGGTCACCGTGCGCGGCCTCGGTTACAAGTTCGAGCCCTAGGCTCCGGGCGGGCAGGGCTGTCCGGATCAGATGCAACAACAAAGGGAGGGCCAGTGGCCCTCCCTTTGTTGCGCCTTACGGACTGCCCGCCCCGGCGGGCTCGCCGCTAGCGGCTGGTGGCGGTTGCCGTTGCCGTGGCGCTCGGAGTGGCGGTGGCCGTCGCGCTTGTGCTGGCGGACGACGACGGCGTAGCAGACGGGCTGGCGGACGGCAGGTAGTCCTTGTATTCCTTCAAGGTCGCATCCAGGACGGGAACCTTGACCGTGCTGGTGACGTTGGTGCCGTTCTCGCTGATCTTGACGTCCACCAGCGAACCCGGCTTTCCGCCGGTGGTGCTCAAGATGGCAGGGTCGGTGTTCTCGTTGAGGAGCGTGTAGGAGTTGGCCTTCACCGGAACCTCGGTCTGTGAGCCCTTGGCGCCGTTGACCGTGAGCTTCACGTCCTTGGAAGAGGAGTTGTAGACGGCGCCAATCAGTCGGCCAGGTCCGTCTTCGCCGCTGGAAACGATGAGGATGTTCCGCAGCTGCAGCGGGCCGAGGTCTGCGCGGATGCCGTCCGAGGCGGAGTACTGGTGGCTGGTCTGCTGGGGCGTGATGTAACCGCAGCCCGCAGTCAGCAGGCTGACGCCAAGGGCGGCAGCCGTCAGTGCCAGTTTGCCGCGCTGGGCCCGGTTCATCGCAGTGGAACGCACGTCACGTACTCCTCGAGAAATTTGAAGTCTTTTTCAGCCATAGCCTATCCGCAAACGGGGTCAAACGAGGATTCGGGGCCGTCACATCGTCTGTGGGAACGCTCACCAGATGCACTAATATCCTCATCCGTCAAGGGGGTGGAGGAGGTCGATTGGGCCGTTTTTCCGCGTATTTTCGCGGTTGGGAGCCCTTTCTCCGGCCGGTCATATGCCTGAATCGTGATAAACTGGTCTGCGGGAAAGGGGAAATGTCCACATGGTATTTGAGGTCGGCGAGACAGTAGTTTACCCTCACCACGGTGCTGCGAAGATTGAAGAAATCAAGATGCGCACCATCAAGGGCGAAGAGAAGATGTATCTCAAGCTCAAGGTGGCTCAGGGTGATCTGACCATTGAAGTTCCAGCAGAAAACGTAGATCTTGTTGGGGTTCGGGACGTAGTGGGCAAGGAAGGCCTGGAGCACGTGTTCGATGTGCTTCGTGCCGAGTTCACCGAGGAACCCACCAACTGGTCACGCAGGTACAAGGCAAATCTGGAGAAGCTTGCTTCCGGTGACGTCATCAAGGTGGCAGAGGTCGTTCGCGACCTGTGGCGCCGGGATCACGACCGGGGCCTTTCCGCAGGCGAAAAGCGAATGCTGGCCAAGGCCCGCCAAATTCTGATTTCAGAGTTGGCGCTGGCTGAAAAGACCGACGAGGAGAAGGCGGCAAGCGTTCTCGACGAGGTCTTGGCTTCCTAAGAATTTAGCCCCGGCAGCACTCAAGTGCCGCCGGGGCTTCTTTTTGCCCGAAACCGGGCAGCGGCCCGGCCATGTCGAGGCCGCAACGGCGTCGTAGGCTAGTTCGCATGAGTGAATCAACGCCCCTGGTCACGGGAGTCATCGTGGTGGCCGCAGGGTCCGGGCAACGGCTCGGCTACGGCATGCCCAAGGCGGCTGTGCCGCTGGGTGGCGAACCGATCCTGATGCATGCCTTGCGGGGTATTGTCGCCTCCGGGGTCGCAAGCCAGGTCTGCGTGGTGTTGCCGGCAGCTGACGAGGGCCTGCGCCGCCTCTGCGGTGACTTCCGGGACGAACTGGCCGACGGCGGCCCCCTCCTCACCCTTGTGGACGGCGGCGCCACCCGGGCTGAGTCCGTCCGCGCCGGTATGGCTGCCCTGATGGACGGCACGGAAGCGGTCCTGGTCCACGATGCCGCCCGGGCGCTGACGCCCGAGTCCGTCTTCCACCGCGTAACGGAAGCCCTTGCCGCGGGCGCTGCCGCGGTCATTCCCGTTCTCCCCGTCGTGGACACCGTCAAGACCGTTGCCGCCACCTCCGGAGAGGACAGCGTGTTCGCGCCGGAGGTGGTCACGGGAACAGCCCGGCGCGAGGAACTGCGGGCGGTACAGACACCCCAAGGATTCACGCTCGACACGCTGGTGCAGGCGCACCGGGCCGCCCAGGGACTGGACCTGCAGCAAGCGGCGGCCGTCACCGATGACGCCATGCTCGTGGAGATGCTGGGGACGCCGGTCTACGCTGTCCGTGGCTCAACCCAGTCCCTGAAGATCACCACGCCGCTTGACCTGATCTTCGCCGAAGGGCTCCTTGAGGGCCCGCTCGGCGCCCGGTGGGTGGAAGGGTGAGCGCAGACATGATCCTGCCGCGGACCGGAGTGGGAATCGACGTCCACGCGTACGCTGGCCAGGACGAGGACCGCCCGTTGTGGCTCGGCGGACTCCACTGGCCCGGTGAACGCGGCCTGGCCGGCCATTCTGACGGCGACCCCGTGGCCCACGCCGCGGCGGACGCGCTGTTCTCCGCTTCAGGCATCGGCGACCTTGGCACCCACTTCGGCACGGACCGCCCGGAATTCGCCGGCGCGTCCGGTGTGACGCTGCTCGCCGAAGCGGCACGGATCGTCCGGGCTGCGGGTTTCGAGATTGGCAATATCGCCGTCCAGTTCGTGGCCAATAGACCGAAATTCGGTCCCCGCCGGGAAGAGGCGCAGCGCGTCCTTTCAGGGGCTGCCGGCGCGCCGGTGAGCGTCACCGCCACCACCAGCGACGGCCTCGGGTTCACCGGCCGTGGCGAGGGTATCTCCGCTGTGGCCACCGCCTTGGTGTACCCGCGGCCCAAGGAAACCATCGGCTAGTCTGGAGCGGTGACCCTGCGCTTCTATGACACCGCCTCCGCCGAAGTCCGGAACTTTATCCCGATCCTTGAGGGCAAGGTCAGCCTCTATTACTGCGGGGCCACGGTGCAGGGAATGCCTCACGTGGGCCACATCCGTTCCGCCATCGCCTTCGACCAGCTGACCCGCTGGCTGCAGTACCGCGGCCTGCGCGTCACGGTGGTCCGCAACGTCACGGACATTGACGACAAGATCCTCGCCAAGTCCGAGGCCTCCTTCGCGCCGGACTTCATCCCCGAGCCGGGAGATGTGCCGCGTGAGGAATGGTGGGCGCTGGCGTACCGCTACGAGCGGGAATTCCTGACGGCCTACGACACCCTTGGCGTCTCCCGCCCCACCTACGAACCCAGGGCCACCGGGCACATTCCCGAGATGCACGCCCTGATCCAGCAGCTCATCGACCGCGGCCACGCCTACCCCGCGCTGGACGACTCGGGAGACGTGTACTTCGACGTCCGCTCCTGGAACAGGTATGGCGCGTTGACCCGGCAGAACATCGACGACATGCAGGCAGCGCCCGACGCCGATCCCCGAGGCAAGAAGGACCCCCGCGACTTTGCGCTGTGGAAGGGTTCGAAAGAAGGAGAGCCGGCCACCGCCAGCTGGTCCTCGCCCTGGGGTGCCGGACGGCCCGGCTGGCACCTTGAGTGCTCTGCCATGGTCACCAAGTACCTCGGCACCGCCTTCGATATCCACGGCGGCGGCCTGGACCTGCGCTTCCCGCACCACGAAAACGAGATGGCCCAGTCCCAGGCGGCGGGGCACCCCTTCGCCAACTTCTGGATGCACAACGGCATGGTGACGTACCAGGGCGAGAAGATGTCCAAATCCGTTGGCAACACCATCAGCCCCACCGAAATGCTGGAGCTCGCCTCCCCCCGCGTTGTCCGCTACTACCTCGGCCAGGCCCATTACCGCTCCGTCTTGGACTACCGGCCCACGTCGCTGCAGGAAGCCGCTGCCGCAGTCGAACGCATCGACGGGTTCCTGGCGAAAGCCGTGGCGCGTTTCGGCTCCGACTTTGGCTTCGTTCCCGGCAACGACCGTTCTCCTGCTGATGCCCTGGACACTTTTTCAGCCGCGATGGACGACGACTTGAATGTCCCGCGTGCCCTCGCGGCGCTGCATGAGACCGTGCGGGCCGGGAACACGGCCCTGGCGGACGGCGACGACGACGCTGCCCGGAAGGCGATGTACGCGGTCGTCACCATGACCGACGTCCTGGGCCTGAACGCCGTCGCCGGTTCCGGGCAGGCGGGCAGCCGGGAAGCCGACGCCTTGGGCGTCCTGGTGGAGGCGCAGCTGGCTGCCCGTGCCGCCGCCCGTGCCGCCAAGGACTGGGCTGCCTCCGACGCCATCCGGGACACCCTCAACCAGGCCGGCGTCGTGGTGGAAGACGGCACGGACGGTGCCACCTGGAGCCTCAAGAGGGGCTGAGCAGCCACTGCCCTGAGTACGCCCACAGCACGCGGCGCCTCGATTTTTCTTCGGTCAGTAGACTGGTAGGCAGACTCAGTCAGCACAATCAAGGGTGGAACATCATGGCCAACAATGGTCGCCGATCGGTGAAAGCGAAGAAGGGCCCAACCATCGGAACCGGTGGCCATGGCCGCAAGGCCCTCGAAGGCAAGGGGCCCACGCCCAAGGCTGAGGACCGCCCGTACCACAAGGCGCACAAAGCCAGGCAGCTGGCCGAACGGTCCGCTGCCAAGCGCAGCCCGGGTGCACGCAGCGCCGGCGCCGCCAAGTCCGGACCCAAGGGCCGCGCCACCGAAGAAGTGGTCACAGGCCGCAACTCCGTGGTCGAAGCGCTCCGCGCCGGCATCCCGGCCAAGGCCCTGCACGTGGCCATTCGCATCGAGATGGACGACCGCGTCAAGGAGTCGCTGAAACTCGCCGCCGAACGCGGTATTCCGCTGCTCGAAACCGGCAAGCCCGAACTGGACCGGATGACCGACGACGCCGTCCACCAAGGCCTGGTGCTCCAGATTCCGCCGTACGAATACCAGGACGCGTACGAACTGGCCGAGGAGACGGTGGAGAAGTGGAAGAAGGGGCACGTCAGCAACGCGCCGCTCTTCGTCGCCCTTGACGGCATCACCGACCCCCGGAACCTCGGGGCGATCATCCGTTCCGTCTCCGCCTTCAGCGGCCACGGCGTTATTGTTCCCGAGCGCCGCTCCGTCGGCGTCACGGCCTCGGCCTGGAAGACCAGCGCCGGTGCTGCCGTCCGCGTCCCCGTTGCCCGCGCCTCCAACCTGAACAACGCTTTGAAGCAGTTCAAGGGCATGGGCATCTTCGTGCTGGGGCTCGACGGCGACGGCGACGTCTCGCTGCCCGACCTCACCTTGGCCAGGGAGCCGGTGTGCATCGTGGTGGGCTCGGAGGGCAAAGGCCTGAGCCGCCTGGTTCGGGAGAACTGCGACCAGATCGTCTCCATCCCGATCGACTCCGCCATGGAGTCCCTGAACGCCTCCATGGCAGTGGGCATCTCGTTGTATGAGGTCTCCCGCCAGCGCGCGGCGGGGTAGTGGTCCACCGGCCGCCGTGCGGGGGCACGACTCCCTTGCAGTACCGAAGTGAAGGGGCAGGTCAACTGCCCCGGGCGGCTATCATTTAGGTGATGGTCATGCCGCTTTTCGACACCGCATCCACCATGGACGCCTCCTCGGCGATTCCCCTCGGTGTCAGTGTCCCGCGCGTTGATTCCGGCGGAACCCGCCACCACGTCGGCGGCCGCGCCAACGTTTCCTGTTTCGCGCCAGGCGTAGCCAGCCTGGACATTGCCTACTGCCCTCCGGGCGGCCAGTGGCGGTCCCGGACCCTGCCGAACGTGGTGCGCGGCGTCCATCACGGCATCGTCGAGGACCTGCCGTACGGTTCGCGGTACGGGTTCCGCCCGTCCTCCGACCGCCGGCCCCTGCCGCCCCGCGCCTCCGTCTCGGGGAACGGGGACGACGCCGGCAACCCGCCGTTGTTGCTGGACCCTTACGGCCGGGGGGTGGACCAGCGGGACGGGCTCCTGGCCAGTGTCCGGACCGCACCCGACTTCGATTGGGAAGCGGACGAGCGGCCGGCCCTGCCGTGGCGCAACACAATCCTTTACGAAGCCCATGTGCGGGGCCAGAGCAAGCTCCATCCCGACGTACCCGAGGACCTGAGGGGCACCTACGCCGGCATGGGCCACCCTGCCGTGGTGGAGCACCTCACCAGCTTGGGCATCACCGCCGTGCAGCTCCTGCCCGTGCACTTCCACCTCGACGAGCCGCACTTGCAGGACCTTGGCCTCACCAACTACTGGGGCTACAACACCGCCGCCTTTTTCGCCCTGCACCCCGGCTACGCCACCCGCGCCGCCCGGGAAGCGGGCCCGCAGGCTGTCCAGGACGAGTTCAAGGGCATGGTCAAGGCCCTGCACGCCGCAGGACTTGAAGTCATCCTCGACGTCGTCTACAACCACACAGCGGAGGGAACCCAGGACGGCCCGGTCGTCAGCTTCCGCGGGCTGGGGGAGCAGGCGTACTACCGGATGGACAGCCACGGAAAATACGTGGACACCACCGGGTGCGGCAATACCTTGAACTTCGGCGAGCCGCATGTGGTCCAGATGGTGGTCGATTCACTGCGGTATTGGGTGGATGAGTTCCATGTTGACGGTTTCCGGTTCGACCTTGCCGTCACCCTCTGCCGGAACGCTGATAACGAGTTCGACCCCAACCACCCGTTCCTCACCGCCATCGCCGCGGACCCCGTCCTTTCCGGTGTCAAGCTGATTGCCGAGCCGTGGGACATTGGCTACGGCGGTTGGCAAACCGGGCGGTTCCCGCCAGGCTGGGTGGACTGGAACGACCACTTCCGGGACGCCGTCCGGACGTTCTGGCTGGCAGACAGGGCGGCCATGGACGCGGGCGGCCACGGCGGAACCATGGCCAAACTCGCCGATTCGCTGTCCGGTTCTGCCGGTCTCTTCCAGGCATCCGGCCGCTCACGGCTGGCATCGGTCAATTTCGTTACCGCCCACGACGGCTTCACCATGAACGACCTCGTCTCCTTCGACCGGAAGCACAACGAGGACAACGGTGAGGAGAACAGGGACGGGCACGGGGACAACCGCAGCTACAACCACGGCGTGGAGGGGCCCACCGAGAACGGCCTGATCCTGGCCAGGCGCGCGCAGTCCCGGCGCAACCTGATGGCGTCGCTCATGGTCTCGCTTGGAGTCCCCATGATCACTGCCGGTGACGAGCTGGCCCGGACGCAGCTGGGCAACAACAATGCCTACTGCCAGGACAACGCCATGACCTGGCTTGACTGGACGTTGACCCCGGAGGCGCACGAAATGCTGCGCAGCACCAAGCGCTACATCCGGCTGCGCAAGGAATTCCTGGCCGCCCAGCCCCATGATTTCCCCGTCCGGGACGAACAGTCCTACCTTCACTGGTTCGACCACCGTGGGCAGCCCATGTCCGCCGAGCGGTGGAACGATCCGCACCACCGCGTCCTGCAGCTGCTGCTGGGGGACGACGGCGGTGCCCTCGCCGGGCTGGTGGTGGTGAACGGCGGCGCCACTGATGTGCAAATCACGCTGCCGGACCTCGGGCGCACGGCACCTGGACTTTTCGAGCTGCGCCTGACCACCTCGCCGCTCCACGAGCAGCGGCAGGGCATCCGGGTTGCCTCGGGCGAGACCGATGTTGCCGAGGCCAACTCCATCAGCATCTACCGAACCTAGACCCAGTAAAACCGGCCGGCAGGTACACCCGAATGCGCAACCGCTCCATGCTTCCCTTGCTCCTTACCGCCTTGGCGGTGCTGGCGCTGGTGGCGTTCGGCGGGGCCGGCTTGTTGGGCGGCCAGGGGGAAGGCACGACGCCGGGCGCGGCTTCCGGCGCGAGTAAGGCTACCGGCGGCCCGGGTACGCCGGCGCCGGGAAAGAGCGCGGCGGCACACCAGGGAGCCAACCCGTCCAGCCTGCCGGAAATCCGTGAGTCCGCGCTGCCGGTGGAAGGACGCCGCGTCCTGGCCCTGATCCGGGCGGGCGGTCCGTACCCGTTCAGCCAGGACGACCAGGTGTTCGGCAATCTTGAACGCGTCCTGCCCGCACGGGATCGGGGGTACTACCGCGAGTACACGGTTCCAACGCCCGGCGAACCGGACCGGGGCGCACGTCGGATCGTGGCAGGCGACGGCGGGGAGAAGTATTACACCGGTGACCACTACGCGACGTTCAAGTACATAGCGGAAGGCAGCTAGCGCACCCATGAAAATTCTTTCCGGCGATACCTGGACCCTCGAAGAGCTGGAGGAGCAGGTAGCGGACGCCGGGCGCCGCAGCCTCGTGGTCCCGCCGGCCGACAGCAAACGCGCCGTCCTGGAAACCTTCGGCGAGGTCCTGGACTTTCCTGAGCACTACGGTGTGAACCTGGATGCTCTGAACGATTCGCTCCACGACTTCGCGGACACCATCACGGACAACGGCAATCCGCCGGTAACCGTCCTTTGGCAGGTTGCCGCCACGTTCCGCAGCGACAGGGCCTTCGGCATTGTCTGTGAAATCCTGCAGGACGCCGAGCGCTACGCCGGCAAGGACCTCGCTGTCACGGCTGTCCTGCTCTGAGGGTCCTGCCCCCTGCGCTGGGTACTCCGCAGGCACCTGGTGTCCGGCCGGCCGGGGGCGGGCCGGACACCAGGTCAGGCGTTGACGATCAGGCCGAGCTCCGCTTTCGAGGCCAGCGCCTCGTGCCTGGGCAGCACCCGGACCGTGTAGCCGAACGGTCCGGAGCGGTCGATCAGCAGCGAGCCGCTGAACAGGTGGCGGCCGCTGCCCAGGTCCTCCTTCACCTGCAGTTCCATCATGGTGATGTCCGCGAGGGTGTCGTTCTCCTCGGCCCGTCCGTAAGCCACCTCAACGCAGACATCTTCCGGAGTCAGTGCGTTCAGCGCCACGTAGGCGTTGACCTGGAGGGTGTCGCCGATCTGCGGATCCTCTGAGACGCCCACCGAATCCACATGCTCCACGTGGACCTGTGGCCAGGCGCCGTGAACCTTGGCAGACCAGGCTGCCAGCGCGCGGGCCTGCGCGTAGGAGTTCGCGGTGGCGCTGCGGCCGGCGTCAGCTGCCGGGCGGTACAGGATGTTCACGTAGTCCCGGAGCATCCGCTCGGCCGAGACTGCCGGACCCAGGTGCGAGAGGGTGTGCTTGATCATGGACACCCAGTGCGTTGGAACTGTCTCGCTCCGGGTGGTGGAGGGACCAGCAGCCCCCGCACCCTCGGACACCGTGCTTCCGTAGAAGCGCGGCGCCACCTGCGATTCAAGCAGCTCGTACAGGGCGGCGGCCTCGATGTCGTCCCGCTCTTCCGGGGATGCGTCGTTGTTGGCCGTCGGAATTGCCCAGCCGTTCTCGCCGTCGTACATCTCGTCCCACCAGCCGTCCAGGACGGACAGGTTCAGCGACCCGTTCAGGGCCGCCTTCATGCCGGACGTACCGCAGGCCTCCAGGGGCCGCAGCGGGTTGTTCAGCCACACGTCGCAGCCAGGGAACAGTGTCCTGGCCATCGCGATGTCGTAGTTGGGCAGGAACGCGATGCGGTGCCGGACCTCGGGGTCGTCAGTGAACCGCACCAGGTCCTGGATCATCTTCTTGCCGGCGTCATCGGCCGGATGGGATTTTCCAGCGATGACCAACTGGATGGGGTGGTCCTTGTGGAGCAGGAGTGCCTTGAGCCGCGCAGGTTCCCGGAGCATCAGGGTCAGGCGTTTGTACGTGGGCACGCGGCGGGCAAACCCGATGGTGAGCACGTCCGGGTCCAGGACATTGTCCGTCCAGCCCAGTTCGGCGTCGGCCGCGCCGCGCTTCTTCCACGCAGCACGGAGCCGGCGGCGCACGTCTTCCACCAGTGCCGCCCGCATTTCGCGGCGAAGCGCCCACACGTCGGCGTCGCTGACGTTGTAGGCGAGGTCCCATTTGCCCAGCGCTTCGGCCTCGCTGCCGAACTGGTCCCGGGCCAGCTTGGAGATCCGGCTGTCCACCCACGTGGGCACGTGGACGCCGTTGGTGACGGAGGTGATGGGGACCTCCGAGTGGTCGAATCCCGGCCACAGGGCGGAGAACATCCCGCGCGACACTTCCCCGTGGAGCTTGGCCACGCCATTGGCGCGCTGGGCAAGGCGGAGGCCCATGACGGCCATGTTGAAGACGGCGGGGTTTCCGTCGGCATAGTTTTCGCGGCCCAGTTCCAGGATCCTGTCCAACGGGACTGCGGGTGCCAGCCCGGCCTGGAAGAAGTGGCTGATCTGGGCGATCTCGAACCTGTCAATGCCGGCGGGGACCGGTGTGTGCGTGGTAAACACCGTGGAGGCGCGGCCGGCGGCCAGCGCTTCGTCGAATGTCAGGGCCTGTTCGCCGGACATCAGTTCCTGGATGCGTTCGATGCCCAGGAACCCTGCGTGTCCTTCGTTGGTGTGGAACACCTCCGGGGCAGGGGAGCCCGTCAGCTTCTGGAACGCCCGCAGGGCTTTGACCCCGCCCATGCCCAGCAGCAGTTCCTGCTGCAGGCGGTGGTCACCGCCGCCGCCGTACAGCCGGTCCGTGATGCTCCGCGCGGCGTCGTCATTGCCGGGCACGTTGGAGTCCAGCAGGAGCAGCGGGACGCGTCCGACGTCGGCACGCCAGATATGTGCCAGGAGGCGGCGGCCGTTGGGCAGGGGGAGCGATACCTCCAGGGCTTTTCCGTTGCCGTCCGGGGATGGCTCGCGGAGCAGTGTCAGGGGCAGGCCGTCGGGATCCAGGACAGGGTAGGTTTCCTGCTGCCAGGCGTCCCGGGACAGTGACTGCTTGAAGTAGCCGGCCTGGTAAAGCAGGCCCACACCGACCAGGGGAACGCCCAGGTCCGAGGCCGCCTTGAGGTGGTCGCCCGCCAGGATGCCCAGGCCGCCCGAGTACTGGGGAAGGACCTCGGTGATACCGAATTCAGGAGAAAAATAGGCGATGGAGGCGGGGGCGTCCGGGCCCAGGCCCTGGTACCACCGAGGCTCCTCGAGATACCGGTCAAGGTCCTCCTCGGCCGCGCGGACCCGGTCCACCACGGACTGGTCGGCGGCGAGCCGCTGGAACTCCTCCCGGCTGACCATGCCCAGGAAGCCGATGGGGTCCTGGCCGCTTTCCTCCCACAGGCGCGGGTTGAGCCCGGCGAACAGTTCGCGCGTGGGGCGGTGCCAGGACCACCGCAAATTGCTGGCCAACCGGGCCAGCGGCCGGATGGGCTCGGGGAGGACTGTACGGACCGTAAACCTGCGGATTGCCTTCACCTGCGCCACACTAACCGACAACATGCCGGGCCGGAACAAGCTTTGGGTTTCTTTTGGGTAAATGACAGGGGCGTGAAGAAATTGGGCGGCGGCGCGATGGATTTTAGGGAGCAGCCTTAGCAATCCTGGGCATTTCTCGCTAACGTCGAGGCTGTGACGACTAACTCAGGAACCAGTGCCGCATCCACCAAAATGCCCCAGCGCCGCATAACCGATGGTCTGCGGTTCGGGCGTTTTCCCATCACCAACGTGCAGCCCGTCGTCGACGGCGGAAAGGTCCCCGCCAAAGCCCTCCCCGGTGAGGCCATCGTTGTGGGGGCCACCGCCTTCCGGGAAGGCCATGACCAGCTCGGCGTCAGCGCTGTGCTCCTGGACCCAACGGGGGCCGAGCGGCAGCGTGTCCGGCTTTCCCCGCCCCGCGGCGAACGCGGAATGGGGACCGACCGTTGGGAAGGCGCGCTCACGCCGTCGGAAACCGGCGACTGGTCCTTCGTCATCGAAGCCTGGCACGACCGCTACGGCACCTGGCACCACAATGCCGAGGTGAAGATCGACGCCGGCATCGACGTGGAGCTCATGCTCGCCGAAGGGGCCAAGCTGCTCGGTGAAGCCTCCGCGGAAGACTTCCGGGACGAGGTGGACCAGGCAGCCCTCCGGCATGCCTCGGATGTCCTCTCTGACCAGTCACGCAGCACCGGGGAACGCCTCGCGGCCGGATTCGGCCAGGAAATCGCGGACATCGTCGCCCGCCAGCCCATCCGCGAACTGGTGACCGTCTCGGAGAAGTTCCCCCTTCTGGTAGAGCGGGACCGGGCAGGCCGAGGTGCTTGGTATGAGTTCTTCCCGCGGTCCGAAGGCGCCGTCAAGGACCACAACACCGGTGCCTGGACATCGGGAAACTTCCGGACGGCAGCCCGCCGCCTCGACGCCGTCGCGGCCATGGGCTTCGACGTCCTCTACATGCCCCCGATCCATCCGATCGGCGTCCAGCACCGCAAGGGGCCCAACAACACCCTGGTGGCGGGCCCCCATGACCCGGGTTCGCCCTGGGCCATCGGCGGCAAGGAGGGCGGCCACGACGCTATCCACCCCGATCTCGGTTCCTTCGAGGACTTCGACGCCTTTGTTGCCCGCGCAAACGAATTGGGCCTGGAAGTTGCGCTGGACCTGGCCCTGCAGGCGGCCCCGGACCACCCGTGGGTGCAGACGCACCCCGAATGGTTCACCACCCGGGTGGACGGCAGCATCGCCTACGCGGAAAATCCGCCGAAGAAGTACCAGGACATTTATCCGCTCAATTTCGACAATGACCCGGAAGGGCTTTCCCGCGAAATTCTCCGCATTGTGCTGCTCTGGGTCAGCCACGGGGTGAAGATTTTCCGGGTGGATAACCCGCACACCAAGCCCGTGTGGTTCTGGGAATGGCTAATCGCCGAGGTGAATAAAGCCGTCCCCGGAGTCGTATTCCTCGCCGAGGCATTTACCCGGCCCGCCATGATGCACGCCTTGGGCCGTGCAGGCTTCCAGCAGTCCTACACCTACTTCACCTGGCGCAACACCAAGAAGGAGATCGAGGCATACTTCGACGAAGTCAGCCACGAATCCCCGGCGTTCTTCCGCCCCAACTTCTTCGTCAACACCCCGGACATCCTCACCGAATACCTCCAGTACGGCGGACCCGCGGCATTCCGGATCCGGGCGGTCCTTGCCTCCACCGGAAGCCCCCTGTGGGGCGTCTACGCCGGCTACGAACTCTACGAGCACGTTGCCCGGCCCGGCGCTGAAGAATACATCGACAACGAGAAGTTCGAGTTCAAGGCCCGTGACTGGGAAGCCGCCGCGGAGTCCGGGCGCTCGCTGGCACCGTACATCACGCGGCTGAACCACATCCGGCGGGACCACCCGGCGCTCCTGGACTTGCAGAACCTGACGGTCCACCAGAGCACCGACGAATCCACGGTGGTGTACTCCAAGCACAAGACCCTCCCCGACGGGACCAAGGACACCATCATCGTGGTGGTCAACGTGGACCCCCACGTCACCAAGGAATGCAGCGTCGTCCTGGACCTGGCAGCCCTGGAGCTGGACCCGCAGGACCGCACCCCGGGCGGTGGCTTCTTCGTGGATGACCTGGTCTCAGGCCAAAGCTGGGAGTGGGGCGAGTACAACTACGTGCGGCTCGACCCGCACGTAGAACCGGCGCACATCCTGAGCGTGAGGAGAATGCATTCGTGAGTTTCAATCCGCAAAGTTCCGGCCACTTCACCCCAAAGAGCACGTTCGAGCTAAATGCGCCCGGCCTTCAGCATGACCCCCTGTGGTACCGCAAGGCCGTGTTCTACGAGGTACTGGTCCGGGCCTTTGCGGATGCCAACGGCGATGGGTCCGGGGACTTCTCCGGACTCATCGACCGGCTGGACTATCTGCAATGGCTGGGCGTCGACTGCCTCTGGCTGCCCCCGTTCTTCCAGTCACCGCTGCGCGACGGCGGCTACGACATCTCGGACTACAACTCCGTGCTGGACGAATTCGGCACCATCAGCGACTTCAAGCGGCTCGTGGCGGAAGCCCACGCCCGCGGCGTCCGGGTCATCATCGACCTGCCGCTGAACCACACTTCCGACCAGCATCCCTGGTTCCAGGAATCCCGGAAAGACCCCGACGGGCCCTTCGGCGACTTCTATGTCTGGAGCGACACTGACGAGAAGTACCAGGACGCACGCATCATCTTCGTCGACACGGAGGAATCGAACTGGACGTTCGATCCCATCCGGCGGCAGTTCTTCTGGCACAGGTTCTTCAGCCACCAGCCGGACCTGAACTTCGAAAACCCCAAGGTCATCGAGGCTGTGTTCGATGTGGTCCGGTTCTGGCTGGACCAGGGGATCGACGGTTTCCGCGCAGACGCCATCCCGTACCTCTTCGAGGAAGAGGGCACCAACTGCGAGAACCTGCCCGCCACCCACGAATTCCTCCGCAGCCTGCGGGCCATGGTGGACGAAAGCTACCCCGGCCGTGTGATCATCGCCGAGGCAAACCAGCCGCCCAATGAGGTGGTGGAGTACTTCGGGACCGAGGAAGAACCCGAATGCCATATGGCGTTCCACTTCCCGATCATGCCCCGCCTGTACTATGCCCTCCGGGACCAGAAGGCCGCGCCCATCATCGAAACCATGCGCGACACACCGGACATCCCCGACGGTGCCCAGTGGGGGACATTCCTGCGCAACCACGATGAGCTGACCCTGGAGATGGTCACCGCAGACGAGCGCGCGGCCATGCTGGGCTGGTACGCGCCGGACCCCCGCATGCGTGCCAACATCGGCATCCGGCGCCGGTTGGCGCCGCTGCTCGACAATTCCCGGGCCGAGATCGAACTGATCAACGCGCTCCTGCTCTCACTTCCGGGGAGCCCGTTCCTCTACTACGGCGACGAGATCGGCATGGGGGACAACATCTGGCTTGAGGACCGCGACGCCGTTCGAACGCCGATGCAATGGAACCCGGACCGGAACGCCGGGTTCTCGGACGCCGATCCCGGCAAGCTTTACCTGCCGCCCATCCAGTCGCTGGTGTACAACTACAGCATGGCCAACGTCGAAGCCGAGGCCGCCCACTCGGGGTCGCTGTTGCGCTGGACACGGCAGATCCTCAGCGTGCGCAAGAACCACCCCGCGTTCGGCCTTGGCGGGTTCAAACATGTGGAAGCCGACCACGACGCCGTTCTGGCGTACCTGCGCGAGCTGCCGGCGAACAACCCGGCCGGCGCCGCGGCCGAAACCATTTTGTGCGCCTTCAACCTCTCCCAGCATCCCGTGGCCGCCACACTGGCCATTCCCGAGTACGCGGGGAGGGGTCTGCGCGATGTCTTCGGCGGCCAACCCTTCCCGGGCATCGGCGATGACGGAAGCCTCACCTTGACCATCGGAAGCCATGACTTCTTCTGGCTCCGGATGCGTACGGCGGGATCCAACCCGTCGTCGCCCTACACCCAGGCCATGCCCATCCTGTCGATAGAGAACTGAGATGAACCAGCCAATCCTCACTCCCGCCCTGACCGCGCTGCTCAAGGAATGGCTGCCGCAGCAGCGTTGGTTCCCCATCAAGACTCCCGCCTTCGCCATGTCCCAAGTGGGCAGCCTGGGCCTGTCAGACCCCACAGGCCACGCCGCGCTTGCCGTGTTCCTCCTCAGTGCCACCACGGAGGGGCCCGACGGCGGCCGGCGCACCACCGTGGTCCAGGTCCCGTTGAGCTTCCGCCCGGCACCGGCCGGTGGCATGGAACGGGCGCTCGTGGGCGAAGCCGCAGGAACCGACCCGTCCCGGCCATGGGTCTACGACGCCGTGCACGATCCTGATTTCGTCGGCGCCTGGCTCGAGCTCATCCGGCAGGAGGAAAAGGCTGCAAGCGGGTCAGCTACCGGACACCGCGTGGCCGGGCCGTACCGCCTTCCCACGGCCAAAGGCGTGGTGAAAGTGCTGTCCGGAGAGCAGTCCAACAGTTCCGTCATTGTGGACGACGGCGAATCGGCGGCGATGGTGAAATTCTTCCGGGTGCTGTCCGACGGGACAAACCCCGAGATCGAAGTCGGGGCGGCGCTGACCACTGCGGGTACCCCCGAAGTGCCTGCGACGTTGGGCTGGGTCCGCGGAGAGTGGCTTGGGCAGGGCAAGCCCGTCCAGGGCGAGCTTGCGGTAGCCCACGAATTCCTGGCCGGCGGCCGTGATGCCTGGCGGCTGGCTGTGGACGCCGCACGCCAAGGTGCCGATTTTACGGCGGAAGCACGGGCTCTCGGTGCTGCCACGGCCAACGTGCACCGCCGGCTGGCGGAGGCGCTGGGGCAATCAGCGGAGCCCGACGCCGGCAAGGCCATCGGATCCGCTGTAGCCCAACGCGTCCGCAGCGCCTGGGCGGAAGCCCGCGCCGCCGTCGGCCCCTACGACGCCGCTCTGGATGCCCTCCTGGCCGGCCTTGACGGGGCCCCCACCGGTCCCCTGCAGCGTATCCACGGCGACCTCCACCTCGGCCAAATCCTGCAGGTCGCCGGGCAATCCAGTGGCCAGTCCCGGTGGGCCATCCTCGATTTCGAGGGCGAACCGCTGCGGCCCATTGCCGAACGGAACGTCCCCGACGTGCCGCTTCGCGACGTCGTGGGAATGCTGCGGTCCTTCGACTACGCGGCCGGCGCCGCCCAACGGGAGCAGGAGGGCGCCCAAGTCCCGGACACCTGGGTGGACGACTGCGCTGACGCGTTCCTGGAAGGGTACGGGGCCGTCATTCCCGGCACGGTGGACCGGACCTCGCCCTTGTTTGTGGCATTGTGGCTGGACAAGGCGCTGTACGAAGTTGTTTATGAAATGCGTAACAGGCCCGACTGGCTGGCGATCCCGGTGAATGCCTCCAGGCGGCTCCTGAGCGGTAACGGCACCGGCGATCAAACCGGCGCAGCATCGGAAGGTAACGAAATGACAGGCTCAGCACAAACTGACCGCCCGGGGGTGCCGCTGCACGTGGACGAAGGCACCCTGGGCAAGATCGCGAACGGTGAACACCACGCGCCCCATTCCGTCCTTGGCGCGCACCTGGACGACTACGGTCACGTCACCGTCCGGACCGTCAAGCACCTGGCCGAAGCAGTCACCGTTGTCACCCAGGCCGGTGAAGTTCCCATGGAACATGAGGCCCACGGCGTGTGGGTTGCCGTCCTCGAACCCGTGCAGCAGGGCCATGTTCCCGACTACCGGCTTTCGGTCACGTACCCGGGCAAAGAACCGGTGGCGGTTGATGAGCCGTACCGCTACCTGCCCACCGTAGGAGAAGTGGACCTCCACCTCATCGGCGAGGGCCGGCATGAGAAACTCTGGGAGGTCCTCGGCGCCCACGTCCAGCACTACAAGTCCTCACTGGGGGACGTCAACGGTGTTTCCTTTGCCGTGTGGGCTCCCAACGCACAGGCCGTCCGCGTCAAGGGTGATTTCAACGCTTGGGACGGGCGCGAAAACTCGCTCCGCTCGCTGGGATCATCCGGGGTGTGGGAAGTCTTCATTCCAGGTGTGCCGGCGGGCGCCTGCTACAAATTCGAAATCCTGACCCGCGGTGGCTACTGGGTGGAAAAAGCCGACCCCCTGGCATTCGGCACCGAAGTTCCCCCGCTCACGGCCTCCCGGGTGGTGGAACCGTCCTACGCCTTCAAGGACGACGAGTGGATGGAAGCGCGAGCCCAGCGCGATCCCCACAATTCGGCCATGAGCGTGTACGAAGTCCACCTCGGCTCCTGGCGCCTGGGACTTGGCTACCGGGAGCTTGCCAAGGAACTGGTGGAGTACGTCAAATGGCTGGGGTTCACCCACGTGGAGTTCATGCCGGTGGCAGAACACCCGTTCGGTGGTTCATGGGGATACCAGGTCACGTCCTACTTCGCGCCGACGTCCCGGTTCGGCCACCCCGACGAGTTCCGCTACCTCGTGGACACACTCCACCAGGCCGGAATTGGCGTCCTGCTGGACTGGGTCCCCGCCCACTTCCCGAAGGACGCCTGGGCGCTGGCACGCTTCGACGGCGAACCCCTCTATGAGCACTCTGATCCGGCCCTTGGCGAGCACCCGGACTGGGGGACCCTCATCTTCGACTTCGGCCGTACCGAGGTCCGGAACTTCCTGGTGGCCAACGCCCTCTACTGGTTGGACGAGTTCCACATTGATGGCCTGCGCGTGGATGCGGTGGCGTCAATGCTTTACCTCGACTACTCCAGGAAGGAAGGCGAGTGGCGGCCCAACCGCTTCGGCGGCCGGGAAAACCTGGAAGCCATCTCCTTCCTGCAGGAAGTCAACGCCACCGTCTACAAGACACACCCAGGTGCCGTCATGATCGCGGAAGAGTCGACGGCCTTCCCGGGGGTGACCGCTCCCACGAGCCACGGCGGCCTGGGCTTCGGCCTGAAGTGGAACATGGGCTGGATGCACGACTCGCTCAAGTACATCTCAGAGGACCCTTACAACCGCCGGTGGCACCACGGCACGGTGACGTTCTCCCTGGTGTATGCGTTCACTGAGAACTTCCTGCTGCCCATCAGCCACGACGAAGTAGTCCACGGCAAAGGCTCCATGCTGCGCAAGATGCCGGGCGACCGCTGGCAGCAGCTGGCAAACCTCCGCGCGTTCTTTGCCTACCAGTGGGCCCACCCCGGCAAGCAGCTCATCTTCATGGGTACTGAATTCGGGCAGGAGGCGGAGTGGTCCGAGCAGCACGGGCTGGACTGGTGGCTCGCAGACATCCCCGCGCACCGCGGGCTGCAGCTGCTGACCAAGGACCTGAACGAGTTGTACGCTGCCACACCCGCCCTCTATACCCAGGACAACGTGCCGGCCGGGTTCCAGTGGATCAACGGGGGAGACAACGACCGGAACGTCCTCTCTTTCATCAGGTGGGGTACCGACGGCGAGCCGATCGTCTGCGCCATCAATTTCTCCGGGGGCCCGCATGTCGGCTACACCTTGGGCGTGCCATCGGCCGGCGCTTGGACTGAGGTCCTCAACACCGACCACACCACCTACGGCGGCTCCGGCGTTCTCAACAGTGGTGAACTGACAGCAACCGCCGAAGGACAGGACGGGCAGCCGGCCACCCTGACGGTGACGCTGCCTCCGCTGGGCGCGTCCTACTTCAAGCCGGGAGCACCCACCTCGGCCTGAGCAGCCCAAGCTGGTCTCCGCAGCGAGCGGAAGAGCCCGGAATCCCTCAGGATTCCGGGCTCTTCGGCGCTGGGGAATCGGGGCGGGTGAGGACAGCGCAGGCAGCCCTTCCACGCCGACTGGCGATCCCGAATAAGTGGTGGTAGAGTTTATTTCCGCGCTGCTCCACGGAGTCAGGCGGACAACCGATCCCCCAAGCTTATGCTGAGGAAGATCGCGGACGCCGATTTGACACGCTGGAAGTCAGCCGGTAAGTTTGGAAAGTTGCTCCGGAGCGATCTGCGACTGGTTTTTGGTTGTGGTGGTGCCGGGTGTGTCTGTTGTTTGAGAACTCAATAGTGTGTCAAGTTTGTTG
>NZ_JBHVVN010000026.1:0-8090 GCF_042882685.1 Pseudarthrobacter sp. NPDC058196
ACTCAACCCACTCGGCAGTCTCTTCCGGATCACGATCAGGCAGCTGGTTAGTCAACCCGCTGAGGATATGGGAGGTCTCTTCTCCTGCAGCCACGTCCAACCTCTCTTTGCGCGCATGAATCGGCGCACTCAGGCCAGGCAGGGTGACTGCCCGGCGTATATACGCCGTGTGCGACGTATCGGTTACAACAGCCCGGTCATGTGTGCCGGGCAGCTTCCTAGCGCTCCTATGCCTGTCCGGAGTCACAGGGGTGTCGTCCCGCGGGCATAGTTGTCATCAGCCACTCTAGCCCTGACGGCAACACGATGCGTAGCTGCGGCCCCGGTGCTGCTGTTGTATTTCGTTCGTCATACTGGTTGTGTGGCCAATAGCCTTGCCGGGGCGCCGCCGCAACGGGATGTGACGCAGAATATGCGCAATCCCGGGGGCGGCAGCTTGAAGCGCAGGCACAAAGGGTGTTGGCTTGGGAGTAATGGAAATCACTATGCACAACGCATGTATGACGTATTGGAGGAACACGTGAGCGAGGCCGACGCCGCCACTTCGGTAAATGTGGCGGAAAAATTGGGTTTCAAAAATGGGGATCTGATTCAGGAGTTCGGTTACGACGACGACGTCGATTTCGACTTGCGTGACGATATAGAAGACCTCACCGGCTCGGAGCTGCTGGATGAGGACGACCACGACGTGGCCGACGCTGTCATCCTTTGGTGGCGCGACGGCGACGGAGACCTGGTGGACAGCCTGATGGATTCGCTCACTACGCTGAGCGAAAACGGCGTCGTCTGGGTCCTGACTCCCAAGTCGGGCAGGGACGGTTACGTTTCGCCGGCGGATATCCAGGAAGCCGCACCCACTGCCGGCCTGCATGTCACCACCTCTGCCGGTGTCTCCAAGGACTGGAGCGCGGCGCGCCTGGTCAGCAGGAAGAACAAATGACGGCAGCGGTTGAGGCCGCTTCCGCAGTTGTTCCCGCCGTAGGCACGACCGCGCCGGACTTTGAGCTGGCCAACCAGTACGGTGAGCCGGTTCGACTCTCGTCATTCCGCGGGCAGAACGTTGCCTTGGTGTTCTACCCGTTTGCGTTCTCCGGGATCTGCACCGGCGAGCTGTGCGAGATACGCGACAACCTCGCCACGTTCGAGGATTCGAACGCCGTGGTCCTTGCAGTGTCCGTTGACAGCAAGTTCAGCCTCCGTGCCTACGCGGCGCAAGAGGGGTATGGCTTCGATCTGCTGGCCGATTTCTGGCCGCACGGGGGCGTCGCCAAGGCTTACGGAGTCTTCGACGCCGGCAGCGGCATGGCCAAGCGGGCCACCTTCATCATCGATGCCGAGGGCGCGGTCCGGTACAGCGTGGTGAACCCGCGGGGCCAGGCCCGTGACTTCGGTGGCTACCGTGCGGCTTTGGCGGATTTGAAGCGGGCCTGAGTCGACATGGCTGAGCAGCGGCGGGGGACAGGCCTGACGGGCTTTGCCAGCATGCCGCCGGTGGCCCCGGCCCCGCCCTCAGGTGAGGACCTTGAGGTGTTGGTCCGGATCCGGGACCTGCTCGCGGGGGTACGTTTCGCCTTGCTGACCGGGGCCGGGCTCAGCACAGATTCCGGGATCCCCGACTACCGCGGCCCGGACTCGCCGCCCCGTTCGCCCATGACCTACCAGGAGTTTGTCCGCGACGGCGCCAACCGGCGCCGATACTGGGCCAGGAACCATATTGGCTGGTCCCATATGCGGCATGCTGATCCGAACCAGGGCCACTATTCCGCAGCCGAACTTGAACGGCGCGGTTACCTTACCGGACTGATTACCCAAAACGTCGACCGGCTGCACCAGGAGGCGGGCAGTTCAAACGTCGTCGACCTCCACGGCCGGTATGACCAAGTGATCTGCCTGGACTGCGGCCGGACTTACTCCAGGCGCCTCCTCGCCGGTGTCTTCGAGGAACTCAACCCCGGCTTCCTGGAGCGGGCGGCAGCTTCCGGACTCGTGGAAATGGCGCCCGACGCTGATGCCACCGTTGAGGACCAGGCGCTCATCCACAGCTTCGTGGTGGCGCTCTGCCCTGCCTGCGGCGGGACCCTGAAGCCCGACTTTGTCTACTTCGGTGAAAACGTGCCCAAGGACCGGGTGGAGCGGTCCTACGCAATGGTGGACGAAGCAGCCGCCCTGGTAGTGGCCGGTTCTTCCCTGACGGTCATGAGCGGCCTGCGGTTCGTGCGGCACGCCGCCAAGCAGTCAAAACCGGTGGTCATCATCAACCGGGGTCCCACCCGCGGTGATGACAAGGCAACCATCAAGCTCGAAGCCGGGGTCAGCCAGGCATTGGGCTACCTGGCGTCTGAACTTCCTCCGCTGTAGCGAGGCGGTCCCAGCCGGGGCCGATTCGCGTTCGTGGTCCAACGTCGGGTAGAGTTTATGTTCGTTGGTTGCGGCGTTACCGCCGGAAACCGCGTGATTTGGGTCTTTAGCTCAGCTGGTAGAGCGCCACGTTTACACCGTGGATGTCATCGGTTCGATCCCGGTAGGACCCACTCATTTCAAACCCCGTTGTCCCGCCTTTCCGGCGGGGCGGCGGGGTTTTTTTGTATTTCGGTGTTTCCAGTCCCAATGTCAGTGCCCTGCCATACCTTGCAGGAATGGAACACGTCATAGTGCATACAGACAGCGAGGGAATGCCGACGGCGGTGCTGAGCCGGGGCAGGGAATGGGCGGTAGGTGCCGAGCCGGTGAGATGGTACGAACGCATCAATTGGTGGGAAACCAGCCGCCGGATGCCGAAGGGCAACAGCGGCGTGGACGTTGAGGTCCTGCAGCTGCAGGTGAGGCTGGGAAACAACAGCCGGTCCGCGCTGACCACCATGTATCTCCAGCGCGACGGCCTGGGCGGCGGATGGCGGCTCAGGGAGTCGGAAGCGGGTGCGGCCTGAGCGGCACCGTTCTGTCCGACGGCGTCAGGGCATTGGAAAACCCTCCACCGCGACTATTGGGGGATGCCGCGGTGGAGGGCCTGGGATGAATATACCGTGAACTCCCGGAAACAAAAAGTCCCGCGAAGCCCGCTTCGTCCCGCAAGCGGCGATCGGCACCCCAGGCCGGCCATGGCAGCCACTATGATGGTTTGTGTTCAGCTGAATGGACAGTACTGACGAGTGCATGCGCCTACTGAAGGAGAATCATGGCCGATTCCCGCACCCCACGTTCCTCCGACGGGCCCGCAAGCGCTTCGCCGGCGCCTGCCGTTACCCGCGCTGCCGCCGTCCTGGAGGCATTGGCGGCGTCCGCGGGGGGAAGGTTGACCCTCAGCGATCTTGCCCGTGAGCTGGGAATCCCGAAATCCTCCACCTCCAACCTGCTGTTGGCGCTCGAAGACGCCCGCCTCATCAACAGGCAGGGTTCTGAATTCACCCTTGGCCGCAAGCTGGTTGAACTTGGCGCGGCCTATCTCAGCCGCATGGACGAGGTCCAGGAGTTCTACCGGTACTGCGAGCAGGCGCCCACCCTTTCCGGCGAGACGGTGCGGATTGCCATGCTGGACGAGACCAATGTCATCTACCTGGCGCGCTACGAGGGGCATCCGGCTGTCCGGCTCACCTCCAATATCGGCGACAAAATGCCGGTCTCCCTCTGCGCCGTGGGCAAGGTCTTGATCGCCAGGCTTCACGACCACGACATCGACGCCTTGTTCCCCGACGACGCCGAGCTGCCCATCCTCACCCCAAAGTCTCTGCGGACCGGCCGGGAGCTCAAAGATCAGCTGCGGTCCATCAGGGAGCAGGGCTACGCCTTCGAGGACGAGGAATCCACCACGGGGGTGGTCTGCCTGGGGGTGGCCGTCCCCACCCGGGGGTCCCACGGACCCAGCCTGGGGTTGTCGGTTACGGCTCTGAAGGCAACCTACACCCCTGAGCAGGGAGCGCAGATGGTCAAGGAACTTCGAGAACTGGCGCGGTCCTTGGGCAATCCCATGAGCTAGAAAGGCGTCCTGCAGGGGCAATGCACGTACTTTTTGCCTCAACCGCTTGCCTGGTGTTCAACTTGCTGTACTCTGTTCAACATAGTGATCGGCATCTCGGGTGCCGTTGCTGACCCGCCAGACCAACGGGGGCCTGGCGCGTGATGAGGGAGTTCTTGTGACAACTCGTACTAATGCACCGCAGGCCGCGGACGGCACCGTCGTCGACGCCGACCAGCTGCGAAGGGCAACTCTTGCAAGTTCCGTGGGATCCGCACTGGAGTACTACGACTTCTATATCTACGGCCTGGCGTCCGCGCTGATCTTCGGCCCGCTTTTCTTCGCCCCGCTGGGTGAGAGCGGCGCCGTCATTGCCTCCTTCGCCACCTATGGTGTGGGATTTGCGGCCCGGCCCTTCGGCGGCATCGTCTTTGGCCACATCGGTGACAGGTTCGGGCGCAAGATGGTCCTGATCCTCACCATCGGCCTCATGGGAATGTCCAGCTTCGCCATTGGACTCCTGCCCACCTTCGACCAGGCCGGAATGCTCGGCGCGGTCCTCCTGGTGACCCTCCGCATCATCCAGGGCCTTGGGGCCGGCGCTGAACAGGCCGGTGCCACCACGCTCATCTCCGAGGTGGCACCGCGCCGCCGTCGTGGTTTCTTTGCTGCGCTTCCCTTCGTCGGCATCCAGTTGGGCACCCTCCTGGGCGCCGGAACATTTGCCCTGATGGCCATGGCCGACAAGTCCGTCCTGCAGGGCTGGCTGTGGCGTGTGCCGTTCCTTGCCAGCATCATCCTGATCGCCATTGCGGTGTTCATCCGCCTTCGCCTCAAGGAGACGCCGGTCTTCCAGGAACTGGAAAAACACAAGGCGGTAGTGAAGAACCCGGTATCCCAAATCTGGCGGCATTCCAAGAAGAACGTCCTGGTGGGCATCGGACTGCGCATGGGAGAAAACGGAAACTCCTCCATCTACTCGGCCCTGCTGGTTTCGTTCATCAGCATGCCTGCCGGTGTCTTCCCCGGCGACAAGTTCATTGGCCCCACCGGACTGCTGATCGCGGCCGGCTTTGCCGCCGTCATGGTGGTCGCTTTCGGTGCTTTGTCCGACCGCTACGGCCGCGTCCCCGTGTACCGCTACGGTGCCCTGTTCCAGGCGGTCATCGCGCTTCCGGCCTTCTACCTGGTGACCCTCGGCAACGTCACGCTCGTCTGGGTGGTCATGGTGGTGGGGATCGCCTTGGGCGTCCAGGCGATGCTCGGGCCGCAATGTGCCCTCCTGCCCGAGCTGTTCGGTTCCCAGCACCGCTTTACCGGCGTTGCGCTGAGCCGCGAACTGTCGGCCGTCCTTGCCGGCGGCTTCGCCCCGATGATCGGCGTCGCGCTGTTGGCGGCCACCAACCATTCCTGGCTGGTTCCTGCGTTGTACTCACTCGTCCTGGCATCTATCTCGTTCATCGCCACGTTCTTCACGCCGGAAACCGGCGGGCGGGACCTGGTCCTCGTCGAAGACGCCAGCTGACGCCGGCCTGACGCCCGGCCCGGGTCATCCGGGCCGGGCGTTTTGCGTGTGCGGGAGAAAAACTAAGCCGGCATGGTCGAACCGGGAGGTCCCGACGGCGACGATTGATGCTGCGTGCAGCCGCTTGAGCAGCAGGCCGGCGCCACAAAAAAGTACGGCCGCTGCACCCCCTTGGGCAGGGGTGCAGCGGCCGTGCGTGGTGACGGTGCCAGGTCAGTAAAAGTGGACCGTGTCCACGAGGTGGGGGAGTTCGCCGCCGTCGAGGAAGATGCGGAGGTTGCTGCAGAAACGGTCGGCGATCAACCTGTTCTCGGCGGCGCTCAAGGCTGATGTATGCGGCGACACCAGGACCTTCGGGTGGCTCCAGAGCGGGCTTTCGAGCGGGAGCGGTTCCACTGCGAAGACATCGAGGCAGGCGTAGGAGACCTGGCCGTTCTCCAGGGCCTCGAGCAGCGCTTCCTCATCCACCACTGTGCCGCGTCCGACGTTGACGAAGACGGTGCCGGGCTTCATCGCACCAAATGCGTCCCGGTTGAAGAGCTTCTCCGTGTACGGGGTGCCCGGAAGGGTGTTCACCACGGCATCGGCAGTGGCGAGGAGGCCGGCGAGGCCGTCGTTTCCCGTTACCTGGTCGATGCCGTCCAGGGGCTCCGGGGTCCTCTTGGTGCCGCTGACCGCCATGCCAAGGGCGCGGGCCAGCCGGGCCGTCTCAAGACCGATCTCGCCGAGTCCGGCAATGACCACCCGGGAACCGCTCACCAGCCGCGTGGGGGTGCGGAGTTCCGGCCAATTCCTGGCCTGCTGGTCCAGCGCCAGCTCGGCGGTGCGCTTGAACCCGTTCAGGATCCCCATGGCCGCAAACTCGGCCAGGGGAAGCGCGTGCACGCCGGCGGACGTTGTGACCTTGAACTTTTGCAGGACCTGCTGGTCCAGGCCGGATGCCTTTACCGCCCCGCCCGCGCCGGCTGCCATGGCGTGCACCCACTGAAGGTGTCCGTTGTCGGTGGCGATCCGGGCCAAGCCCGACGGGCTTTCGTTGGGGAACCCGTAGAGGACCTGTGCGCTGTTCAGCATCGACCAATAGCGCTCTTCCTGCTCCTGAGTCCGCCGGAATTCCGGATCTCCGGTGTGGTCCGCCGGGAAACGCTCGGGCGGCAGGAGGTCGGGCTCGTACAGGACGGTTATCGACGGATCAACGGCCCTGATGCGGTCTACCAGCTCAGCTTCGAGCGGCACGGCAATGGCCACGGTAGTTATGGAAGTCATAGTGTTCATCATACTGAATCATGGCTAGGATATTGAACAAATCTTTTAGCACGATGACGTGAGGCTGGGTCATGGAGGACAAACGCGCAGGCTTTGCAGGCCTGGGACTGATGGGCGGACTGATGGCGGCGAACGCCCTCCGCAACGGATGGCAGGTCACGGGCTGGAACCGGTCTCCAGGGGCAGCGGCCCGGCTGCAGGATCTTGGCGGAACAATTGTCCCCACGGTGGCAGACCTGGGGCATCTTCCCGTCATCGTCTTCATGCTCCCGGACCTGCCTCACATCGAGGAGGCGGCGGCCGGGCTCCTGGCCGGGTGGACCAAGGAGCCGCCGGCGCCCAACACCGTCCTGCTGGTCATGAGCAGTGTCTCGCCCACTGCCGTCCAGGCTTTCGGGCGCCGCGTCGCCGAACTCAGCGGCGGGCGCGCCCAGGTTGTGGACGCCCCGGTCAGCGGCGGCACCAAGGGCGCCGCGGACGGCACCCTCGCCATCATGGCCGGCGGCGAGGAGTCCGCGTTCCGCAGGGCAGAGCCGCTCTTGCGCGCCATGGGCACCACCGTCCGCCGCCTTGGTCCCCTTGGCGCAGGGTCGCTCGCCAAGGCGTGCAACCAGCTGGTCGTGGGGACGACGACGGCGGCGCTCGCCGAAGCAGCCGAACTGGCGGAGCGTTCCGGGCTCGATCCGGCGGCGCTCTTCGACGTCCTGTCCGGCGGTTTGGCCGGCAGCAGGGTCCTGGATATCGTCGGGCCGCGCCTGGTCAGCAAGGACTACGCCCCCACGGGCCCGGCAAAATTCATGCACAAGGATCTTTCCTTCGTCCTCGACGCAGCGCGCGCAGCGGGCACGGCCACCCCGATCGCCACGGCCGCCGCCGAACTCTATGCCGAACTGAAGCGTCAGGGCCTTGGCGACCAGGACCTCGCAGTAGTGCGCCAAACCATCTCCAACCTCAGCCAAAGTGCCGCAGCTGCGGCGGAAGGAACAGCTGCACCATGAGTTCACTTTTTGATTTGTCAGATCGGGTCGCGTTGGTGACGGGGTCGAGCCGGGGGATTGGCAATGCGTTGGCGCGGGCGTTGGCCGACGCCGGTGCCACGGTGGTCCTGAACGGCGTCAACCCGGAGCGGCTCAAGGAAGCCGAAGCGGCGATGGCTGCCGATTATGCCCCGGGCCGGGTGCATAGTGTCGCGTTTGATGTGACGAGTGACGCCGAGGCGGCGCGCGCGGTGGCGTGGATCGAAGAGAATGTTGGTCCGTTGGAGATTCTGGTGAACAATGCCGGGATCCAGCACCGGGTGCCGATGCTGGAGTTGGACGTGGCGGACTGGGAACGGGTCATCTCCAC
>NZ_JBHVVN010000027.1:0-1456 GCF_042882685.1 Pseudarthrobacter sp. NPDC058196
GGGGATTAGTGGCGAACGGGTGAGTAACACGTGAGTAACCTGCCCTTGACTCTGGGATAAGCCTGGGAAACTGGGTCTAATACCGGATATGACCTTCCATCGCATGGTGGTTGGTGGAAAGCTTTTGTGGTTTTGGATGGACTCGCGGCCTATCAGCTTGTTGGTGGGGTAATGGCCTACCAAGGCGACGACGGGTAGCCGGCCTGAGAGGGTGACCGGCCACACTGGGACTGAGACACGGCCCAGACTCCTACGGGAGGCAGCAGTGGGGAATATTGCACAATGGGCGCAAGCCTGATGCAGCGACGCCGCGTGAGGGATGACGGCCTTCGGGTTGTAAACCTCTTTCAGTAGGGAAGAAGCGAAAGTGACGGTACCTGCAGAAGAAGCGCCGGCTAACTACGTGCCAGCAGCCGCGGTAATACGTAGGGCGCAAGCGTTATCCGGAATTATTGGGCGTAAAGAGCTCGTAGGCGGTTTGTCGCGTCTGCCGTGAAAGTCCGGGGCTCAACTCCGGATCTGCGGTGGGTACGGGCAGACTAGAGTGATGTAGGGGAGACTGGAATTCCTGGTGTAGCGGTGAAATGCGCAGATATCAGGAGGAACACCGATGGCGAAGGCAGGTCTCTGGGCATTAACTGACGCTGAGGAGCGAAAGCATGGGGAGCGAACAGGATTAGATACCCTGGTAGTCCATGCCGTAAACGTTGGGCACTAGGTGTGGGGGACATTCCACGTTTTCCGCGCCGTAGCTAACGCATTAAGTGCCCCGCCTGGGGAGTACGGCCGCAAGGCTAAAACTCAAAGGAATTGACGGGGGCCCGCACAAGCGGCGGAGCATGCGGATTAATTCGATGCAACGCGAAGAACCTTACCAAGGCTTGACATGAACCGGAAAGGCCTGGAAACAGGTCCCCCACTTGTGGTCGGTTTACAGGTGGTGCATGGTTGTCGTCAGCTCGTGTCGTGAGATGTTGGGTTAAGTCCCGCAACGAGCGCAACCCTCGTTCTATGTTGCCAGCACGTGATGGTGGGGACTCATAGGAGACTGCCGGGGTCAACTCGGAGGAAGGTGGGGACGACGTCAAATCATCATGCCCCTTATGTCTTGGGCTTCACGCATGCTACAATGGCCGGTACAAAGGGTTGCGATACTGTGAGGTGGAGCTAATCCCAAAAAGCCGGTCTCAGTTCGGATTGGGGTCTGCAACTCGACCCCATGAAGTCGGAGTCGCTAGTAATCGCAGATCAGCAACGCTGCGGTGAATACGTTCCCGGGCCTTGTACACACCGCCCGTCAAGTCACGAAAGTTGGTAACACCCGAAGCCGGTGGCCTAACCCCTTGTGGGAGGGAGCTGTCGAAGGTGGGACTGGCGATTGGGACTAAGTCGTAACAAGGTAGCCGTACCGGAAGGTGCGGCTGGATCACCTCCTTTCTAAGGAGCACCTACAACT
>NZ_JBHVVN010000027.1:1553-5046 GCF_042882685.1 Pseudarthrobacter sp. NPDC058196
GGGGGTGTTGGGGTGTGGTTGGTTTCTGTGGTTCTCTCGAGTGTTTTTTGTTTTTGATCTTTGTGGTCAAGTTTTTAAGAGCACACGGTGGATGCCTTGGCATTAGGAGCCGAAGAAGGACGTAGGAATCTGCGATAAGCCTGGGGGAGTCGATAACCGGACTGTGATCCCAGGGTGTCCGAATGGGGAAACCCCGCCGAGCGCGCGAGTGACTTGGTGACCCGTACCTGAACACATAGGGTGCGTGGGGGGAACGCGGGGAAGTGAAACATCTCAGTACCCGCAGGAAGAGAAAACAATAGTGATTCCGTTAGTAGTGGCGAGCGAACGCGGATCAGGCTAAACCGTTCCATGTGTGATAGCCGGCGGGCGTTGCATGGTCGGGGTTGTGGGACTTTCCATACCAGTTCTGCCGGGCTGGTGGGGTGTGATGTGCGCGCATAGGTGAACGGTTTTGAAAGGCCGGCCAGAGAGGGTGTTAGTCCCGTAACCGTAATGTGTTTGTGCCGCCTGTGAGAGTATCCCAAGTAGTACGGGGCCCGAGAAATCCCGTGCGAATCTGTCAGGACCACCTGATAAGCCTAAATACTCCCTAATGACCGATAGCGGACCAGTACCGTGAGGGAAAGGTGAAAAGTACCCCGGGAGGGGAGTGAAACAGTACCTGAAACCGTGTGCTTACAATCCGTCGGAGCCAGTCTGATTCTGGTGACGGCGTGCCTTTTGAAGAATGAGCCTGCGAGTTAGTGTTACGTCGCGAGGTTAACCCGTGTGGGGCAGCCGTAGCGAAAGCGAGTCTGAATAGGGCGTTGCAGTGGCGTGATCTAGACCCGAAGCGAAGTGATCTACCCATGGCCAGGTTGAAGCGACGGTAAGACGTCGTGGAGGACCGAACCCACTTCAGTTGAAAATGGAGGGGATGAGCTGTGGGTAGGGGTGAAAGGCCAATCAAACTTCGTGATAGCTGGTTCTCCCCGAAATGCATTTAGGTGCAGCGTTGCGTGTTTCTTGCTGGAGGTAGAGCTACTGGATGGCTAATGGGCCCTACAAGGTTACTGACGTCAGCCAAACTCCGAATGCCGGTAAGTGAGAGCGCAGCAGTGAGACTGTGGGGGATAAGCTTCATAGTCGAGAGGGAAACAGCCCAGACCACCAACTAAGGCCCCTAAGCGTGTGCTAAGTGGGAAAGGATGTGGAGTTGCCCAGACAACCAGGAGGTTGGCTTAGAAGCAGCCACCCTTAAAAGAGTGCGTAATAGCTCACTGGTCAAGTGATTCCGCGCCGACAATGTAGCGGGGCTCAAGTACACCGCCGAAGTTGTGGCATTCAGACATGTACTAAGCCTTCGTGGTTCAGGTGTTTGGATGGGTAGGGGAGCGTCGTGTGGGCGGTGAAGTCGCGGTGTAAACCAGTGGTGGAGCCTACACGAGTGAGAATGCAGGCATGAGTAGCGAAAGACGGGTGAGAAACCCGTCCGCCGAATGATCAAGGGTTCCAGGGTCAAGCTAATCTGCCCTGGGTAAGTCGGGACCTAAGGCGAGGCCGACAGGCGTAGTCGATGGACAACGGGTTGATATTCCCGTACCGGCGAAAAACCGTCCATGTTGAACAGGGGATACTAACCGCCCGAGACCTGCCTGACACCCCTTGTGGGTGAAGGGTTTTGGTGGAGCGCGGGACCTGATCCTGGGAGGCAAGCGTATTAACAGGTGTGACGCAGGAAGGTAGCCGAGCCGGGCGATGGTTGTCCCGGTCTAAGGATGTAGGGCGAGTGGTAGGCAAATCCGCCACTCATGGTGCCTGAGATCTGATGGGACCCCCGTTTGGGGGGATTTGGTGATCCTATGCTGCCGAGAAAAGCATCGACGCGAGGTTTTAGCCGCCCGTACCCCAAACCGACACAGGTGATCAGGTAGAGAATACTAAGGCGATCGAGAGAATTATGGTTAAGGAACTCGGCAAAATGCCCCCGTAACTTCGGGAGAAGGGGGGCCCCAACCTTGATCGGACTACGCGTCCGGGAGGGGATCGGGGCCGCAGAGACCAGGGGGAAGCGACTGTTTACTAAAAACACAGGTCCGTGCGAAGTCGCAAGACGATGTATACGGACTGACTCCTGCCCGGTGCTGGAAGGTTAAGAGGACCGGTTAGCCTCACGGCGAAGCTGAGAATTTAAGCCCCAGTAAACGGCGGTGGTAACTATAACCATCCTAAGGTAGCGAAATTCCTTGTCGGGTAAGTTCCGACCTGCACGAATGGAGTAACGACTTCCCCGCTGTCTCAACCATAAACTCGGCGAAATTGCAGTACGAGTAAAGATGCTCGTTACGCGCAGCAGGACGGAAAGACCCCGAGACCTTTACTATAGTTTGGTATTGGTGTTCGGAGTGGCTTGTGTAGGATAGGTGGGAGACGTTGAAGCCCGGACGCCAGTTCGGGTGGAGTCATCGTTGAAATACCACTCTGGTCACTTTGGACATCTAACTTCGGCCCGTAATCCGGGTCAGGGACAGTGCCTGATGGGTAGTTTAACTGGGGCGGTTGCCTCCTAAAAAGTAACGGAGGCGCCCAAAGGTTCCCTCAGCCTGGTTGGCAATCAGGTGTCGAGTGTAAGTGCACAAGGGAGCTTGACTGTGAGAGAGACATCTCGAGCAGGGACGAAAGTCGGGACTAGTGATCCGGCGGTACATTGTGGAATGGCCGTCGCTCAACGGATAAAAGGTACCTCGGGGATAACAGGCTGATCTTGCCCAAGAGTCCATATCGACGGCATGGTTTGGCACCTCGATGTCGGCTCGTCGCATCCTGGGGCTGGAGTAGGTCCCAAGGGTTGGGCTGTTCGCCCATTAAAGCGGTACGCGAGCTGGGTTTAGAACGTCGTGAGACAGTTCGGTCCCTATCCGCTGCGCGCGCAGGAAATTTGAGAAGGGCTGTCCTTAGTACGAGAGGACCGGGACGGACGAACCTCTGGTGTGTCAGTTGTACTGCCAAGTGCACCGCTGATTAGCTACGTTCGGATGGGATAACCGCTGAAAGCATCTAAGCGGGAAGCTCGCTTCAAGATGAGATTTCCATACACAGTCATGTGTGAGAGGCCCCCAGCCAGACCACTGGGTTGATAGGCCGGATGTGGAAGCGAGGACTAACGACTCGTGAAGCTGACCGGTACTAATAGGCCGATAACTTACACCACACAGATACATACACATTCTGCTTGCGTCCACTATGTGGTTCCCAACCAACAACCCCCACGGGTTGACACCCTGGTTGAAGGAACCAAAATAATTGAATACAGCAACACCACAACTGCCCCCAACAAAAAGGGGACAGGAGATGTTGTAACCACAGACTTCCCACCAACCCCAGGGTTGGGTCGGGTAACAAGGTTACGGCGGTCATAGCGTGGGGGAAACGCCCGGTCCCATTCCGAACCCGGAAGCTAAGACCCACAGCGCCGATGGTACTGCACCCGGGAGGGTGTGGGAGAGTAGGA
>NZ_JBHVVN010000028.1:0-4514 GCF_042882685.1 Pseudarthrobacter sp. NPDC058196
TTTGGCCACCCGCGGTTACCAGCTCTTCGCTGTCCCCCGCGGCGACTTAGAAAACAATACACGCACTCCCACCCCACCGCAAACCCGCCACCCAGGGCTCCGCACACTGCCGGAAACCGCGGATTTCCGCGGATTCCGGCAGTGCTTGCCGTGCCCTCACGGCGCTCTCGAGGCTCCGGAGCTTATGTTGAGTGGCTCACATCCTGGGGCGGCCTCAGCCCTGGACCCGGAAGAGGACCTCGAACTCAGCTTCGCGGGGCTTCAGCCGGTACGGCTCCAGGACGCCGGGGCCACACGCTGCGGTTCCCACACCCCGGCGGGCGTGGTCAACGTAAACGTAACTGCGTCCGTCCGGAAGGAGGTCGGGTCGGTGCGTCGCGGCGGCGAGGACGTCCATGCCGTAGGGCCTGACGGTCAGCGCAAAGGGCTCTCCGGAGAGCTGCAGTTGTTTGCCGCCGGTTTCCAGGACCGCCTGCCGTACGGAGCCGCGCGCCCCGGACTCCTGCGGCCGGACATAGTCGACCTCCAAGCCGGCCAGTGGCAACTCGAACCACCCCATCCGCGCTCCCTGGCCGGTGTCCGGATAACTCTGGTGCGGACCCTGCCCGAACCATTCCACCGTGGTTGTCTCGGCCGCGAGGACGAGTTCCAACCCGATTCTCGCCCATTCGACGTCGAAGCCGGCGTTGACCCAGTCCCCTGCCGGCGTAACGCGGGTCCGCAGTGCAAGAGCTCCGGAGTTGCTGGTCCACAGGTAGTCGACCAGCACCCCGTACTGCTTGTCCGCGGCGCCGACGCGGGTGCTGACACGGAGTTGTTCGCCGCCTCCGGCAGCCGGTTCTGCCGTGATCCCCAGCAGGCGTGTGTGCAGGCGGCCCAGTCCCGCATCCTTCCACTGGGTGGCGAGCGGCCGTTCGTCGATGCTGCCCCATTCCCTGCCCAGGTCGTTGTCCGTAGGTGCCCACCACAGGACCAGCCCCAGTTTGTCGACCGGAAGGCCACCAATGGAGGTGGGCATGCCGGTTGCCCGGCTGAACCGGGCGTTGCCAAGAATCAGCTCGCCGTCCGTGACCTCGACACCGTCCCCTGCATCCAGCCGCGGTTCCGGTGCCCCAAAACGGGCCGCCTGGCCCCAAGCGACCTCGTGGCCGGCCCCGGCCCAGGCCGTATCCGCAGCAAGCACGGCGCTCACGGTCAGCACCGCAGACTGGCCGGATCCCAGCGCGGCAGCATACCCGGCAATTTCCCCAGGCAGCTCGACGACTCCCTCGGACTGGGGCGCTACCGGCGCTACCGCCGCTGTCCCCTCAACCTGGGTGTCGCCGTCGGCCTCCACTGTGTACCGGAAGGTGAAAGCGGAGGTGTCCGCAAAGTCCTGGCCATTGCGCACGGTGAAACGGGCCCAATCCTGCCCGACCTCCATGCGCAGCGGCTCGATGACCTTCTTGAAGTCCAGCAGCCCGGGCCGGGGCTTGCGGTTGGCGTCAACCAAGCCGTCAGTGACGAAGTTTCCATCGTGGACCTCTTCACCAAAGTCCCCGCCATAGGCGAAGTGTTCGCCGCCATCCGCGTCCGTCACGGTGATGCCGTGCTCCAGCCACTCCCACACGAAGCCGCCCATCAGCCGCGGGTATTTGTCGAACAGTTCCTGGTATTCGCTCATGCCACCGGGTCCGTTGCCCATGGCATGGACGTATTCGCAGAGCACGAACGGCATGGCGCGGCGCCTGGCGTCCAGTTCGGCGTTCTCGAGGGGCGGTTCGATTCCTTGGCCGATCAGCGCCGTCTCGGCCTGGCTGGCATACATCCGGGAGTAGACGTCAACGTCGGGCGAAGACCAGTCGCCTTCGTAGTGGATGGGGCGCGACGGATCGCGGTCCTTGGCCCAACGGGACATGGCGGCAAGGTTCCGGCCCGTGCCAGCCTCGTTGCCGAGCGACCACATGATCACTGACGGATGGTTTTTGTCGCGTTCCACGGTCCGCTCCATCCGGTCCACCAGGGCTTCCTCCCACTGCGGATCGTCGCTGGGGTTCTGCGCCCATCCGGCCCCCACGAATCCATGCGTCTCGAGGTCGCACTCGAGGACCACATAGAACCCGAGCTGGTCTGCCAGGGCCAGGAATTCCGGATGCGGCGGGTAGTGCGAGGTGCGGATCGCGTTGATGTTGTGTTGCTTCATCAACCGCAGTTCGGCTTCCACCACGTCCCGCGGCACCACGCGGCCAAGCTTGGGGTGGTGTTCATGGCGGTTTACACCGCGGAGCAGGATGCGCCGGCCGTTGACCTTGAACTGGGCATCCTCGATGGTGATGCTGCGGAATCCCACTTTCACGGATGCTGTCTCACCGGGGGTGCTGACGGTGGCGTCATACAGGCGCGGCTGTTCCGCCGACCACGGCTCCGCGTCCGGGACGGTGTGTTGGGCCCCAGCGGGGAGTTCCAGGCCGAGTTCAGGGATGCGGACGACGGCGTCAATCGCCTTGCCGGCCCGGGTCACCTCGACCTTCAGCGTGCCGTGACCCGTCGCGTGGTCGTAGTCCGCGTGGACGAACAGATCGTCGAGGCCGTCAGCGGGCCGCGCCTGGAGGGTCACGTCCCGGAAGATCCCCGGAAGCCACCACATGTCCTGGTCCTCCACGTAGCTGGCGGCGGAGAACTGGGCCACCCGGACGGCCAGGGTGTTGGTGCCCTCCACCAGGATGCCGGACACGTCGAATTCGTGGGCCAGCCTGCTGCCGCGGGTGGTTCCAAGTTCAACACCGTTCAGCCATACCGTCCCGGCGGAGTCGATGCCGTCGAACCGTAACAGCGCGTGCGGGAAGAACTCCGGACCTGCCTGGAAGGTCACCAGGTGGTCCCCGATGGGGTTGGCTTCCTGGACGAACGGCGGTTCCACGGCAAAGGGGAACTGGACATTGGTGTAGGCCGGGGATCCGTGGCCGTGCATGCTCCAGCTCGAGGGGACAGGAAGCGGAACGAAGCCGGCCAGGTCCGTTCCGTGCTGCCACCCGTCGTTGGGCGCAGTCCGGATTCCAGGGCTCAGCCTGAACTGCCAGTCCCCGTTGAGGGAAAGCCTGGGGGCGTCGGTTGCCAGGTAGGAGCGTGCAGGCAGGCTTCCTCGTCCCGGCGCCAGCGATGCCAGTTCCCGGACCCCTTCCTGCCCAAGCTCCAGGTTGGGGGTGGGGCGTGTGGCGCCGCGGGGGTCCTGGCCGCCGTCAGTCGCAGCGGGGGTGTGGAGTGCCATGGTTTTCCTTGCTGGAAGTGTCTGGGATGGAATAACGTGAACGTTCACGCAAATGCACTCAAAAGCCTATCTGCTCCTTGCACTTTTGAGTAGGGGTCTAGGCGGACTGGCGGAGAACCAGCTCGTGCCGAAGGACCAGATGGGCCTCCGTCCCGCCTTCCTCGAGCGAGCCTGAGAGGAGTCCTTCGAGGAGGCCGACGGCGGCGCGTCCTACGGCACGCAGGTCCAGCGCTAGGGTGGTCAGCTCAGGCGTGAGTAGTTCCCCGAGCGGTATCCCGTCCATTCCGATGACCGCGCAGTCGCCGGGGACGGCCTTGCCGGAGGCCTGCAACGCTTTAAGCGCACCGGCGGCCATGAGGTCGTTGAAGGCAAGGATGCCGTCAACAGGCCGTCCTCGCTCCGCCAAGAGGGCCACGGCTGCCTTGGCGGCGGCCGCGGAGGGCCCGGCCTGGACGCGGGTGAGCTGCATTCCAGCTTCTTCGGCGACGGCTGCGGCTGCCGCGCTCCGACTGCCGGCAGGCCCGCCTTGGTCCGAGTCCAGGAAGGCGACGTTCGTGCAACCCCTGGCAGCAAGGCGGGCAAGTGCCAGCCTCGCAGCGTGGCGGTAGTCGAACGAGATGCGGCCGGCGGTTCCCGCGTCCGGCGAGTCCAGGGCGACGACGGGCCGGCGGGCCATAAGCGCCTGCGCCTCGTCCGCGTGCGGCGCGAGGTAGCCGATTAGGGCGTCCACCTGGGGTGCGAGCCTGGCCGCGGCGTCGATGGCACTGCCGGTTCCGTGCCCATAGTCATCAACCACGACGTTCCAGCCGCGCCCGGTGGCTGCCTCCACCACGCTGGACGCAAACGCGGGGAAGTATGGGTTGGTCAGGTCCGGGATGGCGAGGCCAATCGATACCTTCGCTCCCTGGACCAACCCCTTGGCGAAGCGGCTGGGGCTGTAGCCCAGCTCCGAAGCGATCCTCTGGACGCGTTCACGGGTCTCGGGGCTGATCCCGGGCATGTCGTTCATGGCACGGGTGACGGTTTGCCGGGAGACACCGGAGGCAGCGGCAACATCCAGGATGGTGGCCCGTTTGCCCTTGGGGCTTGTGCTTCGGGGGGTCATAGACGGTAAGTCTAGGTGGTGTTTAAATGTGGGAGGCCCCAACCGTGTGGTTGGGGCCTCGACCAATGTGTGTGTCCGGCGGTGTCCTACTCTCCCACACCCTCCCGGGTGCAGTACCATCGGCGCTGTGGGTCTTAGCTTCCGGGTTCGGAATGGGACCGG
>NZ_JBHVVN010000029.1:0-1484 GCF_042882685.1 Pseudarthrobacter sp. NPDC058196
AGATCCCCGTGAGCGAACCGGCCGTGGAAGGCTGCGTTGCCGAGGGCTTTATCGACTTCAGCGGTGCCGGCGATTTTGGCCAGGGTCACCGCTTCGGCCATTTTCACGTTCATCCGGGCCGTGCCGGCCGCGGCGGCTTCAACGATCCAGGTCCTGGCGCCCTCGCCGATAGCGAGGAACTCTGCTTCGTCAGCGGTGCGGGCCTTCACGGCATAATCACCCGGGACCCGGGTCCTGGTCCCGGGAAAGTGTTCATCGTTGATGGCAGGGCTGCCGGGCCTGGCCCGGTGATGGCGGGCGACCTCGACCGGACCGGTCCGGCCGTGGTGGACGATGATGACCTGCTCATCGGTTCCGGCGCCGTGGGAGCGGACGAACACCCTCGCCCCGAGCAGTTGCGCAGGGACCGAATACTGGGCGTTCTCGAACGTGACCATCGGGGTGTTCTCCGCGACGGTGCGGGAGAGCCCGAACGCGACCGTGTGCGCGGTCTCGGGGATCCGGTGCAAACGCGGGGCCTCCTCGGCCAGGGCCGCGGCCGGTTTACGGCGGGTCACCCGGTGCTCGCGGTTGTTCACTTCGTCCATGAACGCCGCGCATGCTGCTTCGAGCTCAGCGAAGGACGCGTACTCGGCCCGGAGATTCGTAGCAGTGGGGACCAGGTCGGCTTTGGCCAGCTTCACTGATGCTTCGACGCCGCCTTTCGTTGCGGGGTCGGCGGGCTGGCACGTCAGTACCGTGACCCCGTAATGGCGGGCGAAGTCCAAAGTCTGCTGGTTCCGGACCGGCACCCCGGCGACGTGGGTGGTGGTGACGGTTTTCTCGTTGTCCGTGAGCACATACGTTGGTGCCCCACCGGCGATGCGGAAGCACCGATCCAAGGCGGCGAACACGCTCGGCGCGGTCCGGTCCCGCAACGGGATCACAATCCGGAACCTGGAGAACGCCAACCAGGCAACGAACAAGATGGTCTTCACGCCGTTGATGCGGGGACCATCGCCGAAGTCGTACTGCAGCCACATCCCCGGCTCCGTGATCCACGGCCGGTGCACACGAACATGACCCAAGCGCCAGGCGGCCTTGACCTGCGCGACGGCGCGACGGGTGGACCGCTCCGAACCCTCATAGCCCAGAGCGATGAGTTTCTCGTGGGCTTTGTCAGCACGGATCCGGCCCTTGGACGCCTCGACCCATTCCTCGATCTTGGGCAGAAACGCGTCAGTGACACGATCCCTGGCAGCGGGCTCGGCGATGGGACGGCCCGCGTCCCTCGCGGCGACATGCCTGGCGACAGTGTGGTGCGAGCAGCCCGTCAGCTCCGCGGTTGCCCGCAACGATCCGGTCAGATCGTAGGCAGCGAGTATTTCCATGATTTCTCCGTCAGACTTCATACAGGGCCTCTTCCTGGCGAATTTTGATGCGACTAGACACCGTCATCAAATCCCGGGGAGAGGCCCCCGCCGCTTAAGACGCGGCAGGACAAG
>NZ_JBHVVN010000030.1:0-1243 GCF_042882685.1 Pseudarthrobacter sp. NPDC058196
GGGACTGCCCCCGGTTTTGTTGACTCCTTGACCTAGCGAGCTTGTGCTCGTGGAAGGATGTTGACCATGCCCACGGCTTATGGGGCGGAGTTCCGCCAGGATGTTATGGATGTAGCCCGCAAGGGCGAGGCGCCACTGGCGCAGATTGCCAAGGATTTCGGGCTTTCGGTCACGACGTTGAAGCGCTGGATTGCCATCGCCGAGCGCAAGGAATCCGGGACCGGCCCGGCAGCGGCGGAGTCGGCAGAGATGCGGGAGCTTAAGAAGCGGAACCGCCTGTTGGAGCAGGAGAACGAGATTCTGCGCCGGGCTGCTGCCTATCTGGCTAGGGACATCAACCCAAAATGATCTACCCGCTGGTCACGGATCTTGCCGCCGACGGTGTCCCCGTGGCGGTGACCTGCAGGGTGTTGGGATTCAGCAAGCAAGGCTATTACCGGTGGAGGGCCAGCCCGGTGACGGAACGCGATTGGGTTGATGCGCACCTCGTCAACGCCGCGCGGGACATCCACGCTGACGACCCTGCATTCGGGTACCGGTTCATCGCCGACGAACTCCCGGAGAAGGGCATCGTAGCGGGCGAAAACAGGGTCCAGCGCCTGTGCAGAGACCACGGTATCTGGTCCGTATTCTCCAAGAAGCGGAGCCTGAACCGGAAGCCGGGGCCACCGGTCCACGATGACCTGGTGGAGCGGGATTTCACCGCCGTGGCGCCAAACGAGCTGTGGCTGACGGACATCACCGAACACCCCACCGCAGAGGGGAAGCTCTACCTCTGCGCGGTGAAGGACGTCTACTCCGGAAGGATCGTCGGCTACTCGATGGACTCCCGGATGAAGTCCTCGCTGGCCGTCGCCGCACTGGATAACGCGGTGCGGGCACGCCGCCCGGCAGGGACAGTGGTGCACTCGGACCGAGGGTCCCAGTTCCGGTCCCGCCGGTTCGTCGAGTCCCTCCGGCACCACGGGCTCACCGGCTCGATGGGCAGGGTTGGTGCGTGCGCGGACAACGCCGCGATGGAATCGTTCTTCTCGCTGCTGCAAAAGAACGTCCTGGACCGTCAACGGTGGCTCACCAGGCAGGAACTCCGGCTGGCCATCACGACCTGGATCGAGAGGACCTACCACCGCCGGCGACGGCAAAGACGGCTGGGCAAACTCACGCCGATCGAATATGAAACAATCACCCGGACCGCGCTCACAGCGGCCTAAGACCCCGAGTCAACAAAAGCCGGGGCAGTCCC
>NZ_JBHVVN010000031.1:0-1073 GCF_042882685.1 Pseudarthrobacter sp. NPDC058196
ACCGGGACCAGGGGGATGCCGTGGGTGGCGTAGGCGGTTCCGGCGGCGGTGAAGGCTGCGACGGCGCCGGCTTCGTTGATGCCGGGGTGGATGAGCTGGCCCGCGGGGGACTCTTTGTAGGCCAGGACGAGGTCGCGGTCCACGGAGAGGTAGTTCTGGCCCTTGGGGTTGTAGATCTTCGCGGTCGGGAAGAACGCGTCCATCCCGAACGTCCGGGATTCATCCGGCACGATGGGCACAATCCGGTCCCCGAACTTCTTGTCGCGGAGCAAATCCTTGAGCAGGCGCACGAATGCCATGGTGGTGGCCGCCTGCTGCTTGCCCGAGCCGCGCATGGCAACCTCGTAGGACTTCGGCTCAGGCAGTTCAACCGCCTCATGACGGGAACGGCGCTCCGGAACGGAACCTCCCAGCGCCCTGCGCCGCTCCATCAGGTAGGCAACCTCCGGGGCATCCGGACCAGGGTGGTAGTAGGGAGGGCGGTAGGGGTCGGCATCCAGTTGTTCATCCGAAATGGGAATGCGCAGGTAATCCCTGAAGTCCTTGAGGTCCTCGACCGTCAGTTTCTTCATCTGGTGCGTGGCATTCCGCCCCTCAAACCTTGGTCCGAGTCCGTAGCCTTTGACGGTGTGGGCGAGGATGACGGTGGGTTTGCCCTTGAATTCGGTGGCGGCTTTGTAGGCGGCGTAGACCTTGCGGTAGTCGTGGCCGCCGCGTTTGAGGTTCCAGATCTGGTCATCGGTGAGGTCCGCGACGAGGTCTTTGGTTTGCGGGGTTTTACCGAAGAAGTGTTCGCGGACGAAGCCGCCGGATTCGGCTTTGTAGGTCTGGTAGTCGCCGTCGACGGTTTCGTTCATGATTTTCACGAGTGAGCCGTCGGTGTCGCGGGTGAGCAGGTCATCCCATTCCCGGCCCCAGACGACCTTGATGACGTTCCAGCCCGCGCCGCGGAAGAACGCTTCGAGTTCCTGCATGATCTTCCCGTTGCCCCGGACCGGGCCGTCGAGGCGCTGGAGGTTGCAGTTGATCACGAAGTTCAGGTTGTCCAGGTTCTCGTTCGCGGCGAGCTGGAG
>NZ_JBHVVN010000032.1:0-1057 GCF_042882685.1 Pseudarthrobacter sp. NPDC058196
TGTCAATGGCCACTAGTTTCTGCCCACCAGCGGCCAGTTAAAGTTCCCGCTGGTGGCCAGTAAAGCTGCCCGGTGATGGCCAATAGATCTGCCCACTGATCGGTTTCGGCGGGGTTGGCCATCGTCGGGTCTTGTTAGTTCAGTTGGGTGACTCCTTTCCCGGCGAGGGCTTGGGTGAGGCGGATGGAGTCGCCGCTGGTCTGGCAGACGTGCGCGTGGTGCAAGAGCCGGTCCACTGTGGCTGTTGCGAGGGTTTTGGGCATGAGTTCATCGAAGCCGGCCGGGTGCAGGTTCGAGGAGATCGCGACGGAGCGTTTTTCGTAGGCTGCGTCCACGACCCGGTAGAGTCCTTCGGCGGCGTCCGTGGCCACCGGCAGGAGCCCGATGTCGTCAATGACCACGAGTTCGGCGCGCAGGATTCTGGTCACGGCGCGGGTGACGCTGTCATCGGTGCGGTGGGCGCGGATGAGGGCTCCGAGGTCTTCGAGCCTGAACCAGGCCACGCGCATCCCTGCTTCGACGGCTTGCTGGCCGAGGGCTTCGAGGAAGAACGTTTTCCCGGTCCCGGAGGGCCCGCAGACGACCAGGTTCTCGCGTCGGGTGATCCATTCCAGGGTGCGCAGGGCCTGCTGGGTTGGGCCTGGGATGGAGGAGACGGCCGGGTCCCACGCGTCGAAGGTCTTCCCGGTCGGGAAGCCTGCTGCTTTGCGGCGGGTGGCGAGCATGGACCGGGCCCGGCCGGCGGCTTCCTCGGCGAAGAGTGCCTTGATTGTCTCGGCCGGTTCCCAGCGTTGGGCGCGGGCGGTCGCGATCAGTTCAGGCGCGAGGGCGCGGGCGTGGGGCATTTTCAGTTGCCGCATCAGCGCTTCGAGCTCGGCCGGCAGTGCCGGTGCAGTGGTGTTCGTGGTGGTGACCGGGCTCATCGGTTCGGTTCCTCCTGCGTGGTGGAGGCGGTGACGCCCAAACCTGCCCAGGCGCTGGTGCCCTGGGTCAGGGAGCGGGTTTCGTCCGCGGAGTGGGTGGTGGTGCGGGACTTTCCGGCGTTCAGGATCGAGGC
>NZ_JBHVVN010000033.1:0-1022 GCF_042882685.1 Pseudarthrobacter sp. NPDC058196
TCCCTGGTCATCGCCTACGCGGTCTGCGGGTTCTTCGCGTTCCTGATCCTCCGCGCCCTGGGCGAACTGGTCCTGCACCGGCCCTCCTCAGGCTCCTTCGTCTCCTACGCCCGCGAATTCTTCGGCGAAAAAGCCGCGTTCGTCTCCGGCTGGTTCTACTGGATCAACTGGGCCACCACCACCATCGTGGACATCACCGCCGCCGCCCTCTACATGCACTTCTTCGGCAACTACATCCCCTGGATGGCCGACGTCCCGCAGTGGGCCTGGGCACTGACCGCCCTCATCGTCGTCCTCGCCCTGAACCTGGTCTCCGTGAAAGTCTTCGGCGAAATGGAATTCTGGTTCGCCCTGATCAAAGTCGCCGCCCTCGTCGCGTTCCTGATCATCGGCACCTACTTCGTCATCTTCGGCACCCCCGTCACCGGCCAGCACGTCGGCATCAGCCTCCTGTCAGACCACGGCGGGATCTTCCCCACCGGCCTGCTCCCCATGATCATCCTCATGCAAGGCGTCCTGTTCGCCTACGCCTCCATCGAACTCGTCGGCACCGCCGCCGGCGAAACCGAAAACCCCGAAAAAATCATGCCCAAAGCCATCAACTCCGTGGTCTTCCGCATCGCCGTGTTCTACGTCGGCTCCGTGATCCTCCTGGCCCTCCTGCTGCCCTACACCACCTACCAAAAAGGCGTCAGCCCCTTCGTGACGTTCTTCGGCTCCATCGGCGTCCAAGGCGTAGACGTCATCATGAACCTCGTCGTCCTCACCGCCGCCCTGTCCTCCCTGAACGCCGGGCTCTACTCCACCGGCCGGATCCTGCGCTCCATGTCCGTCAACGGCTCCGCCCCCAAATTCGCCTCCCGCATGAACAAAGCAGGCGTCCCCTACGGCGGCATCGCCATCACCGCCGTCGTCTCCCTCCTCGGCGTCCCCCTGAACTACCTCGTCCCCGCCGACGCCTTCGAAATCGTCCTCAACATCGCCTCCGTCGGCATCATCATGACCTGGGCCACCATCGTCCT